>CAYNTN010000004.1:0-73235 GCA_964399995.1 uncultured Ignavibacteriaceae bacterium
GACGTTTGACGTTTGACGTTTGACGTTTCACGTTTCACGTTTCACGTTTCACGTTCTTGCGTCTTAAAAAAATATTAGATATTTTGCTGAACATTTTCAAAACAAAATGACAGAAGAAAATAAACTTAAGTATCCAAAGGGAATTCCATACATCATAGGGAACGAACTCTCGGAAAGATTCAGCTACTACGGAATGCGCGCCATCCTTGTGGTCTTTATGACCCAGTATCTTATGTCACATGGTAAGCCCGATCCGATGAGCGAGAATGAAGCTACGACATGGTATCATGTGTTTTCAATGGTAAATTATTTCACTCCGATACTAGGAGCTATCATTTCGGATGTATTATGGGGGAAATATAAAACGATAATCATACTTTCAATAGTTTATGTACTCGGGCATCTTGCACTTGCGGTAGATGAATCCCGGATAGGATTATCGATCGGACTTACTTTAATAGCAATTGGAGCAGGCGGTATAAAACCCTGTGTTTCGGCACACGTCGGAGATCAGTTTGAGGAAAAAAATAAATCCTTACTGGAAAAAATATTCGGATACTTTTATTTTTCCATTAATCTCGGAGCAGCTATTTCAACTTTACTAATCCCCGTCCTTCTTGACAATTATGGTCCTCATGTTGCTTTCGGCGTACCGGGTTTCCTTATGTTCCTGGCAACAATAGTATTCTGGAGAGGAAGAAAAGTATTCATCGCAATTCCTCCTGTCGGATGGAAAGCATACACTAAAGATGTATTCAGCCCGCAGGGAAAAAAAGCGATATTCAATTTGAGCATCATGTATATTTTCATATCCATTTTCTGGTCACTGTTTGATCAGTCGGGATCGTCATGGGTTCTGCAGTCGGAAAAGATGGACAGAATGGTTGATCTCGGATTTGTAAAATTTGAACTACTTGCTTCGCAGATACAGGCAATAAATCCTCTTCTTATAATGCTCTTCATTCCGCTTTTTACTTATGTGTTATATCCCCTGACAAATAAATTTTTTAAACTGACTGCTCTTAGAAAAATTACAATCGGAATGCTGCTTGCGGGATTTTCATTTGTAATAATTGCACTGGCTGAAACATCAATTCTTGCCGGAGGAAAGCCAAGCATAATGTGGCAGTTCTGGGCTTATGTAATTTTAACAGCAGCCGAAGTTATGGTTTCAATAACCGGATTAGAATTTTCTTACACACAATCTCCAAACAGCATGAAGTCCTTCGTCATGGGACTTTGGTTTCTTGGAGTATCACTTGGTAACGGGATCACTGCCCTTGTAAATGCAATCATTGTAAATCCTGACGGATCATTAAAACTCACAGGCTCGGAATATTTCTGGTTCTTCGCTATCCTCATGTTTGTCACGGCAATTGCATTTGTGTTTGTTGCTATGAGATACAAGGTCGAGAGTTATATTCAGACAAGAGATGGTCTCCCGGATCCTCTGCTTGTTGAGAATTAAGAGTAGTAGAGTAGTTGAGTAGTTTAGTGGTTGAGTAGTTGAGTAGTTGAGTAGTTGAGTAGTTGAGTAGTTGAGTGGTTGAGTGGTTGAGTAATTAGTAATTTACAGCCTCGATAAAACTACTCAACCACTAAACTACTCAACCACTAAACTACTTAACAACTAAACTGACAATCTGAAAAATGCAAAAAAGAGTTCTCATAGTCCGTACTGACAGAGTAGGTGATATAGTAATGATCACTCCGATGATACGCGAAATCAAAAAAGCCTACCCGGATTCGTTCATTGCAACTCTGACCAATCCGAACACTTCCGATATTTTATTAAATAATCCTTATCTCGATCTGATTATTACGGATGATTTAAAAAAAGAATCTTTTTGGAGAGTCGTAAAGGAAATCAGGAAAAATAAATTTACACATGGTCTTCTTGTGATGCCGACAGAAAGAGCTGCTTATCAAATGTTCTTTGCCGGAATTAAAAACAGGATCGGTGTTGGGAAAAAATTGTATGAAGTGATAACATTTATGAAGAGTGTTTCAAGAAATAAATACATTCCTCTACGGCATGAAGCAGATTATTGCATGGACCTTGCAAGATATATTGGTATAAATTCCAATGATTTTACTCCTGAGATTTTTGTTACCGATGAAGAAGTTCTTTCGGGAAAATCCATTCTGCAAAATCTTAACGTGAAGGAAGATGATTTTAAAATTATAATTCACACCGGTTCAGGAAAATCCTCCCGTAACTGGAGCGAAGAGAAATATTTATTACTGATAAGAGAGGTTTTAATCAGACATAAAACTGCGAAGATAATTCTCACTGCAAAAGAAATGAGCAGTTCATTTAAACAAAGCATTATATCTTTGAATGCAGAAAGGATTGTATTTGCGGATGATTCTGTAAAGAAGCTAAGAGATTTGATTTGCATTATTTCAAATGCTGACTTGCTGGTTGCTCCTTCTACAGGTCCGTTGCATATTGCAGCTGCATTGAAAATTAAAACCATTGGATTATATTGTCACAGAAGAATGAATTGTGCCAAACTGTGGGGAGCTCTCGGAGATAAAGCTGTAAATCTTGAAGTAAGCAAAGAGTACTGTGACAGTCATTGCAGTAAAGACAAAGAAGTCTGTGAGTTTGAAGATGGTATTTCAATTGGTGAAGTTTTGGGAAATATATTAGAGTTCAAAAAATCTGAAGTTCTGTAGTATCGCCATTCAGCTTTACCTTGGCGAACACTTGTCAGACGTGATTTCCCCGCTACTCTTTGTTATAATTAAAATTGCTTTTTAATTAATACAATGTTATTTTTGTAATAAGAATTTTTACAAACTAAACAAAAATAAAATGACAAAAGACGAACTAGTTTCCAAAATAGCAGGAGATGCTAAAATAACTAAAGTGCAGGCAAGAGCAGCATTGGAATCTATCATTGATGGAATCAGAAAAACCGTTAAAAAAAATGGTAGGCTTGCTTTAGTTGGATTCGGATCCTTTATAAGATCAAACAGAAAAGCCAGAATCGGCAGAAATCCACAGACAGGAAAAGAAATAAAAATTGCTGCAAGAAAGGTAATCAGATTTAAAGCGGGAAAAGCTCTGATAGAGCATTTGAACAAATAAAAAATTTATGTTTCTATACAAAAGGCGTCTCCGGACGCCTTTTTAATTTCACCTTACAACTGCAAACTTTCCCGTCTTCTCATCAACTTCCTGCCCCGATGAATTCTTACCCGTTGCCCGGTAAATATAAATACCTGTTGTTGCCTTGTTACCGTCTTTGTCTATCAGATTCCATTCTACGCCGCCGTTGCCGTTTGTCTCCTGTATGTTGATCAGAAATTTTCCTGTCAGGTCATAAATGTCTATTGAGGCTTCACGCGTGGTATTGGCAAATGTAATGTAACCTTGTGTAGTGTTGATGCTGTAGGGATTCGGATAAACATACATCTCATCCAGATTTTCTTTGTTGAATATTAAGCCGAAGCTGCTGCCTGCGCCATCAACAATCTTTATTCCGTCAGTAGAATAAACATTAAAAGCTTTAAGCAAATAATTTTTCCCTGTTGCGCCAATGACTGCGTTGTTTTGTAAATTTAAATAAACAATTCTCCTGTTTGTATTATCTATTTCAACTGAAGTTACCCTGATACCAAACGGCTCAAATGTATAGTTGGCAGTATTTTTTACGCTGACCGAGTCAACATCAAGGTTAAATTCAACTTTAAGTTTTTTATCACCCGCCAGTTCCAGTTTAGATATGTAAAATTTAGCCGAATCAACTTCAAGAACGGAAAACTGCAGTGAGTTTGTATCAACCGGAGAATTATAAAGATCTGTCAGCCCGGATGTTTTTACTGAGTAGCTACCGTTTGGAAATTGTTTTTCAAATGTCAGGAAATATTCGAAGTTATTTTTAACAGCAATATTCTTCGGAAAGCCAATTCCGTTATTTACAATAAATGAGCTTAAAGAAGGTATTGTCGAAGAAACTTTTTCGGAAAGCTTTACTGACATGAATCCGTTGTTTTCATAAACCACCGAAATCAATCTCGACTTGTTATGACAATAAATCATTACATAATCCGCTAACATGCTTTCGCTCACAGGATTCTGATTATCTACTGCAGATACTTTATAATAATAATTCTTCCGGTTGGAAACATTTTCGTCCTCATATGTAGTACCGGAGACTGAATCGTAAAGCGCAAAGTTCGAACTTGTATCACTCCTGTATATCTTATAGTAATCAGCTCCGGGGACTGATTCATAGCTCAGAGTAATTTTGTTTGAATCAAGACTGTTGCCTTTTAATCCTAACGGAGTCGGTGGTCCTGTGAAAGCTATATCTTTTTCAAAAAACAATAAAGTATCATTTACAGTGTTCAGTCCGAATTC
The DNA here is from genome assembly GCA_964399995.1 of uncultured Ignavibacteriaceae bacterium. Taxonomy (GTDB): domain Bacteria; phylum Bacteroidota; class Ignavibacteria; order Tepidaquicellales; family Tepidaquicellaceae; genus JAGPCH01. The sequence continues at coordinate 4,373 of CAYNTN010000004.1, forward strand.
CTTTATCCCGTTCGCATCAAAATCATAAACAATCTGATTGAATGTATTAATATCTTTCATATAAAATACAGGAATGAATCTGTTCTGTGTATCATCAAATTTCATAATGTAAAACAGCGTCCCGGTATTGATCAGAATTTCATCTCTCATGTCGTTATCAATATCAGCAGCTTTCGTAGAAGTCTCGGTGTAAGATTTATAATTGTAAATATCCACTGCATCCAAAACCGAATAATTATTATCAGAATCTGCCGTATAAACAAACAAGCTGTAATACTGAAGCAACTGACCGTCTTTGCTTACGACTCCGAGCGCAATATCTTTTTTACCGTCTCCGTTGAAATCACCTGTTGTAAGATTATCTCCGCGCATAAGCCTGTCTACGCTGTCTTTAAATACACGTGTATAACTGTTGTCAGAAGTATTTTCATAAACAGAAAATCCGATTTTCGGCAGAATTGTATTACTATTTTCATAGTACACGTTGATGAATGCAATATCCTTCTTTCCGTCATTATCAAAATCCTCAACCAGCACATTTTGCGAATTCGGTGTCGAATCAATTCCGAAATAATTCAGATTGGCGGTTTGAATAAATCCATTGTTCACGGAAGATTCAAGAATTCTTAAACCTGTTTTGCCGAAACCTAAAATTTCCTTTTTCCCGTCATCGTCGGTATCGGCGATTCTCGCAGACCAGAAATTTGCATTTATTGAATCACTCCAGATCAGATTTACCGGCAACTGGTTTACCTCAGGTGATTCATATACAAAGCCGTCTCTTCCCTTAGACAAAAGAAGTTCTAATTTTCCGTCATTATCAATATCACCGATATCTCTTCCTACTTTAAAATCACTCCAGTTGTCATTTGAGATCTTGTTAAAACTTCCTGAATTGAATTCAAAAATATTGAGCCTCAGATTTTTCTTTATGTCATTAAGCAGAATGTCATTTTTCCCGTCACCATTGTAATCAAAAATTGTATTGGATGACTGGGAGTAAGCCAGAGAATAGTTCTTTTGCTTGTAACCGTAATTATTGATCTGAGGTTGTGTATAAAAATAAAATGAAGTATCGCTTACAACAGCAGCCTTTCCATTGAGAGAAGTCGCTTCAACATAAAATTCATACTCGGTATTTGGCGCGAGATCATTTCCGCTGAGCAGTCCGAAATGTCCTTCTGTTACAAATCCTATGTTTGGAGTCCCGATGTCAGCCAATATGAATCTATACGGCTCGCTCACATTTTTCCGTTTATAATAAATCTTCCCGAGAGTCCTTTTATTAGTTCCAAAAAGTATGAGCTGTGAATAATTGTTTTTATCTATTAATGTTCCGAAAGCAACATCAGTAATTACCGGCGGATTCCTGTCTTTAAAAATAATCATTCTGTGTTCAATGGTTCTTCCCGAGTTGCTGTTGATAGCTAGACGTAATGCGTATGAAGTATCAACCATACCTGATGTATTCCATTTTGCAACCGTATCATTCAAAACCTGTGAAGTTTGGTTTTGTAAAATCGGGATCCAGTTAGAAGGTCTTTGTCCGACGCCATAGTAAAGTGAATATGACAGGAAAATCGGAGATGCTGCCGAAACGCTGATTGCAACAGTATCATTTTCAAATGTAAAATCCTGAAACGGATAATTTATTCTTGCAATGGAAGGGTTATTAAAATTTTCAACTGCGGAAATTGCATTTAATCTTCCGGAAGCCCGAAGATGATCCCAGCCGTTTTGTCCCGCCATCAATGTAGTAGTCGAAACTAAAATTCCTCTTACTTCTTCATTTGTAAGTGAAGGATTTTTTGAAAGCAATAAACCTGCAATACCCGCAACTATCGGTGCCGCAAATGATGTTCCGTTTAATTTATCATAATTCCCTCCGAATGCAGAGCTGCCTTTTCCGGTTCTTACAGTTGTTAAATTCTGAAATCCGGGAGCGAATATGTCGACCGTTTCACCGTATGAAGAAAAGCTTGCTTTATTATCGGTTGGATCCGATGCACCGACAGATATTACTTCATCATAAGCCGACGGGTAGTGAAGCCTGTCGCTGCCGTCATTCCCACCCGAGCAAGCAATGATGACATTCTTTGTATAAGCAAACCTCACAACGTCTCTTAGTAAATTGCTGAATACATAATCACCAAAGCTGAAATTAAAAATCCTCACACCGTTTGAGATCCCGTAAAGTACTGCATTTGCTACGTCATCTTCTTCACCGAATCCTTCAGCATCAAAAGCTCTTAAAACCATTACTTTACATTTGGGAGCTATTGATGAAATTCCAAGATTGTTATTAATTGTTGCATTGATAATTCCTGTTACGGCAGTGCCGTGAGATTGCTTATTATCATCTGTCGGATCATTATCCGGATTCAGATAATCGCCTCTTCTCGGATCTCCGGTTAAAGGCTCATCGGTAAAATCCCATCCCCGCCAGTCATCAATGAATCCGTTATTGTCATCGTCAATACCGTTGGATTCCTTCCCGTTGCCGTACTCTCCGTTGTTTATTTTAAAGCTGCTCTGAAGATCGGGATGGAGAAAATCCAATCCTGTATCGATGACTCCTATTACAATATTTGAATCACCGAGAGTGATATCCCATACATTCTGCATTCCTATCATACCGAGATAATACTGTTCACTGTAATAAATATCATTTGGAGCAAGGCTGTTTTCAGAGAGTTCTTCCAGTTTTAAGATCCCTAACGGCTGTACGTACTCTACAAACTCATTCTTAGCGGCTAAAGTTAAAAACTGACCACTCTTTGCATCACTTGTCTTAACAATAAATATTCTGTCCAGACCAATTTCTTTGAAACTGATATTATCAGAAAATAATGTATTTCCCCCATTGAAAACTGCTTTTGAATTATCAATATCAAGTTCCCTGCTGAGTCGTGAAATTGAGCTGCTGCCTGATTTAGGAGAGTTATTTTTAAAATTATTTATAACTTCCGGAGGAGTGTTGCTTTTTAATTTTATTATGATGTTTTTCGATTGGGAGTATGAATTTGAATATACAAATGATAAAACGGTGAAAATAAGCCCAACCGATATACGGACAAATTTTAATTTTTTCATATTAATTGTTAAGAAATAATTGAACATTGAACATTGAACATTGATAATTGATAATTGAAGATCGTTAATACTCCTCCTTTTCGATTTTTTTCATTATCCAGTTTTCATTATCAATTATGACTTCGAGAGGTCTGCCGTTTACCGGCTGTTCGAATTGCTGATTTTTCATTTCATTAAAAAAGGTAAATTCTTCTTCACCTTTGTCAGTTATTACTTTAATCTTCACCGGCATTTTATAAACTTCAAAATCATCCTGAACTTGTCTCACATTAAGTTTTAATATATAAAATCCGGAATTTTTCTGATCCATGAAATCTTCAGATTTCCAGGAGTACTTATATTCAGGACGTCCGGTGCCGTCAAATATCCATTGATTGAAAAAATATGTCAAGTCAGTTCCCGAAACTTGCTCGCATACTTCCTTGAAATCCCTCGTATCAGCTGTCTTATATTTAAACTTCTCGTAATATTTCCTGACGATCTCAAAAAAAACTGAATCACCGACTACTCCTCTTAGCATGTGGAGACACCATGCACCTTTTTTATAAACTGTCGGTCCGAAAATGAATCCTTCAGGATTGTAAACTGTCCCCTGAAAATATCCGTAATCTATTTTCTTCATAAAATTAAAATACGCATCTGCTCCGTTTTTATGTTCTTTCCAGAGTGCTTCCCCGTAAGTTGCAAAGCCTTCATTCAGCCATATGTCTTTCCAGGTTTTTGGCGAGATTGCGTCGCCGAACCACTGGTGTACAAGTTCATGAACAACTATATCTTCAGATCTTTCAGTTCCTGTGATCGTTGTATATCCCATGCTCGAAACTGTTTGATGCTCCATTGCACCGCCTGACCATCCGATCATTGCCATTCCGTATTTCTCATCTATGAAAGGATACTCATCGAATATTTTTGCAAAAAATTCTATCATGCTTACCGTATTCTTCCAGTCAATTTTTGCTTTTTGCGTAAATGAAGGATAAGTATAATAATCCACATTCATTTTTTTGGAACTGTCGGTGGTATAATATATATCGGTCCATGTATCATATTTCCCGATCGCAATCGAAACAAGATAAGTGGTTATCGGATAATTAGACTTCCAGTGAAATGTTTTATCTCCATCCGGCTCGACCTTTACTTCCTGCAAAAGTCCGTTAGAAACTCCGGTAAGCTGAGGAGGGACGGTGAGCATTACTTCGGAGACAAATTTGTCTGTTGTCAGATCCTTGCATGGCCACCATGTCGGGGCGTTCTCAGGTTCACTCAAAGTATAAATCGCAGGCTCTTCATCAAAAGTCTTGAATCCGAAAGAATCAAACCCTTTATTTTCCGGGGAGCCTTCATAGTTAATTTCAACCATTATGTTTGCTGATTTTTGAGATTTATTTCTTGAATCAATTATTATGAGATCATTTTCCCTTGTGAATAATGCATTTGTTCCGTTCAATAAAATCCGGTTAACTCTCATTTTATCCGAAAAATTCATATAAATTCTGTTAAGCGTGTCCGAAAGATTCAGCGCATTCATTTCAAGATTTCCAAAAATGTATTTTTGCGGTATGTCAAAAGAAAGTCTGAGTTTATAGTTTTGAACATCATACAGATTCTGGCAAGCAACAATTTCAGAATCGTTTTCTCTTTGAATATCCGAATATTTAAAGTCATGGTACTTAGTTTCAAGAACCCTTGCGCAATTTATCAGGGCTTTTTCACTTAAAACCGTTTTAACGGTTTTGAACCCGACGAAAATCCAGAACGCAGAAGCCGACAGCACGGAAAATAATGCGATAAATAAGATTCCGGATTTTTTCATTGGAGAAATTACGGGGTAAAAATTCTATGTTTAGAACAAAAATATCATATTAAAGTTTTGTAAAATATACTTAATATTATAACTCTTAATAATAAATTAAATTTATTAAGTTAGTTTCAAATAAAAAAAATAATCAAATGATAAAATTAAAACCCGTTTTAATTTTTCTTCTGCTGATGATTTTATGTTTATCTTTAAATTCATGCCTTTCGGTCAACAGAAAAATAAAACTGAACAAAGACGGTTCGGGAACCGAAATTTTGACGGTTACATTTATGAAAGAATTCTATTCGATGATGTCTGTGATGACGGAATTTATGGATTCAACGAGAAAAGAATCGTTCCTGGACTCGTTATATAACGATGAGATATTCACAAACAAGACAAAGGAAAAATATGATTCGATAGCCGGTGTAAATATTACAGGAATAAGTTCGGAAAATAATGGTGATTCGTCCAAAAGCTTTATAATAAGTTACGATTTTGACAGCTTAATTAAAATCGGCTCTGTTCTTGAAAAAACAGTGGAAGATGAAAGTGACATAAAAAATCCCGCATCCGTAACGATGAATGACGAAGGTGACCAAATTGTTTTTAATTACATTTACAGGCAGACTGAACCGGAAGCATTGAATGATAATGATACACTGGCTGAACAAATGAAAGCCAGTGTAATGAACATGTTCGGAAATGGGTTTATTAATTTTGAAATAGAATTTCCATATGAAGTAATATCGTCCAATGCAACCGTATCAAATGGAAATATTCTGACATGGAATTATCCAATGACGGAAATTATTATGCAGAGTGAATTGAAGCTTGAAGCGGTGATGAGATGACATCAACGTCAAAACGTCAGATGTCAGATGTCAGACATCAAACGACATATATAAGAAGTCAAGTATCAAAATGTAAGAAGTCAGAAATCAGAATGTCAGGTTTTCAGATACAAGAAATTGAATTGTCAAACGTTTGACATCTGATGTTTTACAATTCACGTCTGCCCACTGACATTTGACGTCTGACCTCTGACGTTTGACTTTGTGGATTTTATCTTAAACTTTATTGTGGAGAAATTGGACTTTAAACAAAAAAAGTTTGAAATTTTTATGGAATCATAATGTTTTTTGGTATAATAAATGTCATTTAATAAAGTTAAATTTAATAACCATGATTCATAATTTATTCAAATATTTACTTTCGGTTCTTTTTGCAGCATCCTTTATTTCCTGTACAAAGGATGTACCTCCGGAATTGCTGAGTAATAAGCAAAAAACTCCGGACAGGTCAAAAATGCCCGATGATTCAATTCACAGGAATTTAATGCCTAAAGATAACTTCCATGGCTCCGGCGATAGTAAAGAAGGCTCCGGTGAACAATCTGATGGAATGAGCGATAAGGAAGTTGTGAAATATACATCGGAAGCTGATGAAGCAGATGCCAAATATCAGAAATCTAAATCTGAAAGCGATAAGAAAAAGTGCATCGAAATGCAGCTTAGAGCTGCAAATTATCTCATGTTCGAAGCGGATCTCCCTCCAAAAGAAAAATATAAACCTGCATTACAAAGATTCAGAAGAGTATTGGAGCTTGATCCCAAGAATGAGGAAGCTCTTGCAAATAAAACAGAGATAGAAGATATTTATAAATCCATGGGTAAACCAATTCCAAATTGAAAATTTAAAATTAATTAAAATAATATTATCATGAATGCCAAATCTATTACAGGAATTATAATAATAGTAATATTTTTAGTAGTCGGTTTCTTTGCGTTTTCAGAAAGTAATATTGAATATACAAATTTCCAAAACGCTTCTGAAAATCATAAGACCTGTCAGGTAAAAGGAAGCTGGGTAAGAGATAAAGAAGCGAAATTTGATGCAAATACCAATGAGTTCATTTTCTATATGAAAGATGAAAATAATACAGAAATGAAGGTCATTCTTGCAGGAGCAAGACCGAATAATTTCGAGATGGCTGAATCTGTAGTCGCTAAAGGTAAGATGAAAGACGGATATTTTCACGCCAAGGAAGTTCTGACAAAATGTCCCTCCAAGTATGAAGGAAAAGGAGAGGATGTCAAAAAATCAGGGATTTAATTTTAGTTTAATTTAAAAAAGTATTCATATGGGTACATTTTTTCTATACATTGCATTTATATCATGCATTCTTTCTTCAATGCTGTATTTCATGGCATGCAGAGGGAAGATAAAAGCCAAAGGTCCGGCAAGAATGTTTTTTCATATTTCGGTAGTTATGACAATATCATCTGCCGCCTACCTGCTGTATCTCATAATTACACATCAGTTTCAGTACACTTACGTCTGGAACTACAGCTCGAAGGATTTGCCGATTAATCTTCTTGCTTCGACCTTTTACGCAGGTCAGGAAGGCAGCTTTCACTTATGGGCGTTTATGATGGCTGTACTTGGCGTATTTCTGATGAGTTATCTTAAAATCAGGGATAAAGACGGTTCCTCTAAAAACCATTCAGATGACGCAAGAGAAAAGTACGAACCGTTTGTAATGGTAACTTTTACTTTGATTCAGTCCTTCCTTTTATTCATAATGATCATCAAATCACCCTACTTATATGTTTGGGAATCCTTTCCAAAAGATGTTACGATTGGATTTGTTCCGGAAGACGGAAGAGGACTTAATCCTTTGCTTCAGAATTTCTGGATGACAATTCATCCTCCGATTCTCTTCGCAGGATTTTCTTCTCTTGCCATTCCTTTTTGCTTTGCTCTAGCAGCTCTGATTAAAAATCAATACAACAGGTGGCTGAAGCTTGCGTTACCATGGACTCTGTTTTCTGGTATGGTACTTGGAGTAGGCATAATGCTCGGGGGGTTCTGGGCTTACGGAGTATTGGGATGGGGTGGATACTGGGGCTGGGATCCGGTGGAGAATTCGTCTTTTGTTCCGTGGATTATTATTGTAGCAGCAATTCACTCTATGATAGCAGAAGAAAAAACAGGTAAATTCAAAAAGACCAGCCTTCTGCTTGCCATACTGGGCTTCATACTTGTACTGTATTCAACGTTTCTTACGCGGAGCGGAATCCTTGGCGATGCATCTGTTCATTCTTTTGTTGATCCGGGGCAGGAAGTTTATTTATTTTTGATAGTTTTCCTTTCACTGTTCGGTGCGGGAGGAATTGGTTTGATATTGTTCAGATGGAAAAGTCTTGATGAGACAAAATCCGAACCAGCAGATATTTTATCAAGAGAGTCCGCGGTTTTTGTCGGAGCGATTACTTTATGTGCAGCCGCACTGGTAATTGGAGTCGGAACCAGCTGGCCGATATTTTCAAGCGCTACTGTTGACCCCGCTTTTTATAATAAAATGAATCTGCCGCTTGCGATCCTCATTGCTGCCATAAACGGGATCAGCATTTTACTTGCATGGAAACATACTGAAGAAAAAAGATTTTTTAAGAGTTTGTATATGCCTCTGATTCTTACGGGAGCAGCTACAATTGCTCTTGTAATATTAGGGATCCATGATATTCTGATTGCTGTATTTGCAGCTGCATCACTGTTTGCTTTATTCATAAATGCAAATATTGCATATAAAATATTTACGAAAAATAATCTCAAAGCAGGACCTTACGTAGCACATCTCGGGATAATGATTTTATTCCTGGGAATTATAGGTTCTTCAAAGTATTCCGAAGAAGTGAATTTGTCTTTGCCGTTAAATGAAACCCGCTCTGCATTAGGATATGATTTGACCTACAGAGGCGCTACTCCGTTCGGTGAAAAACAGGACAAATACCATTTCAATGTTGTAGTTGAAAAAGACGGGAAAGGTTTTCTTCTTCAGCCGGTAATGTTTTACAGCGATTACTCCGAAGGAATTATGAAAAATCCTGACATCGCCAATCTCGGAATAAAGGACGTTTACCTTTCACCAATGTCCCTTGAATCGCCGAAAGCGTTCAATGACAATGATGTAGTTGTTTTTAAAAAAGGTGAAGAAAAAGAAGTTAAGGGTCTTAAGATGAAGTTCATTGATTTCGACAGATCCAAATTCAGTCAGGAAGCAATGTCCGAAGGAAAGGATAATACCATAGGCGCTGAGTTTGAAGTAACTTATGACGGGAAAACAGAAAAAGTAATTGCAGAGCAGGTGATGAAAAACGGGGAGACGGAGAATGTTCCGACACGCCTTAATGAAACCGATAAATATACATTTCTTCTGACTCAGATTTCAATTGCCGGCGAATCAACAGCCTCGCTTGCAATAATTGACGAATCTGCTCCTTCAGTTCAGAATCCCGAAACATTGGTTCTTACCGCAAGTATCAAACCATTCATTAATCTTGTTTGGGGCGGAACTATCATTATGGCACTGGGATTTTTTGTTTCTTTGTACGGAAGAGCTAAACGATTTAACAAGAGCCAGATGTCAGAATCAGCCAACATTGCAAAAAATGGTTCAGCTCATCATAAAAACGGACACAAAAAAGTACACGAAGAAGCCCATAAACATTAACCGTTCTACAAACTCCATAATACAAAAGCCGGAGGTAATTTCTTATCTCCGGCTTTTTTTTTTAAGCTTATCTGTATTGTAATTCACATCCGTCCAAAACGATGGTTAACCCACAAAGCACACAAAGAATGCACAAAACACACAAAGATAAAATAATATTAAAAAAATTAATTCTTTGTGAACTTTGTGCCTACTTTGTGACCTTTGTGGTTGAAAAGATATTCAAATGAAATAAATTTTGATGAGCAGGGATGTTTTCATAATTTTATACAAAGTGTTGATTTAAAAGACAGATTAATAAGAATTGTTACTTTAAAAAAATATTTTGGACAGCAATGATTGTAATTTGACCTGCAGTATTGTAAGTACATTTTATCTAAATACTGCAATATCTATTTTTGAAAATTAAATAAAACACAAGTTGTTCAATGGAAATTGAAAAAGTATTTAAACGCAAATTTACGTAAAGATCGAGAAAATTTTTTCTTACAATTCAATTTTCTCTAAAACCCTTTGTGTTCTTCATTCCTTCGCTGTAAAAAGTTTTGTTGAACAATCCGGGTTAAACTCAGAAACATAATATTAAAACTTTGAAAAAAATATACTTACTCTTAATCATTTTAATTTTTAGTAAATCATTAATTGCACAACCTGGAAATTCTCCCTATCCGGTTATACTTGTTCACGGAATAAACAGCAGCGATGAAACATGGAATACACTGATTGGTTATTTACAAAACAGCTGGCTTACAGACCCGAACAACAGATTCCATGCAGTACTTAACTCACGCGGTGGTGATACGACAGCTTACTTACAGGATGTAATAATTCCGGTTAAAGATATCAACGGAGTAACTGTTAATCAGCTATCAAACAGCAATCTTTACGCGATTAATTTTCAAAACTTCTGGAACAGGGATGCATCAGATCCGAGAGTAATAATTCACAGCGACGATACTCCGGGCTTAAATCAGTCAACAAGCAATGAATCTGCAATATATAAACAGGGTTTTGCTTTGAAGAAATGTATTGAAGCGGTTTTAACCGCTTCTCAGTCTGACAAGGTAATTTTAGCCGGTCATTCCATGGGCGGACTTGTTGTAAGGGAATATCTGCAGAGAACTGAAAACGGAATTAAAATTTGGTGGATCGATCCGGATGATAATTTGAGCGGTCATAAAGTTGCAAAAGTAGTGACTTTCGGTACTCCTCATCTGGGCTCAAATGCAAGCCTGGCTTCTCTGTTTAACATTGATCCCAACAGTGAAGCTGTGAGAGACTGCAGGTATTCATTTACCGGAGTTCCAAGAGCACCATACTTATTTGGAAATTCTGAATCAGTTATTCCTTCTGCATATTATAATAAGGATGTTAACTGCAACGGAAGCCAGACAGACAGCATAAAAGGTCTCAGCAGTGTTACAAGTTTTAATTCTGATTTACCTTTGCCTGATAACATCTCTTACACATGGATCACGTCAAATTATCTTAACCTCGGCACTGATATAGTTGTTGATTTAAGCAGACAATGGCTTTATGAAAGCGGGGGCATTCCTGCTCCGGTCAATATTGCCGATACTATTCTTACAAATAAAAGACATGATCAGGAGACACCGGATTATAAAACCATAATCCGCGGACTCGATGAACCGGATTCTATTTCAAAAGCATACGATGTTTCTCTGAATAAAACTTACGCCGGCTTTATAACTTCACAAAGCTTCGGCGGAAATACTGATATTGATTTTTATAAAGTTGATGCTGCATCCACCGGAAATCTTAATGCAATAATCTCAGGTTTAAATTCGGGTTTGGCTGAAGTTTCGATATTGACTTCATCAGGAAATATTCTTTCGGCAAAATTAATTTCCGGAGTCGGCGATACTCTGACTTGCTTTGTCAACACCGGCGAATATTTATTAAGAGTCCGGGGTCTTGGAAATCAAAACACGAATTTTAACAGCTATAAATTTATATTAAATCTTACATTACCTTTACCTATAGAAATTACACTTATACCGGAAGGATTCTTAAATACAGCATCCGGTACTTTAAACATGAAAGATACCGTAAGAGCATATTTAAGAAATACACTGTCACCTTTTGATATCATTGATTCAGCAAAAGATATAATTGATTCCATTGATTTTTCCGGTCAGTTCTTATTCAGTAATGCTCCTTCAGGAACATACTACATTATGATTAAACACAGAAACAGCATCGAGACCTGGAGTAAATCAGGAGGTGAAATATATTCATTTGATCAGGCTTTATCTTATGATTATACAACCTCTTCTTCCCGTGCATTCGGAAATAATTTAATATTAAACGGAAGCAAATACTGCATATACAGCGGCGATGCGGATCAGGACGGTTTTGTAAATCTGACCGATGTGCTTCTAATTTATAATGACGCGAATAATTTTATTAACGGGTACGTGCCTACAGATCTGAACGGGGATAACATTTCAGATCTAAATGACATGATCATTGCATATAATAACAGTTCTTCTTTTGTTAAGAAGATAGTTCCTTAACGGAAAACATTTTCATACCTCAAAGACTCAAAATCTCAAAGAAAAAAATAATTTCTTAAATCTTTGAGCCTTTGAATGTAAAAAATAGCAGTCAAATGATAGACTTTCTTTTAGATATAATGCGGTTCGATTCCACTTCAGGAAATGAGAATGAACTTGCCGAATACATTTCAAAAAAATACAAGCCTGAAGATGCTGAGCTTGAAATTCAGAAAACAGAACTCGGAAGATTAAATGTTTTTTTCAAATGGGGAGAGCCAAAAATAATTTTTAATTCACATCTTGATACAGTACCTCCTTACATTCCGGCGTCGAGAGAGGACGGTATAATTAAAGGCAGAGGTTCCTGCGATGCAAAGGGACAGCTTGCATATCTTTTTGAAGCATGCCTGCAGCTAAGAAAGGAAGGTTTTAATAATTTCGGTATGCTGATGACAAGCGGCGAGGAGGACGGTTCACAGGGAGCGATGGCTGCTAATCAAGTCTTGAAAAACTGTAATTTTATAATCATTGGAGAGCCGACAGAAAATAAAATGATCAGAGCGTCAAAAGGAAATATCTGCATCAGTTTAACATTCAGCGGAAAGAGCTGCCATTCCGGATATCCACATCTGGGAGACAACGCTATGGACAGGATGTTTACATTTATGCAAAGGCTAAAGGAAATTGATTTTGGTTATGATGAACTTCTTGGAAAAACTATTTTTAATATCGGAATGCTTAAATCTGACAATGCGCATAATGTTATTTCAGATCTTGTAACCATGAAAATCTTTTTCAGGACAACATTTGTTTCTCACGATATACTGGTGGAAAAAGTAAAAGATATTCTTGATGAAAGATATGAAATGAATGTTCTCTTCATGCATAGACCAATGAACTTTTTTACAATAGAGGGATTTGAATCAGGGACTGTGGCATACGGCACGGATGCTCCTTCGTTTAACAATATAAAAAATATTATTCTGTATGGTCCGGGCAGTATCATTAATGCTCACACAGCAAATGAGCACATAAGAATTAGCGATATGAGTAAAGCTGTCGAAGATATAAAAAAAATTTATAAGAAAATTGATAAGATGAACCTCTGTACAATGTAATTTCAAAAAGAAATATGGTAAATTAATAAATGAAGTTGACCGTACTTATATACCTGTCAGGTTTTTGAAAATTTTTCTATAACATGAAAATAAAATTTTACATAACTTCTTTAAATAGTGCAAAAATAATCTAAACCTGACAGGTTTTATGAAAGCGGTAAGTTAATAACTTAAATTGCACGCTTATTACTTAGAAATTCATTTTTTACAGCGAATTACACAAATTTCTACAAGTGTCATTAAAAAAATTCTTAATCGTGTTAATTCGAGAAATTCGTGGCAAAACAACAATATCAAGAGAAATACGGTTAACTTAATTCAGTAAAACCAAAAATATTTTCGAAATGAAAGCAGCTGCAGTAGAAAAAAATTTTACAATCTTCTTTATATCAATATATTTAAAAAACTGTAAAGATTCCAGATGGGTGTAATTCCTTCCGGAAACATAACATTTCTGTTTACCGACATTGAAGGCAGCACCAGGCTTTCACAGGAATTTCCCGAAACACTTCAGCAAGCTCTGGATAAACATCATGACATTTTAAAGAACGCAATTGAAAATAATAACGGATTTGTATTTGAAATAGTCGGCGACGCTTTTTGCTGCGCTTTTGAAAATGCTGCCGATGCAGTAAAGGCTGCGGTAAATGCACAGCTTGCACTCGATCAGGAAAATTGGAAAGATGCTGAAATTATAATCCGAATCGGAATTCATTCGGGAACTGCTGAATGGAACGGCAAGAGATATCTCGGATACATTACACTTGCACGAACTGCAAGAGTGATGTCCGCAGCATACGGCAGTCAAATTTTGATTTCAAATAATACTTTTGAATTGTGCAAAGATATTTTTGCAAATGAAAACGGTTTAAATGAAGGAAATCGTAATATTTCATTCCGTGATTTAGGGGAAAGACGGCTGAAGGATTTATTGCAGCCGGTCAGGTTATATCAGGTGACAGCCACAGATCTTCGTGATGATTTTCCGCCGTTAAAAACTCTCGATCGGCGCAGGAACAATCTGCCGGTTCAATTAACAAGCTTCATAGGACGTGAAACCGAAATTCAAAGTATAAAAAAATTATTCCGCCAAACAAGTCTGCTTACACTTACCGGTACGGGCGGCTCAGGGAAAACACGGCTTGCACTCAAGATCGGTACTGATGTTATAGATGAATTTGAAAGCGGAGTCTGGTTTGCAGAGTTTGATTCTCTTACTGAAAGCTCACAGCTTGAAAGCGCTATTGCGAAAGTGTTCGGAATCATTGAGCAGCCAAAGATATCGGTTGAAGAGCAATTGCTAGATTACATCAAAGATAAGGAAATGCTTCTTATACTCGACAACTGCGAGCATGTAGTAACTGCAGCATCGCTGCTTGCTTACAAGCTTTTAAAAAGTTGTCCGAAGCTTAAAATAATCGCCACAAGCCGTGAAGCTCTCCGCTGTGAAGGCGAGAGAGTTTACAGTCTGTCGTCTCTTAATTATCCGAAGCCAAACGGAAAATTTACATCTGAAAAAATAAGTAAATATGAATCCGTAAAATTATTTAATGAAAGAGCCTCATCGGTGAACACATCGTTCAGTTTAAACGATGATAATGCTGATGCGATTGCAAAAATCAGCTACAGGCTTGAAGGAATTCCACTGGCTATTGAGCTCGCTGCGGCAAGGACAAAAACTTTATCACCGGAGCAGATTTACCAAAGACTCGATGACAGATTCAGTTTGCTTAACACGGGATACAGGACTGCATTGCCAAGACAGCAAACTTTGAAGGCTGCAATTGACTGGAGCTATGAACTGCTATCCGAAAATGAGAAAACTTTATGGAACCGGTTAAGTGTGTTTTCCGGAGGCTGGACATTAGAAGCGGCTGAAGACATTTGTTCGGATGAAAAAATATGCAGCTCTGAAATGATAGAACTTCTGGAAGCTCTTGCGGAAAAGTCAATCATTACTTTTAATGAAGTTAAAGTCAGATACCGGATGCTTGAATCCATAAGGCAGTTCGGAGCCCGGAAGCTCAAGGATTCAAATGAACTTGATTCCATTACGGAGAATCATTTTAAGTATTACTCGTCTCTGACAGCTGAGGCTGACGAAAAAATTAAAGGACATGATGAAATACAGTGGATGAAGGTGCTTGATGACGAAAGTCCAAATATTCTGAAAGCTTATGAGTGGTCGTGCAAAAATAAATCTGCCGAGGATACTGCAAAGCTTGCACTGGCATTGAAAAATTACTGGGATATCCGCGGATTCAGAACTGAAAGTCTCAGGCGATTTGAATCTATTCTTGAAAGAATGACCGACCACAATAGTGTTATATATTATAAAATCAAAACAGCAACAGGATTTTTCAACAGGTTAAAGAGTAAATACGATACAGCCGAAAAATTTTTTACTGAATGTCTTAACTTTTATAAAGAGAGCAATAATAAATCCGGTATTGCTGAAACTTTAAATAATCTTGGAGTCACAGCTTATGACCGCGGTGAATACGGAAAGGCACTTGATTATTATAGAGAGAACCTGCTTTTGATTAATGAGATTGAAGATGAACGGGAAAAAGCAAACTTGTTCTACAATCTTGGTAATGTATCTTTTTACCGCGGAGAATATCCGGCAGCTCTGGAGTACTATCAGAAAAGCCTTGACATACGCCGTGTAACAGGAAACAAATCTACAATTGCATACAATCTGAATGGTCTCGGTTTAATTGCACTTGTAAACGGTGAAAATTCTGCTGCACATCGGTATTTCGAGGAAAGCCTTTTACTAAGCAAAGAAATTGGATTCAAACATCTGACTGCAGTTATTTTGAATAATCTTGGGAGTCTTTCACATGAAAATGCAGACTATCTAAAAGCCATAATGTATTTTGGTGAAAGTTTATCAATACGTCGTGAAACAGGAGATAAACGGGGAATTGCACTTATGCTCTGTAATCTTGGAAGTATGACTTTTGAGCTGGGCAACTATACCCGGACTCTTGACTATTACAAAGAAAGTCTGGATATTAGCCGTGAAATCGGTGACAAATCGGTGACTGTACTTTCATTAGTCAATATGGGTTATGCAGTATATGAACTCGGAGACTTCGGCAAAGCAGCCAAACTTTTTGAAGAAGGTCTTAATATCAGCCGGGAGATTGGAGAAAAGCCTTCAATTGCTTACTCTCTTGTCGGGCTTGGTAACATTTCTTTGCTTTACGGTGATTATGAAAAGACAAGCCAAAATTATAATGAGAGTTATGAGATACGAAATGAAATCGGAGATAAACGGGGAATTTCAATGTCATTAAACGAGCTTGCAGATATTGATCTAGCAAGAGGCAATTATTCCGAAGCATTGAACCTTTATGAACAGAGTTTGAAACTAAATCGTGAGCTTGAATATAAATCCGGTATGATATATTCATTAACCGGTATTGCGGCTGCGATGATTGAAAAAGATGAACTGATCCAAGCTATGAAATATCTTAATGAATCCATTTCAATCTGTAAAGAGACAGGGAATAAAAGGCAGACTTCAATGTGTTTGTATTATCTTGGACGGGCTTTTTTAAAAAAGGAAAGTTTTGAAGATGCAATTAAAAACTTCATTAAAGCATTGACTATAAAGAAAGAACTCGGCAACAGATATGAATGTGCAATCAGCATATTGTCTTTGGCAATAGTAAATGTCATGACTAAGGATTATAAGTTTGCATTGCAGCTATTATCCTATGTTGATAATTATCTTAAGTTAAACAATATCGTGCTTCACAAGTCAGAACAGGAATCATTTGACGGTGCTATGAACCGGTTAAGTGTTGAAATGAATCCCGTAGATTTTTCTGAATATCTTAAAAAAGGAAAGCTACTAACCGATGATGAAGCATTTGTTCTGGCAATTGACAATAATTAAATGCAAGACGCGAAACGCAGGACAAAGCTGCGATATTTCAAAATCCAAAACGTTAGACATATCTAGAATATTCTGATTATTTTCCTTTTGCCGGAGTCATCGTCGGGAAGCTTGCTGAGAATGTATTCCTCCTCCTTTTTCATATGAAGAGATGTTACTTCATTAAAATGAGAATTGCAGTAGTTAAAAATTCGATCCGGTGGAATTTTATTTTTCAGTCCCTGACGTATTTTCCAGACCAGCAACAGCTCGTCGTGATGCTCTCTCGAATAATCCTGTAAAGCAATGTGACGTTTCATGCTGTTTTTTAACAAACATAGCTTAATTTTTTTGTTTAAACAATCACATCAAATCAAATTTAAACATACTGAATTTGCAGCATTCTGAATTCCCCAATGTGTAGAATAAATCGGTTATAATTTTCGTAATTTTAAAAATTGAATTCTACATTTTCCCGGATTTTAATTTGTGACTGATATAGATTTAGTTTAATTTTGTTAAAAAATCGCAAATCCTTATGAGCAATATCATTAAAAAAAATGACATAAGTCATAATTCATTAAATATTTCTGCGTTAATTTATAAAGATACTTAAAAGAAAAAACACAACATTATTAAAAATAAATTACAACAATGAAACATCCAATATTAAAAAGTGCATTATGGGCTTTGATTGTTACATTTTTAACATCACTGTCCATTAAAGCACAAACTATGCAGTGGTCGCAAACTTATGGAGGCACACAGCAGGACGGCAGCGAATCCATGGTGTTAACAGATAATGGTGAAATCGTGATGGCGGGTTTTAAAAGCACGAATAATACAAAAGATGTGCTGTTAATGAAAACAGATGCATCCGGAAATGAGATGTGGAGCAGAATTTATAACCCCGGATTCAATGACTGGGGACGTGCTTTAAGGAGAACAAATGACGGAGGTTATATAATCGCCGGTATGACTGAAGTTACCTCTCAGACCTACGACCCGTTTTTAATCAAAACAGACAGCGAGGGAAATTTACTATGGTCACGCAATTATGATTACGGCTTCGGAGCGGATGACAGGGGACATGCAGTGTGGCAGACTGCGGACGGAGGATATATAGTCGCAGGTCAGACTTTGCTCGTTCACGGTCTCTTTGCAAATTATGATATGTATGTTTTTAAAACTGATGCGGAGGGAAATGTTCAGTGGACTAAAATCTTTTTCAGACAAGAGGAAGATGCAGATGTCGCACTGGCAGTACAGCAGCTTACTGACGGCGGATACATAATCGGTGGATTTACACATAGTTCCCCGTGGTCATCTTACATTTTAAGGCTCGACGGCTCGGGAAATGAGGTCTGGAGTAATATATATCCTGGTGAATGGCAGAGTGAGTGCTATGACATACAGCAGACTCCCGACGGTGGGTTCATATTGACTGGGACCGAATCTTCATTTACAACCGACACAGACGTACTGATAATAAAGCTGAATTCAAACGGTGGCATAGAGTGGAAAAAAATCTATGGTACAGAAGCTGCCGAGATGGGTCAGTCATTGCAGCAGCTAAGTGACGGCGGCTACATAATTGCAGGAATGTCAGCAAGGTTAGGCGGATATGATATGTATGTATTAAGAACAAATTCTTCAGGTGATTCGCTTTGGTCACGAACCATAGGCGGCAACAGCGATGACCGTGCATTTGCGGTTGCTTCGTTACAAAACGGCACTCACTATATTTCCGGCTGGGCATGGTCTTACGGACTTGGTCAGGGTGACGTTTATCTTGTAAAGCTTACAGAATCATCAACCGGGATAGCTTTGAATAATTCTGTTCCTTTATCGGTGGAGTTAAATCAGAATTATCCCAACCCGTTTAATCCTGCAACCGTTATCAGTTATACTTTAGTTGAAAATGGATTTGTATCACTGAAAATTTATGATGCAGCGGGAAAGATGGTACAAGAAATAGTAAATGAACCTCAGGCTCAGGGTAGTTATGAAGTGAAGTTCAATGGCAGCAATTATACGAGCGGGACTTATTTCTATACTTTGAATGCAGGGGGATTTATTCAGACGAAAAAAATGATACTCTTAAGGTAGGATAGAATTTAAAGTGCTAAAACGCGAAGCATGAACAGAATATCCTAAAACCTGTCAGGGTTTCTGAAAATATATTTCTTAGTTCATTGGTATTTTACAGAAACCTGACAGGTTACTGAAAGCTCACCTCAAACACTTTCAAGGATTTCAACTCATCCGGCTCATCCTTCAAAAATGCTGAACATTCTGCAAAAAATTACAATTGAAATTAAACTGAAATTGAGCAATTTTGGAATAAACCAAAAGTCAGATCTCTGAAAAATTTTAATGCAGTCAGTTCCTTCCGGATATATTACATTTCTTTTCACCGATATTGAGGGCAGTACAAAGCTTTCACAGGAATTTCCTGATACACTTCAAGCCGCTCTTGATAAACATCACACCATACTTAAGAAATCAATCAAAGATTATAACGGATTCATATTTGACATCACCGGGGATGCGTTCTGCTGCTCTTTTGATAATGCATCAGATGCCGTTAAGGCCGCAGTTACAGTGCAGTTAAAACTTTCCGGTGAAAAATGGGAGGAAGCTAAGATTAAAGTGAGAATCGGAATTCATTCCGGTGAAGCAGTTTGGGATGATAAAGGATACTTAGGATATATTACACTTGCCAGAACGGCAAGGATATCATCAGTTGCGTACGGAGAACAGATATTAATTTCAAATGAAGTCTATGAACTTTTTAATGAAACAGACACAAGTAAAAGCAATATTACTTTCCGTGATTTAGGTGACAGAAGATTAAAAGATTTAATACAACCTATCCGGATATATCAGGTACTTTCTCCGGGGCTCAGGAAAGACTTTCCTCCTCTGAATACACTCGATGCAAGAGCTAATAATTTACCTGTTCAGATCACTAGTTTTATAGGACGTGAAAAAGAAATTGAAGAAATCAAAAAATTATTGAGTTCATCTCATTTAGTTACAATTACAGGCACTGGCGGTGCAGGTAAAACTCGTATTGCCCTGCAGGTTGGTGCAGATCTGATTGATGATTTTTCAAACGGAGTTTGGCTGGCAGAACTTGCTTCCATTGGAGAAGAAACTCATTTGCAGGAAGTATTGATGAAAATATTCGGACTTAAGGAAGAGTCTGACAAAAGCCTGAATGATACTTTATACCGTTATTTAAAGGATAAGGAAACACTGATTATTCTTGATAACTGCGAGCACATTATTAACGCCTGTGCTATGCTTGCTGAAAAATTGCTGACTCATTGTCCTAAGTTGAAAATAATTGCAACAAGCCGGGAATCTTTGAGATGCAGAGGAGAGCAGAATTATCCTTTAATGTCCATGGAACTTCCGGGCGAGCATGAGGAAATTACGCTTAATAACTTAACCCAGTACGAAGCAGTAAGATTATTTATTGAAAGAGTTCTTGCTGTTAATCCGAAATTTACTGTGACCAATGATAATGCTCCGGCTTTAGCAGGGATTTGCAGCCGTCTTGACGGGATTCCGCTTGCAATTGAACTTGCAGCTGCACGTATAAAGCTGTTGCCGGTTGAAAGTATTTATGAAAGATTAGATGACAGATTTAACTTGCTTACAGGAGGAAAACGAACTTTGCCGAGGCAGCAGACACTGAGAGCTTTAATTGACTGGAGTCATGATTTTCTTTCGGAGCATGAAAAAATTTTATGGAGAAGACTGTCCGTATTTACAGGCGGGTGGACACTTGACGGAGCAGAGAGTATTTGTTCTGACGAGACAATAGACAAAGAAGATCTGCTCGAACTTTTAAATATGCTTATAGAAAAATCAATAGTTATTTTTGATGATGGAAAAGGAAGATACATGATGCTCGAAACACTCCGTCAGTATGGAAAGGATAAGTTCAAAGATACCGGTGAACGGAATATTATTGAAAAAAAATACCTGAGGTTTTATTTGAAGCTTGCAGAGGAATCGGAACCAAAACTTCGAAGCAGTGAAATGGAAACCCTGATGAGAAGGCTTGATGCTGAAAACGGCAACATAAAGAAATCATTACTTATCTCGGTTGAGTCCGGAGAATATGAATACGGAATTCGTCTTGCTGTAGCGCTTGGATACTTCTGGATGATTCAGGGATTGTATTCATCCGGAATTCACTGGCTGAATTTTTTTTTAGAAAGGGGAACTGAAGTTTCAGATTCCCTGCGTGCAAAAGCTTTGTATATTTCAGGTATGCTTTTAATGTTCAATGGAGAATTTGAGAAATCGAAAAAGCTTACCGGTGAAAGTCTTGAAATTTACAGGAACTGCGGAGATAAACACGGAGTAACTTTGTGCCTCAATATACTGGCTTCAGTCGCAAGCGAACAGGGAAGATATGATGAGGCGACAAGGCTTTATGAAGAAAGCCTTATCTTACGACGTGAAACAGGGGATGAACGGGGGATAAATATAACACTTGCCAACCTTGGCAATGTGAAGTTCAATCAGGGTGAATACATTATAGCAAAAAAATATATTGAAGAAAGTTTAGATCATTACAGAAAAGCAGGAGACCGCATCGGAATTGCAAACATGCTGGCTAACCTTGCCAACGTGTTATTCAGTCTGGATGAATATGATTCAGCGGTCAAATTTCTCGAAGATGCTCTCTGCATGCAGCGTGAAATGGGTGATAAAAAAGCTGCCGCTAATTCATTATTAAATCTCGGCGATGTTTCGCTTGAAAGTGAAGATTATTTAAATGCAGGTAAATACCTGGAAGAAAGTCTCAATATTTTTGAAGAAATCGAAGACAGAGGAGGAATTGCTAATTCACTTTGTGAACTTGGATTTCTTGCTGCCGCAAACGGAGAATATGAAAAAGCGCTCAGATATCTGGAAAAGAGTCTCTCGATCAGAAATGACATTGCTGACAAGCAGGGAATAGCAGATTGCTTTCAAAATCTGGGACTGCTTTATATAGCAAAAAAAGATTTTGATGAAGCGTGTAAGTTCTTTGAAATAAATCTTAAACTCAGATTTGAAATAGGGAATAAAGATTTAATTGCAAAAGCTCTGGTGTATCTGGGAAGTGCTGAATCAAAATTGCAAAGATATGAAGAAGCTAAAAAGCATTACAGAGAAAGTTTAAACATCAATATTGAAACACGAAAACAGGGAAAAATCATTAATGGCATTTCTGAAGCCGCTGAATTTCTTCTTGATATTAAAAATTATAAGCAGGCAGCAACCCTGCTTGGCAGTATTTATAAAATGACACAAACATTTAAAGCGGATAAAAAGCAGGTACTTACAAAATATGACAATATAAATTCTGCGCTGAAGGAAATACTAGGCGATGAGGATTACATGATAATTTTCAATAAAGGCAAATGCATGGAAGTCAGTGATGCGGTGAATTATGCTTTCTGACGATGGCATCAAAGAGCTCGCATTACAATCGTACTGATTTTGTTAGTTATATTATTTATGCAGTTTAATTATCTTATTGTAATTCGTATGGCTAAAAGCACAGCAAAATATGATATTTCCTACAGGAGCTTGCTTGACTCTTTCCGGAAGGATAAAATTCCTAATAACATACTTTTATCGATCCGGGAGAAGGTTCTGCAGGATGATCTTATAACAATTATCTGTGATAAATTTGTAGGTAAGAATTTTGACATAAAGAATAACCTTATCTTTTTTAGTGCTGAAGACAGGCAGATTGAGAGTCTTATAAATGAATGCAGCAATCAGGGTCTTTTTTCCGAAAGGAGAATTGTTGTGTTAAGAAATGTAAAAAAACTTCAGAAGGATGCAAAGCTGTCACTGCTTGATTATCTGAAAAATTCAAATCCGGATACCTGCCTGTTAATGATTTCTTCAGATGAAGAGTTTGCACCGGATAAGATTTTCTTATACAATCCAAAGGAGCCTTCGGAATCCTCTCTTGAAAACAAACAAATTATTGAAAAGAATGTAAGGATATTTCAGATAAGCGAATTTACGGAATCTGAAGTCATAAAATGGACTGAAGAAAAGTTTGAAGGATATAAAATCAGCAAAGATACTATCAAACATTTCCTTCGGTTCACTAATTATTCATTTGATGAAATTTTATCCGAGATAGAAAAACTTAAAACATATGGTTACTTTACAAAAGAAATTACAACAGATGCAGTAAATCTTTGCAACGGAATTTCAAAGGATTTTAACGAAACGGATTTTATAAAAGCTATCACAGAACGAAAACCGGACGAAGCACTGAGAATTTATGATCATATTTCGTTGAAAAAAGATTCGGAAGTTTATCTTGTTTTTCTGATGAACATTGCTTTTACGTCAATTAATAAGCTCATGGATCCAAACTCTGCAAAGCTCAACGACTGGAATTTGAGGAGGGAACTGAAGCTTTGGTTTCCGGATCAGGAAAGATTAATACCTCATTACAGAAACTTCGGGAAGTCAATCCGGCAAGAGCAGATAGCGGCTGCATTTGATTATATTTATTCGACGGATAAATTACTAAAGTCATCCGGTGGCAACAGGAAAACAATGATGGTGTCTTTGATAAACAACATTTGCAGTTTGTAGAAGTTTCATGGAACAAAACAAAGTTTAATCAGTTAACATAATCAGCATACAGAACAGATGCCGGGCAAACTCAAACCTGATCAAAATTATAAAAATTTAACCGATGAAGAGCTTATACTTGAATTTCAGAAAGAAGATGTCAATGCTTTCAATGAAATTGTTTACAGGTATAAAGACCGGCTTGTTAATTTTTTATACAGGTATACCGGCAGCCGCGAAGAGTGCGAGGATATTGCGCAGGATGCTTTTCTCAGATTATACAGGTCAAAACATCTGTACAGGGAGATAGGAAAGTTCTCAACATGGTTTTATACAATTGCGATCAATCTTGCAAAAACACATTTAAGACGTAAAAAAAATTACAGAGCATTTTCTATAAATAACTATGATGAGAACGAGGAAAAGGACTACGAGCTGACAGCAAATGTCATAGCACCCGATGAAAGCGCAAATGCTGCCAATGAAGGTTATTACATTCAGAAAGCTATTGAATCACTAAATCCTAAATTCAGAGAAGTGATTATATTACGGGACATACAGGATCTGGAGTATGAGGAGATTGCAACAATAACTAAGCTTCCTCTCGGCACAGTCAAATCCCGTATAAACCGCGGCAGGGAATGTTTAAAGGAAATGCTTGAACAAATTTACAAACCAAAACAAGTTTAGCATTTAAAATATTATTTATAGTTTGGACAGCGAAGAAAAATATTCGGATATAAGCAGAAAGCTTAAAGACCTGGAGCCGGTTAAAGCCAGCGATAATTTTGTCCATAATCTTCACCTCAAAATCGTAGAGCTTGAAGCTGAAAAGAGACATGAACACGAAAAAAGGTATGACGAGAAAGGTGGCGGATTTTTAAGAAACCTTTTCGGTAATATGCAGAACCCCTGGCTTATTCCTGCAGCCGGATTTACGGTATTAATCTTTTTTGTTTTTTATATTACTTTTATAAATAAAAGCACTTCCGATAAAGACGCACAGGTTTCATCAAACCAAAAGCAGGAAACCTCTGAACAGAAGGATCCGCTTTCGGATCAGAATAAAGCCTTACCAACAAATACAGACAGCAGTTTAAAGGGTAAGGAAAATTTACCCGGAAAAGATATTGCAGGAGATTTAAAGACTGATAAAGAAAAAAGTTCACCGTCACCTGTTGAGAACACGAGGCAATTCAGTGACAGAAATGATTTGAAAAATGGAAAATATAAATTGAAAGTAACGGAGTTGGTGAAGGTTGATGAACAGGTTGAAAGCAATGACGCTGATGTCCAGAATTTTACAAAAAAAGAATCCGAAATTAATGATACGGGAAATAATGGTTTGGTAACTTCCGAGCCGCAAAAAGATGAATCATTGAGTACCGCTGAATCCAGAGCTTACAATGATACTGCCGGTACATACAAAGGAAAAGTAAACGAGTATGATCAGTTAATGAAAAAGCTTGATGAAAAGCTGAGAAGAATAAACAAAACAGATCTGGAGAGAATAAGAGAGGAAATAATAAAATAATTTCAATTAGTAACTTCCGGTTAAATAATAGTTCAATAAAATTATTTTTAATAATTTAAATATAAAAAATTTGTTCACGGCAAAAGTAAATATCTCATTAAGAAAAACAATACTGGATCCTCAGGGAAAAGCAGTAGAGCATTCTTTAAAGTCCCTTGGGTTTGATTCAATAATAGATACCAGAATCGGGAAATATATTGAGCTTAAGATTGATGCAAGGACTAAAAAAGAAGCTGAGAGAATTTCCGAAGAAGCATGTAAAAAGTTACTCGCAAATCCGGTGATGGAGGATTATACTTTTGAAATTTTTAAGAATGGAGAAGCGGAATAATGTCATCAGTGAAGGCAGGTGTAGTTGTTTTTCCGGGTTCAAACTGTGATCATGATGTATATAACGTTCTTAAAAATGTTATGAATTCGGATACAAAATTTCTCTGGCATAAGGAGGGAAGCATCGGGGACAGAAATCTGATAGTGTTACCCGGCGGATTTTCGTACGGAGACTATTTAAGGTGCGGTGCTATAGCAAAATTTTCACCGATCATGAGTGAAGTGATAAAGTTTGCAAACCGGGGCGGAGTTGTAATAGGCATATGCAACGGATTTCAGGTATTGTGCGAGACTGGCCTGCTTCCCGGTGCGCTGCTGAGAAATGAAAACCTGAAATTTGTCTGCAGAACAGTTACATTGAAAGTAGAAAATAATAAGAGTATTTTTACCAGCGAATATAAGATAAAAGAAGAAATAAATATTCCCGTAGCACACGGGGAAGGAAATTATTTCTGTGATGACAGCACTCTGTCGAAACTGATCAGCAATAATCAGATATTGTTCAGATATGTTGATAATCCCAACGGTTCACTTTATAAAATTGCCGGAATACAGAATATACGAAGAAATGTTTTCGGTATGATGCCTCACCCTGAAAGAGTTTCCGATAAAATTCTCGGAAGTACAGACGGAGAAAGGTTTTTCAAGAGTGTGGTTGAAAGTTTTTTATAGAAAATTTTGCAGCTAAAAATTAATCCCGTATTTCGCGGGAAAGGAGCAATAAAAAAATGTTCGGATTAGGAACACCTGAAATAATATTAATAGCGATTGTAATTTTAGTTTTATTCGGAGCAAAGAAGATTCCTGAATTAATGCAGGGACTCGGAAAAGGAATAAAGGAATTTAAGAAAGCCTCTTCAGATATCGAAAAGGATATCACTTCTGCAGGTGAAGATAAGGAAAAAAAATAGTTTGAGTGTATGGATTGCGGAGTATATGGAGTGCGGAGTATATGGAGTGCGGAGTGTATGGAGTGCGGAGTGTATGGAGTGCGGAGTGTATGGAGTGCGGAATGTATGGAGTGAGGAGTGTATGGAGTGCGGAGTGTATGGAGTGCGGAGTGTATGGAGTATTTGTTTTATTTAGAAGAGATAGAAAGACATAATAACTCAAAGATCTCTATGAACTCTACACACTTTATACACTCTATACACTCTACACACTCTATACACTCTACACACTCTACACACTCTATACACTCTACACACTCTACACACTCTACACACTCTATACACTTTACACACTCTACACACTCTACACACTCTATGCACTCTACACACTCTATACACTCTATACACTCTATACACTCTATACACTAAAATACACTAAATCAATGCACTTCATCCCTAAAAGTCTCAAAGAAATTAAATCTCAGCTGGAATTAGGAAGTCTTAGCTGTGTAAAGCTTGTAGAATCTTACCTCGAAAATATCAGTCTACAAAAAGATTTAAATGTGTTCATTACTTTATTTGATAAGGAAGCATTACAGCAGGCGAAGGAGATTGATGAAAAACTAAAGAATAAAACTGCGGGCAGGCTTGTGGGAGCTGTTTTTTCTATTAAGGATGTTATCTCAGTTAAGGATAATTTACTGACATGCGGTTCTAAAATTTTAAGCGGCTTTGAATCGATTTATGATGCGACTGTCATTGAAAGGTTAAAAAAGGAAGATGCCATTATAATTGGAAAGGTCAATTGTGATGAATTTGCAATGGGTTCATCGAATGAAAATTCTTTTTTCGGTCCGGTAAAAAATCCTTTTGACAAAACAAGAGTTCCCGGCGGGTCTTCAGGCGCAAGTGCAGTATCAGTCGCGTCTAATATGTGTCTTTTGTCACTCGGTTCTGAAACCGGAGGCTCAATCCGGCAGCCTTCTTCTTTCTGCGGTATTACAGGTTTGAAGGTTACCTACGGCAGAATTTCAAGATTCGGATTGGTTGCATTCGCTTCTTCATTTGATACAATTGGAATTTTCGGAAATAATAATTATGACATCGGCTGTGCGCTGGAAGTCATAGCAGGTCATGATGAAAGAGACAGTACATCATCAGAAGTGAAAATTGATAAGTATTCCGAGAGCGCCTTGAAAAAATTAAATCCGGCGGAAATAAAAATCGGTTATGCAAAAGAATATTTTGAAGAAGGACTTGACGGAGAAATCAAAAAAGGAATTCTGAATAAATTGGATTCACTGAAGAGTAAAGGATTTGCAATCAAAGAAATCTCACTTCCAATGTCCAAATATGTTATTCAAACTTATTACATCCTTACTTGCGCCGAAGCATCAAGCAATCTTTCAAGATATGACGGAGTCAGATACGGTTACAGAGCAGAAAACTCACCCATGCTCGAGGATATGTATGTAAATACAAGATCAGAAGGATTCGGTGAGGAGGTGAAAAGAAGAATTATGCTCGGTACTTATGTTCTGTCAGCGGGTTATTATGATGCATATTACCGC
The DNA here is from genome assembly GCA_964399995.1 of uncultured Ignavibacteriaceae bacterium. Taxonomy (GTDB): domain Bacteria; phylum Bacteroidota; class Ignavibacteria; order Tepidaquicellales; family Tepidaquicellaceae; genus JAGPCH01. The sequence goes on from CAYNTN010000004.1 coordinate 32,243, forward strand.
AAGGGACAAAAGGCGAGAAGACTAATCATGAAAGATTTTGAAGATGCATTTAATGAAGTTGATTTTATAATTTCACCTACTACTCCGACAACTGCTTTTAAGATCGGAGAAAAAGTCGAGGATCCACTCGCAATGTATCTGAATGACATATATACAGTCTCAGCAAACCTTGCCGGTATCCCGGCAATATCAATACCTGTTGGTTTCGACAAAAATAAACTTCCATTCGGGTTGCAGATTATGGGAAAGAAATTTGATGAGTTGGGATTGTTGAAGATGTGGAATGAGGTAGTTGAATAGTAGAGTGGTTGAGTAGTTGAGTGGTTGAGTGGTTGAGTGGCTATGGGGTATAAGTAGAGTAAGTGAAGTGAGTATAGTAAGTATAACCACTCAACTACTCAACCACTCAACTACTATACTACTCAACTACTCAACTACTCAACTACTATACTACTCAACTACTCAACTACTCAACTACTCAACCACTCAACCACTCAACTATCTTTTCAAACTAAACTCAAACTTCGTCCCCTTACTCTCTTCACTTTCCACTTTAATCTGGCTCGAATGTGCTTCAAGAATATGTTTGACAATTGAAAGTCCGAGTCCACTGCCGCCGATATCACGGGAGCGAGTTTTATCAACTCTGTAAAATCTTTCGAATATTCTCGGTAAATCTTTTTTCGGAATTCCTATTCCGTTGTCTTCAATGTTTACAATTACTTCCTTTTCCTTAACATCCAGTGTAATTTTTATTATTCCGTCTTTAGAGGTATACTTAATCGCATTATCAATCAGGTTTACAAGTACCTGCTGCAGTCTTTCCTCATCGCCGAAGACACTAACGTTCTGAGCCGATGATGAATCAAATTCAATGGTAACTTTTTTATTTTTAGCCAGAGCATTGAGTTCATCAATTGTTTTATTTATCACATTTGAAATTTCAAAATACCGTTTGCTCATCTTTACACCGGTTTCAAATTTTGAAATGGTAATAAGATCATCAACCAGGGATTTCAGTCTCTTTGTCTGATTGAATGCTCGCGAAAGAAAGTCTACATTTACTTTTTCATCATTAATGGCTCCGTCAAGAAGAGTTTCAAGTGAAAGCTGAATGGCAAAAATGGGAGTACGGAGTTCATGTGCAACATTGCCCATAAATTCATTTCGGTTCATTTTAAATACCTTGGCGGTTTCGAGTTCGTGAAGCGTTCTCCGGGAAATTGAGTAAAGCTCTTCTGTAATTTCCAGTATTTCTTTATTCGATACAAAGCCCGATTTTAGCATATCGAGCTCATCTATCAGTTCATTAAGCTCGGAAATTTTTGAATCAAAATGATTAAACTCCTCTGAGTTTTCCTTAAGCTTAAGTCTGCCGGATATCGAGAATAATTTTTTTAATGGTATACTGATTTCCAGGTAAATGAACAATGAGCTGAATAGAAACAGTATTGAGGCTGATATTATGGTTACAAGAAGGGCTTCGCTTGAAACATTAATTGCTTTTGATAAGATAAGCAGTAAAATCAGAAACAGGAAGAAAAATAAAACGGAATATTTTAAAAGCAGATTAATTCTTTTCATTCACCGGAGCTAAAATAAAAAAATCTCATTTCTGATCTTTGAACCGGTAACCGAGTCCTTTTATGGTTTCAATGTAATCTGAATACTCACCCAGCTTTTCCCGGACTTTGGCAACATGTACATCCACTGTCCTGTCAACTACATATATGTTTTCACCCCATATCTGATTCAAAAGAATTTCACGTGAATATACTTTCCCTCTGTTTGACAGCAGAAAATGCAGCAACTGAAATTCTTTTTTCGGAAAGAAAACTTCCTTATCATTGATTCGCACACTATGGCTTGAGCTCTCAATTTCAAGATTCCTGAACTTAATATTGTCCTCAAGTTTTAGCGGTTTTTCATAATCTCCTGATGTCCTGCGAATGACGGATTTAATTCGTGCGAGCACTTTACGCGGAGAAATGGGTTTGCTGATATAATCATCCGCCCCTATTTCCAGACCGAGTATTTCATCAATTTCATTCTCTTTTGCAGTAAGAAAGATCACGGGTATTTTCGAAGTTGCGGCATTGTTTTTCAGCTGCTTACAGACTTCAAATCCGTTTACTTCAGGCATCATGATATCCAGCAGAATCAGATCAGGTAAAGATTCTGCATGCTCGAGCGCTTCCCTTCCGTCTTTTGCTGTCAAGACTTCAAATTCATTTTCTCTTTCTAGATTGTATTTTAAAATGTCAACGATATCTTTTTCATCGTCAACAACCAGCACCTTCTTTTTCATTTTTGGTTTTTTCATAATCTATGCATCGAATATTAAGAAATCATAAAGTTTTCATTTAAAAATTATTTCCCTTCCCGATTTTGCCGATTTATAAACGGCATCTACTATTTCTATTACTTTTAAAGCATCGTCCCCGTTTGAGATTATGTTGTGACTACCCGCAACTGCTCCGACAAAATGTTTTAATTCATACTCATAACTTTTCTTAAACACATTTGAAGGGGTAATTATTTTCTTCGGTGTGATATTATAAAGGTCGCCGTCCATTCGTTTATAAATCCTGAATGGATTTATTGATGAGCTTCCTTCTTTTCCGTAAACATTGCAGTAAAACAGCTCTCCTTCTCTCAGCAGACTCCAACTGACTTCAATAGTAAGGGTCGTACCATTTTTAAATTTTATCATGGCAATGCTTGAATCTTCGACAGACTTGGTATTGTGATAATAATTTGATGCCGTAACGCTTTTTACTTCAGGAAAACCGAGAATCCATAATCCTATATCCAGCATTGCAATTCCATTATCAAGGAAAACCCCGCCTCCTGACTTATCCTTTTCAAACATCCATTTTTGATTTGAGCTTTGAGGTTTTACCCAGCCGGCTTTTACATAAAAAATTTCACCCAGCTCCTTTGCTTTTGTAAAAGTTCTCTGCATCATCATGTCATTTCTGAATCTGTTATTCATTGCAACCATGATTTTTCTTTTATTAATTTTGGCTGCATCAACAATATCTTTTGCTTCCTTATAATTTCTTGCTATGGGTTTTTCAACCAGTATATCTTTCTCTGCCTGCAGGCACCTGATTGAAATTTCCTTGTGTGCATTTGTCTGCGCAGCAATTATGACCGCGGATATTTCAGGATTTTCATCAAGCATCTTATCAACTTCCTTATAATATTTCACGACATTATACTTTGAGGCGATACTTTTACACTTGGATAAATCGCTGTCACATACTGCCGTAATTTCTACTTCTTCCATTTTTGAAAGAATGGGTATGTGAATAATCTGGGCTATTCCTCCCAGACCTACGATTGCAAGTTTTATTTTTTTCATTTAAAATTTAAAACCGGAGTTTAATAAAAATGTCAAGACACCCAAATCACATATAAAGAATACTTACCGTTGCTTTCTTCCGAACCTGGCGGAGTTGGGTAACTTTATATTGTTCGGGGCTTGACAATATCTTAGTTTGAAGTGATTTAATATACCTAAGATGATTTAAACATTAAATACAATCCGAAGCATCCGATGATAATATTTGCAATCCACATTCCCATGAACGGACTTACAATTGCTCTGTCTGCCAGTTTTTCGCCTCCCATGAGGCATGCCCAGTACAAAAGAAAAAATAAAAGAGATAAGCCCGCAGCGATACCAAAACCACCTTTTCTTACACGGTATCCAAGAGGTGCGCCAACAAGCATAAACACAACACAAGCAAAAGGGATTGAATATTTTTTATAAATCTCGACATCATAGGAATCTATTTGCTTTTCCAGCATCCTGTAAGTAGCTTTTAAGTTTAATATATCATTTTTTTTCCGTATAAATAAACCTATATAATTATTTAAAGAATCGAAAGAAGTTAATGATCCGGGATTTCGCAGTATTAAATCTGACCTGTTATCACCGGTTGAAGGGATAATATTTTCTTTTACAAATAATGTATCCGTATATCTTATATTCTGAAGTTTTCGGATATCATTATCTAAATTTTCAAAGAATTTGTTTTCAAGATTATTCCGTATTATTATCAAACTGTCAACTACAAGCCCCATCGCATCAGCTGATAATTCCCTTTCACCGCGGGTGAAGATATTTTCATCCGAACTCTTAAAACCAAAACCTTCCGCATCAAAAGTAAGCCTGTGCTTTTCAAACTTAATTTTCCTGTATTCCTGAACACCGGTCCTCGTTGCAAGCTGATGTATCTCGCCATCATTAAGATTCATGATTACTTTTTTAAAGTCTGTTGAGAAACTAATGTCTCCGCTCTTTGCTGTCAGCAGATCCTTTGAATCCGGATTTGAATAATTGTAAATATATACACCTTCTATATTATTGCTGTTTGGAAAAGTTTTTTTTACCAATATCTGAACTCCCTGCAGATCATTAGAAAACTTTCCTTCCTCCAGTATAAATGTCGGCTTAGTCTTTGTGATATCATAGAGAAGTATTCTTGCCTGATGGTTTGCTTCAGGCAATACATCATTATTAAATTTTACCATTAAGTAAGACATAACAATTGAAATTACTATAACCGGAATCATTAACCTGATCAGACTTATACCGCTTGCCTTAAATATTGTTATTTCATTGTTTGATGACATTGATCCGAAAGTCATGAGCGATGAAACAAGCATTGCCATCGGAACGGCAAGCGTTACCATCCAGGCAAGATTCAGTGAAATCAATTGTATTATGATCCATATGCTCAAACCTTTTCCCACAAACTGGTCCAGTGACTTAATTAAAAATTGAAATAAAAATAAAAATATTACGGTCATTAACGCGAAGAAGAATGGTCCGATCAGCGATTTCAGTATATATCTGTCTATTATGTTCATAGAAAATGCATTGTGAATAGAGTGCAAAGAATATGTTGAGTATTATGTTTCATTATAAAGCTTTTTATTAATTCTTAAATATTATTACATGCAGAACAAGACATAGAATTTGATTTAAATGTTTCAATATCAGTTAAAATACTTATTTAACTATATACACACAATACCACGCACTCACCAATTAATTAACAATCCTCTCCTTAAGAGCTTTAGCCACAGCTTCCGATTTTGAATGTACATGAAGTTTATAATAAATATTTTTGATGTGATGCCGGACTGTACCGACGCTGATGAAAAGTTTATATGCAATTTCTTTATAGGAATCACCGTTGCAGAGCAGGTTAAGTACATCGTGTTCTCTCTCCGTCAGCTCTGACTCGGACCGCTTCTGAAAGGATGAAACAACAAGTTTGGCGATTTTATATGACATAGGCGCTCCACCTCCGTAAATTTCCTTTATTGAATCAAGTATCTTTTCTTCAGATGCGCTCTTGTCGAGATATCCGCAGGCACCGGCCGTCAATGCTTTGAACACAAGAGATAAATCTTCGTGAACAGTCAGCATTATGATGTCAATTTTCGGATAACGGTCTTTAATAATTTTCACTCCTTCAATTCCTGACATCCCCGGAAGCTCAATATCCATAAGCATTACATACGGTTTATTTTTTTTCAGATCTTCAATGGCTGATTCACAGTCAGGATAAGAACCAATGCATTCAAAACCCTCTGCTTCATTGAGCATGTCTTTTAATGCTTCTCTTATGAGCTTGTCATCTTCAACAATGGAAACTGTTATCATTAAGTAAGTAGTAGGTATTAAGTATTAAGTAAATTAATTTTTGAACAAGACACAATTGTTACGCCGAGATCAAATCCGCTATGCGTGCCTTCAGTTTAATGACAGTTCCCTTTTTATCTTCAGATGTAATGTTAACGTTTATACCGATCTGTTTCCCGCGTGAGAAAATATTTTTCAGCCCGTATCCCTTCGGACAGTTATTAATGTCAAATCCCCTGCCGTCATCACTCAGAACAATTTCAATATCATCATCATATACATGAAAAGTCAGTCTTACATTTGCACATCTGGAATATTTCAGAATATTATTCATTCCTTCTTTAAAGATATATATCAGATGACGCTTGCAGTTCATGGACAGATAAATATTTTTATGATCATCTTTTATCCCGTCTGAAGTAAAATTGATTCCGGTGTTTTCAAACAGCTCATTTCCGAAATCTCTTAACCTCACCGTAAAATCATACAGAGTATCTTCTTTCGGATTCATTGCCCATATCAGATCCTTTGCGCCGCTCTGGAGGCTATTTGATGTTTCAACGATGCTGTTAAGGTCTTCTGTCAGACCGTTTGCAGTCGGGCGGAGTTTTTTATTAATGCGTCTGCTGTATAATGAAATGCGCGTCAGCTTGTGTCCGAGCTCATCGTGATAATCTCTCGATGCCTGCTCTCTCATCAACTCTCTTTCATTTTCTTTTATCTTTTCAAGTTCGATCAGATTTTTTACTTTCTGCCGTACTCTGTAATTTTGAATAAAGACTATTCCTCCGATCAGACTACAAACTAATATTCCATAGAACCACCATGTTTTCCAGAAGGGCGGTATCACTGTGATCTTCAAAGCAGCTTCATTGCTGTTCCATACTCCGTCTGAATTTGTTCCCTTTACTTTAAATGTATAATCACCCGGACTTAAGTTAGTATAAACAGCTTCGTTATTGTTCCCGCTGTAATTCCAGTCATTATCAAATCCTTCAAGCTTATATGCAAATTTATTTTTTGCGGGATTTGTAAAATCAGCTGATGAAAAACCTATTTTAATAATATTATCCCTATATCTCAGCTCAATTTCATTTACAGCAGATAAGTCAACCTCTTTATTATCTGTGCCGTCAAATTTAATCAATGATGTCAGAATCACAGGTGCAATGAAGTTTCTGTCCTTTAATGTTTCAGGATTAAAGTAATTTACTCCGTTAATGCTTCCGAAATATATTTCACCTTTGCTGTTCTTAAAATAAGATCCGGTATTAAACATATTACTTAAAAGTCCGTCATAGATGTCATAATTCCTGAACGCTTTGTTTTTAACGGAAAATCTTGAAATTCCTTTATAAGTACTTATCCACAGGTACCCGTCATTGCCGGCTTCAAGACCTGCAATGACACCGTTAGGCAACCCGTCTCCTTCCGTGAAATGAAAAAATGTTTCTGTATTCCTGTCAAAAATATTTAACCCTCCGCCTGTTCCGATCCAGAAATTATTATTAGAATCTTCAGAGAAAGAAAATACATAATTGTTGCTTATGCTATTTGGATCATTGGGATCCTGCTTGAAATGTCTGAACTTTCCGGTCTTCTTATCGAGCATGTTCAATCCTGCGAAAGTTCCAATCCATAAGTAGCCGTATTTATCTTCATAAAGTGAAAGTATCGTATTTTCACTCAGGCTTGAAGAATCTTTCGGAGAATGCTGAAAGTGAATAAATGAATTACTGCCTTTCATTAATTTATCCAGTCCGGTCCCTGTCCCGATCCATAATGTTCCTTCTTTATCAAATATTATATTCCGGATGTTATTATTTCCTAATGAAGATTCGTTCCCGGGTTCATTAAGAAATTTCACAAAGCTGTCTGAGTTTTTCGGCAGCATATTCAGTCCGCGGTCTGTCCCGATCCATAAATTCCCTTCCGTATCCTCAGCAAGTGAAGTAACAAAATAACTGCTTATGCTTTTAGTGTTATTTTTTTCAAATGTATATGTGACAAAACTTTTCCCGTTGTCCTGAGATTTTTGCAGACCATCCCTTGCCGTGCCCGCCCATAAGACACCTGATTTGTCATGATATATGCAGTTGATATTTTTATCCTGCAGCAAACTTCCGAACTTATTTTCAGGAAAACTCAATTTATAAAGTCCTTCATTGTAGGAGCTTACCCATATGACTCCGGAGAGGTCTTTCTTAAATGCCATTACTATTTCCGGTTTTTTTTTGTCATCGGGGTAGATATTGTATTTTATGAACGTTCCCGTTGATTTGTCAAAACGGTTTAAACCGTTTTGTGTACCGGCTAGCAGAAAACCCGGTGAATCTTCGCTTATATCATATACAAAATTACTGCTCAGACCGGATTTATTAGTCGAATCATATTTATAGCTTATAAATTCACCCGTGGCTTTATTCATTTTATTTAAACCGCCTCCGCCGGTTCCTATCCATAGTTCACCGTCACTGTCTTCAAAAATTGTATTAACTGAATTATTAGAAAGACTTTTTACGTTTTCTTTTTCATTTCTGTAATTGGTAAATGTTTCTGTCACGGGATCAAACTTATTTATTCCCGTTGCAAGTGTACCTGCCCAGATATTGCCTTCCCTGTCTTCAGCCAGACTGCGTATGAAATTTCCGCTGATGCTTCCTGCTTTTGTTGAGTCTTTTTTGTAAACTGTGAACTTGTCCGCTCCCTGTTCAAAACGGTTTAAACCATTTTCTGTACCAAACCACATCGCTCCCTTTTTATCCTGCAGTATCGTCCATACTGAATTGTTTCCGATCGTATTTGGATTCTCGGGATCATGCAGATATCTAGTGAATTTACCCGTAGTCCTGTCATATTTATTAAGCCCTCCCCTGTAAGTCCCGATCCATAAGTTTCCGCTTCTGTCTTCATAGATTGAAATAATGTCATCATTCGACAGTGAGTTAGAATCAAGCGGATCAAACCTGTAAGTCTTATAATTCACTCCATCATATCTTACCAGTCCGAACATAGTCCCGAACCAGACAAAACCCTTGCTGTCCTGATAAATACTGAATATTAAATTATTTGCCACACCCTGCTCTAATGATATGTGTTCTGATTTGAGATTCTCATTTTGAGAAAAAGAAACACCGCTCAAAGCCAGTAAGAGAAAAACAACGGTTAGAGTTTTCATAATTATATATATATCCAAAGTTATGAATAACAGGTTTTTAATTCAATCTCATATATATGAGATACTTAGAATTTGGGATTTGGGATGTTGGATTTGGGATTTATTTTTGCTGAATTCGATAATGGTAAAAGCCCGGGGACAGTTACTTATCCCCGAACTTTCTATTCGGACTTTTAAAATCAACCGCTCAACTTACTTTATCAACACCATACGTTTTGTCTGAATGAACTTATCTGATTCCAGCCTGTAAAAATAAACTCCGCTGGAAAAATTAACTCCATTGAATTCAATTGTATATCTTCCGGAAGATCTGAACTCGTTATTAATTAGTCGTTCTACCTCTCTGCCGAGTAAATCATAAATTATTAATTTTACAGTTCCGTCTTGCGGTAGGTCAAAATTGATTTTCGTAACAGGATTAAACGGATTTGGATAATTTTGTGAAAGACTGTATTCAGTTGGAATTATGTTAATGACTTCTTTTGAATGATTATCCTTCGTAGTACCAAATACTTTCTGAATATTGCCGGTGACATTACTAATATGATCTGCAATATCTCTCGGTTTTCTAACTTTTATAACTTCACCCAATGTTTTCTTTATTTTTAATTCCGATTTCTCATTCTTACTTGCATTTCCTTCACTTATTTTCTTCTCAAGTGATTTTACTTTTTCAATTTCAATTTCTCTTGATGTTTGATATGAATTAATGACGTTTTCTTTTATTACTTTCCTGTCTCCTTTCGTAAACTTTTTCGGATCGTATTTATCCTTGGGATCATCGTCTGTTTCGTTAATCGAAATTCGGAAATCGTTATTCGGCTCTTTATTTGTAATTTGAAATTTGAAATTTGTAATTCCGCCACCCGAACCTCCCTGACTATTAAGCAGCAGACTTGTGGCGGCATAGTCCCAGCTTACCACCAAACCTTCATAGCTGTATGGATTCTGATTTATTATTTCCTGAAAACCTGACATAGCGGATTCATACATTTTCAAAGAAACTTTACACTTTTGTATAACATAAAATGACTGCTTTACAAAAGTTACTTTATCCGGATTATTTAATATTAGTACTTCAAGGAATGATTTGAGATTCGTGATCCTGTTCCCCGAACTGTCAAGTCGTAATTCTGCAAGATATAATTTTGAAATTATGCTGACATCTTTCAAACTGTCAATGTGATCCGTTATAATTCATAACAAAGTTCAGATACACGCTCATAATCTCTTTTTCTTAAATTTAAAGAAACCGAATCCTCCAAACTCTTAACAGTTATCAGCTCAACATTTTCTTTTAATTCGTAATTCCTAATTCTTAATTGATAATTTCTCTTCCCACCTCCGCTTCCTCCTGACTCAGTATAAATCGTATCATAAATTCCATTTCCCAGATTGAAGACTATCATACTTTCTGAAGGATTATCGCCGCAATTATATGGTAAAAAATTGTAAATGACAGGGTCCTGATTTGGCCAAACCATATTATGAACTGCATCCGTATCCGATCCGGAAAGCTGAAAACAATTTTGAGTTGCGTTCAAAGTATCATCATACATATCGTCAGGTAAAATGCCGGAAAGATGAAATGCACCACCCGGATCATAGTTCATAATATCAAATATGTTATACCCTATATCCAGATTAAGAAAAGAAAAATCAGATTCTATGCATCTTGCATTTTCACCTTCAGACGAAATATAATTACTTCCACCGGTTCGGACTTTACCGGTCTCCCCAAGATTAGCATAAGAAGAAGCATACAAAAACATTCCCTTGGAATCATCATAACTACCTTTAAATGAATTTCCATAAAAATCCATTGCAGACCAGATAAGAATGATTCCGTTTTTATATCCGTTCATACTATTATTCTTTACAGCCCCTCCTTCGACACCGGCAAAAAGCATTGCATTAAAACTATTTCCTGATGTTGACTCAATAGTGTTTCCTTCGACTAAAACAGGGAATGTAACATATCCCGATGTGAGAATTGTAAGAGCCTGAATTTCACCGTCATCCATTTCAAAATAATTATTGAGAATGTATGCTTCAATATCACGGTTATCATGGGCAGTAAAGATAGCGCTTATACCGCCGGCATTTACATCAGGTTCGGATAGAAAAGAACAATTACTTACACTCACAAATCCGCAGTTTATTATATCAACTGCATAAGTACTGTAAAGACCATAAGGAGAAATATCCTCAAAATTAGTTTTTTCAATTTCTACTTCGGGACAATTTTGCAATTTAATTCCCTTCCAGAGATTTCCGTTTTTGCCTTTAAGATAAACAGGAGGAGTGTTTTCAGAAGATGAAATTCCACACTTGAACTCTCCTTCTGTCATTACTATTCGCGCTGTTGAATCTGTAAAATTAATCGCTGTCCCCGGACCTATGCTTATATCATATCCGTTATTATTCACTTCACCTTTACAGTCAAATACACTGGAACAGTCTTCATTCGTAACTAACGTGCCGCCTTCCTGCATGACCGGTGCTAATCTGAATAACTTCGCTTCGCCTGGCATAAAGTCGCCAATGTAAATTACACTTGTGCTGTTTTTGTCAAAAGCTTTTGAAGTATCTCCGGTTTCGAGATCGATCAGCTTCCAATTGTTAAAGTTCGGAAGGTAACTGGAATTTACTTTCATACTTACAAATCTTCGACCACCCACTTTATCGGGTGTAGAATTATCAACAAACGGTGAACATCTTCTATTCACTATCATAAAATATTTATTTATTTCAGTATCATTTGGTTTATTGAAAAATCCCGCCTGCAAATAAACACTGCTCCCTGTATCGGTTGGAAGATTATCAAGATCAGGTATTGGATCAGGAGCAAATTCAACGTGTGGATATGTTCTTAATTCGCTTATGAAGTATTGCTTTGCATAGAAGTTCTTTCCGATTGAATTCTATAAATGTAACTTTTTCTGTTTGCATTATCGAAACTCATTATATAAGGTTCCCACTTTTTCATTCTTTGAACTAACGATTTTGTGTTTACCCATTTGTTCTGACCATAGGCATTGGTATCCCTCGGATTATTACCGGGATCGGCAAATCCTCTCCCATAGCATTCACCATTTGGACAATATTGATTAACACCGGGTCCATCCCACCACCCATAGAAAAAATACATGAGACCTTTCACACCATAGGTAAGAGATACATTTGCCAAGCATTTCCATTTCTTCATTTGTAGGCTCGCGATGAGATTCTCCATCAGCATAGTACCACAAATGTGACTGACCGTTATAAAAAAACGGTATGTTTTTAGTTTTGGATATTTCATCGCCCATCTTCATTGTCCATCTGAAAGCTCCCTCCCATTGGTGAGCATATCCGTCATAAGGAAAACCGGCAGTCGAACCCTGTTCCCAATAATATGGATCATGATCTAAATTGTCCTGAAGCCAGGTATCATAAGCTGAAGGTTGAATAGGATGGGCAAATACTTCTCCTGTCCCAAGATCAGGTAAAGTATTTGGTATTTTAGAAAACGAAGTAGATGGATAAGGTGAGACATAATATTTATTTGTATAAAACGGATAACAAGCAATCAGTACATCAGCCGAACCGATCTTTTCAATAAAATTTCTGATGAAGTGTCCTGTATTCATAACTGTAAATCTCTCGTGCCACGGAACATGTAATGAATATATAGGTGAGGTAAGCGCAGTTAAGGTTATATGCGTACCGCAGCTTAGATACGCTAAGGAATCAAGTGCCCGGCTTACGTAAGCCATGCAGGGTATTTGATTAAACTCATAAAGCTCTAGATAAAACCGGTACGGGGATTTATTTCCATAGCAGGCTATATCTCTTGCTTCCCAGCGAAGCCATTTTAAATAATCTTGATGTCGTGTATTATTAGAGTCAGTACTCAATAGACCACTCGCCACATCGTTATCTACTCTTACATAATCTATCCACATGTCGCAGTTACCATACCAATAAACTTGTATGTCTGCTTTGTTAGTAGAATCAACGGTGCTACTTCCTCTTGCACCGGTGTACCAATTTCCCCATGCACCGTGGATCTTAAGACTGTCTGGAAGATTATAAAAATCTTCTAAATATTGCCCTCTATATGCGGTTATTCCATCTGTAAAATTGTTAGCCTTAATAATTACGTTTTTAAGAGTATCTCTATCCTGATTTAAAACTATAATCTTACATACATTTTTATCAGTATATTGTTCAATTGAATCTATCCTTATCCTCGGCTTAATAAACCAATCACATTCACTATCACACCTAAAATCATTGGTATCTGTGTGGCATTGCTCTCCATTTGCTTTCAAACGCTTTACTACAAAACCGGCATTATCAGATGTGGGGTTGGAAGGAATTGTCCTGCAATGGATCACCTGCTGCCCGGAATCGGTTGCTGGAATTCCGGTCTCGTGGTTATTAAAAGAATAGAACCACAAATCTCCGGAAGTTATAGGTTCGCATTGATAATCGCTTCTTTGACCATAGCAGAGCCATTCAATTTTTGGCCTTTGCACAAAAGAGCGTAACTGGTGACTGTCTAAACGGCTAAGTATACCCTGCACTTCCGGAACATAAACATTACTATCAGAAAATAACTTATCATTCGGAGCTCCGTTTATTGTCCATCCGATTGGAAAACGACGGTTGCCTATTTTTTCCCATCCTATGTATTTATGCCATACATTAAATCCAAGTTCATCAAGACGATTAAGTCCAAAGTCAAAACCGTCATCCAATGCACCAATAATGAAAGTTGTGTCCTGATTGACGGGGGTGGGATGAACACCAGCCTCTTCAGCATTGTTAATCAAAATTGTTTTATTAAACACAAATGATAGTGCAGACAGACCCAGCAGAATTGTAAATACAATTTTTGTTTTCATAATCATTCTTAATAAGTTTACTCTCGTAAAGAGTGGTTTTCACCATAAATGTATTTTATTAGGTTCACTCTAAAAATAAATTCATTGTTAAATTATTTAATAAATAGAATTAAAATGTGAATTACATTTTTAACTTTTTCAAACTTTAAAAACTTTAGAACTGAAGGAACTACCGGAGCAAAACCATCTTCTTTGTATCAACTCTCATTCCATCTATAAATAAGCTATAAAAGTAAACTCCGCCTGGTAAAAATGAGCCATCAAATTTAACCTTGTAATTACCTGCAGACTGTTTTTTATTAACTAAAATCATTACTTCATTTCCTGTTACATTATAAACTTTCAATTTTATATCGTTGAATTTAAATAATTGATAACCGATAATTGTTTCTGGATTAAATGGGTTGGGGTAGTTCTGAGAAAGTTTAAAATTATTTGGATTTATATTTGTTATTGAATTTATATTTGTATAGTAAGTTGTATCATTACCTCCTGTTTTAGTATGGACACCAGTTGGAATAGTCGTATAAGCCCAGCCATTTAATTTATTTACAAAATTCGTATATAAGAATCTTGATATGTGGATACTTGAGTCTGTTAATTGATATCCCCAATTTTGACCTCCGTCAGTAGTCAGGTATATCATACCTCTCAATACACCAAAACTATATTGATATTGACCGCCGACTCCCCAAATTGTATCCGAATTTATATTTTCAAAATTATTTATTCTGGATAAGAAAATATTTCCGCCCTCCTTTGGAATTGTCTGATTAATCCAATTCATTCCACCATCAGTTGTCTTTTGAATAATTGTTGCTACTTGGTTATTTTTCCATCCGGTTAAGCTGTCAGAAAAATAAATATCAGAAAACGAAGTTACCTGTAAATTAAACCAGTTTACACCGCTATTTGTAGTTTTATAAGTGCCGTTTCCTGTTGATGTAAATCCGATTCTTCCATTGTACATATAAATATGATTTGGATTCTGAGATCCCAAATGTAATTGCTGCTCCCAGTTTGTTCCGCCGTTTGTTGTGCGGAAGACTCCGCCTGTTAAGCCCTCAGAATAAACTGTCCATATTGTATCCACATTTAAAGCATCTATATCATCAACAGGAACGGGATTATTTACCGAAAACCAGTTTGTCCCTCCATTTGAAGTTGTTATTAAATTTGTTCCTCCAACATATCCTGTATTTTCATTTAAGAAATCTATCGACTTCATAATAAAACCACCTTCTCCATGAATCACTATCCAGTCATCTCCTCCATTTGTTGTTTTAAGAATATAAGATGTATCTGAAGTTATTGTTGTAATCGCATAACCATTTAGTGAATCTGTAAAAGTGATATCAACAATAGAGCTCCCCCCTAGATTCGGCAGAAACTGCTGATACCACCCGCTCGGAGGATTATGAGCGAAGTTGAATGAGATGATGAATGTGAATAAATTCAGATAGAAGAGAAGTGTTGAGAGTTTACCGGGGTTGAATATTTTTTTAAAGTCTTTCATAATAAAATTGTTAATGAAACTTAACTATTACATTTTCACCTTTCAATTTATTTTATCACAATCATTTTCCTTGTATCAACTATTTTATCACCGGCAAGCATGCTGTAAAAATAAACTCCCGAAGATATGCTCGAGCTGTATTCTGTTACTGAGAAGTCTGCTTCATATACACCCGGGTTTTGTTTTTCATTTACAATCGTCTTAACTTCTTTTCCTTCAATATTAAATACTCTTAACTTGACAAAGCTTACAGCCTTCAGTTCATATTTTATTTTAGTTAATGGGTTGAATGGATTTGGATAGTTTTGATGTAGTTCAAAATCAGTTGGAATCTTAGTACTAATTTGATTTATGTTTGTGATTGGATAGAAAATACTATCACCACCGGTAACTGTATGAATTCCGGAGGTTGTTCCATAACTCCAACCAATTAATGGGCTTACAAAAGTTATATGATCATATCTTATGATATCAATAGATGTGTCAGGAACTTGATAAAGCCAATTATCTCCTCCATTTGTCGTTCTGTAGACCATTCCTCTAAACTTAATCCCAAATTGCTTAATCCCACCAGTTCCCCAAATAGTATCTTTGCTTAAAACTGAAATACTTCTCATTCCACTCAATATATCATTTCCCTGAGGGAGTTCTTGCAGTATCCAGTTTACTCCACCATTTGTTGTTTTTTTTACATTAAATATATTGCATTTCCATCCCGTTAAGCTGTCAATGAAACACATATCAGAAAATCCTTCATTAATAACTGTAAACCAGTTAAATCCTCCGTCAGTAGTCTTTTTAGTTGTGGGAGTACCTGCATTAAATCCTATAAACCCTATTCTTGAATTATACATGTAGATTTTATCGGGTCGATCTCCGGGACTTGCTTGCTGATTCCAGCTCACTCCGCCGTTTGTGGTGCGGAAGACACCGCCACCGGAGCTGGTGCTTGCCAACCATATTGTATCTTCATTCAATACTGACATATCGTTAAACTGCGCAAATGGGTCAGGGACATTCAATGAAATCCATGTTGATCCACCATCTGTTGACTTGCTTAAACCAGTGTAGCCGCTAAATAAGTCGTTAGTTCCACATGTAAAACCAGTATTGTCATTCAAGAAGCATATTCTTTCAAATCCAACGTACTTTGCTGTTCTTGAATATTCGATTAACCAATTATCTCCTCCGTTCGTTGTCTTTAATACAAACGCAGTATCATTTTGCTGTTGTCGATATGGAGTAACAGCCCATCCTGTCAAGCTATCAAGAAAAAAAACATCGGAGATATGTTTTCCTCCGATATTCGGCAGAAACTGCTTATACCACCCGCTCGGAGGATTATGAGCGAAGTTGAATGAGATGATGAAGGTAAGTAAACTGAAATAGAATAGAAGATTAGAAAACCTATTTAAAAACTTATTTTCCATAAGTCAAAAATTTTTATTTTAATTTAGGAAAGATGATTTGTAAAATCAATTTTATCCTAAATTAGACATTCCGGAGTTTTCCTCCATGTTTAACAATAACCCCGAAAATCATAAATTTTCTGCACATCAAAACTATTAGAAATAATAATTATATAGTATGATTTGGATCATATTCTGACATGATTTTTGTTATAATATTGGACAGAAATCCTGTTTTTTTACTAAAATTTATATTGACCGATGATCCTGATATGCTGTTTCAGAATTTATCGGCAGTATTGCGATTTCATTAAAGTCCCAAGTATTTCATTCGTTTTTACTTGGTTTTTGAAGATTATTATATTTCCCGGACAGTTAATCCATTCAATTGAGAGCATTATTCATCCAGCTGCCAATCTTGATAATTCAATTAGCAACGTTGTAGATTTGACCAACAACGTTGTAAATTCCGCCAACAACGTTGTAAATTCCGTCAATAATATTGTAAATTCGGCCAACAACGTTGTTAATTCGGTAAACAACGTTGTAAACTCCTCCATCAAAGTTGTTAATTCGGTAAACAACGTTGTAAACTCAGTCAATAACATTGTTAATCCGGCCAACAACGTTGTAAATTCGATCTGCCCTGAAGTTAACTCCGTGTACAACATTGATCACCAGACGAATAAAATATCATTTAATTCCACTAAAAGTGTTGATAACCCACCGGACAAACTTTGACTTCCCAAAATCAGTTCTCATCCGAAGAACGTCAGAATAAAATTTACATTCCGAAATTTATTGAAGGCATTTATTCATAAATTTCACCGATTTATTTAACTCATAGTCAGTTTTGGAAGAGCATACTTCCTTTCAATATGAATCCACAATTAGTAAATTGATGAATATAATAAGGAGCAAAGTTAGTATGTTTAAGAAAATATTAATTGCCAACAGAGGCGAGATTGCAGTAAGAATCATTACAACTGCAAAGGAGATGGGAATAAAGACAGTTGCGGTTTATTCGGACTTCGATAAGCATTCACTGTTCACAAAATTAGCCGATGAGGCTTACCACATAGGAGAATCTCCTTCAGCAAAAAGTTATTTATTGGCTGAAAAAATAATAGAAGTTGCAAAGAAAACCGGCGCGGAAGGAATTCATCCGGGATACGGTTTCCTGTCCGAGAGAGGTTTCTTTGCCAAAATGTGCGAAGACAACGGAATAAAATTCATAGGACCGGGTCATAAGGCGATTGAACTTTTAGGAAGCAAAACAGAAGCAAAACTTCTTGCGATTAAAAATAAAGTTCCTGTAGTGCCGGGTACTGAAAAACCTCTCGTTGATTTTTCCAAAATAAAAAGCATTGCAAAAGAGATCGGTTATCCGATCTTAATAAAAGCTTCAGCCGGCGGCGGCGGCAAAGGAATGCGCGTTGTGCTCGAAGAAGCTGACATTGAAAGCGCTTTAAGAACGGCGCAAAGCGAAGCTAAGTCGTCCTTTGGTGACGACAGTGTATTCATAGAAAAGTATATCGAGTCACCGAGACACATTGAAATACAGGTTCTTGCAGATGAGTTCGGGAATGTTGTTCATCTCGGGGAAAGAGAATGTTCAATGCAGAGACGGCATCAGAAAATAATTGAAGAGACTCCATCCGTTGTCGTAGATGAGAAGCTGAGAAACGAAATGGGAGAATGTGCAAAGAGAATTGTAAAAGCTGCAGGTTACTCCAACGCCGGAACTGTTGAGTTCATTATGGACAAAGACAAAAAGTATTATTTCCTCGAAGTGAATACAAGGCTGCAGGTGGAGCATCCGATCACAGAAATAAGAACCGGACTTGATCTTGTGAGGGAACAGCTGCTAATAGCATCAGGAGAAAAATTATCATTCAAACAGGAAGATGTAAAATTCCACGGGCATGTAGTTGAATGCAGGATATGTGCAGAAGATTCAGAAAATAATTTCATGCCTTCGACAGGAAAGATAATATATATGAATAAATTTCTTGGAAGCGGCATGAGAGAAGATACGGGAATAGAGCAGGGAGACGTGATCTCCGTTTATTACGATCCGATGATATCAAAACTGATCTCATACGGTTCTACACGGGAGATTGCAGTAGCCAAGATGAAAAGAGCCTTGCAGCAGTATAAGATCATCGGAATTAAAACAAACATTAATTTCCTCCTTAGTCTGCTTAGATGTGAGGAATTTATTAACGGAAATTATAACACTCAGTTCATCGAAAAGACATATTTAAAAAGAAGTAATGACGGTACGACACCTGCAGATGAAACCATTACTGCATTATCTCTTGCCGGAATTCTGTTTAAGGAAAATAAAAAACCAAAGTTAAAGAGTTACTTTAATTCAAATGGTCATCAGACAAAAAGCAACTGGGTTTCTAAAAGATCGGAGAATTACAGATGAAAAAATATTACACAACAATTAACGATTCCGTCATAAAGAATGAAGCAATGATACTTGAAGATAATAAACTGTCTTTGAACGGAAATACTTATGATTATGATCATAAATTCATTAATGACAACACTCTTCTTTTGAGAATTAATAACAGCAATTATTTTCTTTTAATAGCAGAAGATGAAGAAGACGGTACACTCGATATTAGCGATGACTCTGTGAACTTCAAGGTCAAATGTAAAAGCGAGACAGACCTGCTGCTTGAAGGAATGGCGGGCAGCAAAAGTGACGGTAATGTCAAAAAAGAGATCAAATCACCAATGCCCGGGATAATAAAGGCAATGAATGTAATTGCAGGTCAGCAGGTAAAAAAAGGCGACGTTCTGCTTGTTCTCGAAGCAATGAAGATGGAAAATGAGATAAAAGCAACAAGGGACGGAATAGTCAAGAAAGTTAATGCAGAAGCAATGAGCTCTGTAGAGAAAAATGAATTGCTTCTGGAGTTTGAATAAACTTATAAACTTGGGATTTGGGATTTCGAATTTGGGATTTATGAATTCATTCTTTTTGTATAATGGCATTAAGGGTTCCTTAATATTCATAGTTATCATTCAAATCATTTAAATCATAGTTTTATTCAATCATTTAAATCATAGTTTGTTCTTAGCATTTGCATCATTAATTGCGGCTGTAGTGCCGATGTTTATATACCTAGTTATAATCTGGTTTCTCGACAGGTATGAGAGGGAGCCGTTCTGGTTTGTGCTGCTTAATTTTTTCTGGGGAGCTACGGGTGCAATTTTTCTTGGAGTTATCGGAAGTATTATTTTTCAGATTCCTTTGAATGAACTGATCAGAGCTGTATCCGACGGCGACACAAGCGAGCTTATGAGTCTTTCCGGCGCAATAATAACTGCTCCGCTTGTTGAAGAATCAACCAAAGGTGTTTTCCTTCTTTTGATGTCGCTCAGCAAACGGTTTGACGGAGGAGTTGACGGTGCTGTACTCGGAGGAGCTATCGGACTTGGTTTCGGGATGACGGAAAACTTCATGTACTTCCTTACTTACGGGACGACTCCGGTTTCATGGTTTATGCTTGTAATCATAAGAACTTTATTTTCAGCGGTAATGCATTGTCTTGCGACTGCAACATTTGGTTCATTTCTCGGTTATGCTAAATTCAAACCTGTTATATATAAAATAATTCTGATCCCGACAGGATTTTTTCTTGCGGTGTTCCTGCACTTTTCATGGAATCTGTCTGTAAGTTTTGAAGACACAACTTTATTCGGATTCCTGTTTCTCATAATGTATCTGTTCGTTACGCTGGCTATCTTTCAGATATCGGTTTACTTCGAGGGAAAAACAATTTTAAAAGAGCTTCAGGATGAAGCTCGTCTGGGACACATTCCGGCTGAACATCTGAACCATCTTCCATACATTACAAGAAGGTATAAGTACGGATGGTGCCCGGTCGGCGTTGATCAGAAATTTTATGTTAAAACCGCAACAAAGCTTGCTTTAAGAAAAAACCAGTATAAAAATACAAAGGGAGCTATGCAGCAAAGTTATCTGCGCGATATTGAAAGGCTGAGGTATCAGGTTCAGCTGATGTTTTATAATGCTAATGTTGCATACCATAAAAGCATGAACAGTATTTAAGATAAATTTGAAATTCAAAATATCCGTATTCTTTTCAGGCTTTTATCAATTATAATACATGCATAAAAATGAAGTTCTGCTTTCGATCGTCATTGTTACATGGAACACTAGAGAGCAGACTGTTCAGTGCGCAGACTCAATCCACTCAATAAATGATTTTAAATCATTAGCCAGCAAAATCGAAATAATAATCATAGACAATAATTCTTCAGACAATACTGTTTCAGAACTTAGAAATAAATATCCCGACCTAAGAATAATTCAGAATAAGGAAAACTCGGGATATGCACCTGCCTGTAATCAAGGTATGAAAGCTGCTTCCGGCAAATATGTTTTACTTCTTGGAAGCGACACTGTACTTAAAAATAGTTCACTGAGCGAATGCATTAATTATCTCGAATCAAATTCTGAATGCGGGGCTGTCGGCTGCAGGC
This sequence comes from uncultured Ignavibacteriaceae bacterium, assembly GCA_964399995.1. GTDB lineage: Bacteria > Bacteroidota > Ignavibacteria > Tepidaquicellales > Tepidaquicellaceae > JAGPCH01. The sequence goes on from CAYNTN010000004.1 coordinate 53,427, forward strand.
TGCTTTATCCGGACGGAAGACTTCAGGGTAACTGCAAAAAATTCCCTACTCTCAAAAATGCTTTCTTTACTTATCTTTCTCTTGATAAATATAATTATGATTATGACATGCTGTGGTTTAATTATGACAAAACAATTGAAGTTGATCAGATAGCTACAACTTTCCTGATGATCCGTTCTGAAATTTTAAAAGAGATCAATTATTTCGATGAGCGCTTCAGGATAATGTATAATGATGTTGATCTGTGTAAAAAAATTTTGGGAACGGGAAATAAAATAGTGTTTCTTCATACTGCTGAAATTTATCATCACGGAAGTTACTCTACAAACAGAGCGGATTTCAAGGTGCGCAGAATCATGTATTCGGATATATTTTTTTATTACTACCTTAATTATAAATTCAAAGCTATTTTTCTGCTGCCGGTATTATTTATCAGGCTGATGTTAGTATCAATTTTTAAATAATGTCTCTTACAGATAAAATAATTAAGAATACTTTTTATTACATCCTTTTTCAGCTGTTTGGCTTTCTGTTTCCGTTAATTTTAACACCGTTCATAATTTCAAAAATCGGTGAAGTCCAGTTTGGTATTTATGCATTAGTGCTCGGCCTGGTTGGTATCTTCAGCCTGTTCGATCTCAGTATTTCATCTTCCTTTGTTGTTTTCATTTCAAAATATCATGTAAAAAAAGATTTTAGTAACCTTAACAAATATATTAATACCGGTTTATTCTTTTATATTTGCTTTTCATTAATAATTGCGGCAGTAGGTTTTGTATTCAGCAAACCATTGCTGTCATTGCTTAACATTCCTGCTGAGCTTTCTGAAATTTCTCTTCATGTTTTGTATATAGGACTTCTGGTTTTTTTTGTTTCAAGTGCATTTACAATATTTTCTTCAGTACTGATAAGTCTTCAGAAAATGTATGTTACAAGCGCAATCGGAGTCCTGACCGGTTTCATTAATTTAGCCGGGACAATAATAATTCTTAGCTACGGTTACGGTTTGCCCGGTATCATGTGGATTCAGCTTATTAGTGTATCGATAAATAATATTCTTAGTATAATTTATGCCAGGAAATCTTTACCGGAAATAAATATCAGCTTCAGGCATCTTGAAAAGAATCCCGTAAAAGAGATGACTAAATTCGGTGCGCAGATGCAGATATCAAAACTTGCAACATTCGCATCGGAAAAATATGACGAATTCCTGCTTGCTTATTTTTCTGTTTTGAGCAATGTAACTTATTTTAATATTGCAAACAGAATTTCCAGAACCGGGCGGCTAATTCCGTACCAGCTGATACCCCAGATCGCTCCCGTGGCATCAGAGTTTAAAGCAAAAGATCAGCAGGAAAAACTGAAGGAATTATACGGCAACATTACAAAATATCTGATACTTTTGTCTCTGCCAGTGTTCACATTTATTTTTATCTTTGCAGATTTGATCATTACTACATGGGTTGGACCGGGCTTTGAATTATCAGCAGGAATACTCAGGGTTCTTGCAATTGGCAATCTTGTCAATATGACTTTTTCAGCACCCGGAAATTCCATTTTACCGAATATAGGACTGCCAAAATATCAAATGCGCGAAGGTTTGATTTATCTTTGCATAAATCTGATTTTAAGTTATCTGTTAATAAAATATTACGGCATACTCGGAGCTGCCTTCGGAAATGTTTTGTCGGTGATAATTTCATCTGTTTATATTTTTATTGTTTCATCAAAGTTTTTTTTGCGGAGCCAATTAAATATATTAAAAGAAAATTATCTGAAACCGTTAGTGTCAAGCCTTGCCGCCGGAATTTTCACCTATGTTATTTTTTTATTATCGGACAAATATATTTATGAATTCTCGGGAAGATTTTCAGGAATTGTTTATCTGAGCATTCTCGCCGTATTATTCATAATCATAAATGCTGCCGTAATATCAAATATAAATTACATCAATGTAAAAGATAAAATTCTGATCGCCAAAATTATTACTAAATTCATTCCTAAAAAATTGTTGCAGAAACAAAAGAGCTTTGGCAGTAATGAAAATTATAATTACAACAATGAACTTGTAAGCATTTTTGTCGTTACCTATAACCGTCTGCCCATGCTGAAAAAATGTATTCTTAACATGATCCTGACTCTGGAAGGTTTAAATTATGAATTAATAATTATTGATAATTCATCTACTGACGGTACAAGAGAATTTCTTAAAGACATTTCATCATCAGATCCCCGGATAAAAATTGTGCTGAATGATCAAAATATCGGGATAAACGCAAAAAGTCTCGGGGCTGAAAAATCAAAGGGTGATTTTATTATCGGGGTTGACGATGATGTAATCGAATTTCCAAAAAACTGGGTTACGAATATGATCTATGCATACAAAACTATTCCCGGTATGGGATATCTTGCCACTGACGTTGTTCAGGATGAAACTACAACCGGCGCAAAGCATACCGCTGAAAATTATGTGAAAGAATATTATGACAACGGAAACATTGTGCTTGAAGTAGGACCTACCGGAGGATGGTGTTTCATGCTTTCAAGAGATGTGTATAATAAAATCGGTAAATTAATTACATTTAATAAAAGGATATTCTATTCTGAGGATGGTGATTATGTGAACAGAATAATTAACAGCGGATTTAAATACGGAATTCTTTCAGGTGTAAAAGTTTATCATGCTACGGGTGATGTTCACAATGAAGAATTCCGGAAGGTTTTTAACGAAAAATATATGGATTTCAAAAAGAAAGAACCTTTCATTTATAAAGTAAAAACAAAAATATTGAGAACGTTTAGTATTAACAGATATTTGTCAAAATTAAAAGAATATGCATCAAAAGAACAATAGTGAAGTTTATTCCGGTAATTCACAGGTTTTCGGAAATTATAAATACTGTTTATTTTTTATGATTTATTTTAAAAGTTAAAAACAGATGCTTGTATCTTTAATAATAGTAAATTACAATACAGGAGATATTCTTGAAGACTGCATTGAATCTGTGTTTAAACATGAGAATGAAATTGAATTTGAAATTATAATAGTAGATAATAATTCGATTGATTCTTCAGGAAAAATTATAGAGAGAATAGCAGAACAGAGAAGGAATGTTTCAGCAATTTTTTCTGACAGTAAAATCAGTTTTTCTGAAGCTAATAACAGGGGGTTTGACCGTTCTTCGGGGGAGTATGTGCTGATAATGAATCCTGACATAATTTTTACTGAGCCGGTTTTAAAAAAACTGATCTGTGATTTGAAAAATGATAAAAAACTCGGAGCAGTATGTCCTTTGCTTTTAGGTACCGATTGCAAATTTCAGAGTATGTATTTCCAGAAATACCCTACGCTGATGCAATTTTTCTTTTACTACTCCATTGCAGGAAGCATTTTTCAGAATAATGAAAAACTTAAAAACAGATACCTGAAAAGCGGAAATATTCATGTTGAATCAAAAAAAATCGAGTACGTTCCTCAGATACCTTGTGCTTTTTTTTTAACCAGTAGAAACATTTTTGAATCAGCAGGTAAAATGGATTCAGATTATTTTCTTTTTTTTGAGGATGTAGATCTAAGTTTTCAAATAAATAAAAATTTTAAGCTGGGAATTGATACTTCATTACAAGTGACCCATCTCGGCGGAGCGAGCTTTAAGAAGTCTGATGATTACTGGCTTTACGGAAGATTCATTATCGGAATGATAAATTTTTTCAGTAAAAATTACGGTCCGGGAAAAACGTTTATTTTAAAAACATCTGCAGCTTTGAATTCCCGCATTATAGTTTTGACAGAGAGGATCAAAAAAATTTTCGGAAAAGAAGATGATTACAGATTGCGAAAGCATGTTTTTTTTTTAAATGAACTAAAAAAGCAGACTGATAAAATTTGATTTCAATTGTAATTCCAAACTATAACGGCGCCGAACATCTGCAGGTTTGCTTTCAGTCATTGAGAAATCAGACTTACAAAGACTATGAAATTATTTTAGTTGACAATGGTTCAAAAGATGATTCTTTAAAATTTACTCAGGAAAATTTTCCTGAGGTAAGAATTATCAGACTTGATCATAACACGGGATTCTCCAGGGCTGTAAATGAAGGAATCATGAACAGCAACGGAGATTATATTTTATTGTTAAACAATGATATTGAATGCAGTGATAATTTTTTAAATGAGATGCTGTCGGGGTTCAAAAGTGAAGATACCGGGAGCGTAGCCTGTAAAATGCTGAATTACTATGACAGGACATTCATTGACAATGCGGGAGATTTTATTAAGCTCACCGGTTCACCCTATGCAAGGGGAAACGGTTTAAAAGACGAGGGACAGTATGAATCGGAAGAATATATTTTTGGAGCCTGTGCAGGTGCTGCAATTTATAAAAAAGAAGTGTTCGCAAAAGCAGGATTTTTCGATGAAGATTTTTTTGCATATTACGAGGATGTGGATCTGAGTTTCAGAATGCAGATTGAAGGCTATAGATGTTTCTATAATCCGAAAGCAGTATGTTTCCACAAAAGAGGAGGTACCTCTGGTTCGATGTCAGGAATAGAAACCATGCTTTGCGAAAAAAACCTTGTTGCGGTACGTCTAAAAAACTACCCGTTTCCGATGCTGATAAAATGCTTTCCGTATTTTATGATTGTCCGGATGAAAAGATATTATATATTCCTTACGCGTAATTCATACAGCTTATTTAAGTATGCGATGAAAGGCTATATCAGAGGATTAGCGGAAATTCCGAAGTCACTAAGAAAAAGAAAAGTAATCCAGAAACGAAAAACTGTGAGCAATGCTTACTTAATAAGCATATTGAAATAAATTTAAACAATTATAATCATCAAGGTATCGGTAATCATAGTAAACTATAACGGAAGGAGATTTTTAAAGGATTGCTTTGATTCTCTTTTAAATCAATCTTTTTCTGACTTTGAAATTATACTTGTTGACAATAATTCGACTGACGGAAGTACAGAATTTATTGAAGAAAATTATTTTTCAGATAAAATAAAAATTATTCATTCAGGAAAAAATCTTGGCTTTGCAGGAGGTAATAATCTGGGATTCGGTCATTGCACAGGCGAGTACGTTGTATTGCTTAATAATGATACAAGAGTTGATCAAGACTGGTTAAAGGAGCTCATCGACTGTATTTCGGGAAATGAAAACATCGGTATAGCCCAGTCTCTTGTCATTACGGAAGGGATACCCGAGAGATATTATAAGAAGAACGGTACGATCAATCTTCTTGGTCATAATATAATGGAAGTATTTGAAATAGATAAGGACGGAACAGGTGAGATTTTTCAGGCAAACGGATGCACATTGATAATCCGAAAAAATCTTGTTGATGAACTCGGAGGATTATTTTTTGACGAGTACTTCGCATACTCTGAGGATACTTTTCTTTGTTTTAAGATAAAGTTCAGAGGTCTGAAAATCATGCACACATCGAAATCAATAGTTCATCACAAAGGAGGCGGAGCGTCGGCAGACAACAAGCCTTCTAATTTATATTTTTATCAGGAAAGAAATCGGTTATTAAATTTTCTGATTTTTTTCCCCGGAAGCTTTATTATTAAATACATTCCGTATCTGATTTATAATTTTTTTATGAAAGCCGCTGCTTCCTTAGTTTCAGAGAAATATTCTTTTACTCAGCTTGTCAGAGCATACACGTGGCTGATTTTAAATATGGGTTGGATCAGAGAGAAGCAGATTTATCTAAACAGTCTGAAAAAGACAAACGGAAGAAATGTGATGAGATTTATAAGCGGTAAAATTTTCAACGGTGACAACGTGTTCGAGAAAGCAATTAACTCAATTTCGATATTTTACTGCCTGCTGGTGAATCTGAACGTAATTGAAAATTATAAACAGAGTTAAATGATTTCTATAATTATTATAAATTATAAACAGAAAGAGTTTACACAGCAATGTGTTAACTCTATTTATAATAATTTTAGATCATATCCGTTTGAAGTGATAATAATTAATAATTCGCCTGAGGAGAATTTATCCGGACTACTGTCACAATACGGAAGCTTGAAGGTCATGGATAATGAGAACCGGGGATTTTCACAGGCAAACAATCTTGGTGCTGAGCTTGCTTCGGGAGACTATTTATTTTTTCTTAATGCAGATACAATTATTAAAAATGATTTTTTGAAATTATTCATTGAAAAGTTTGAGAATATAAATTTCGGAACAGCGGGTATGAAATTGTATAATGCCGACGGGACTTTTCAGCTTTCCTTCTGGAAGGAAAATAATTTTTTCAGTGAATCAGAGAACAAAAGAGAAGAAACGAAATTCAGAAACAGGAATCTTAGATTTATTTCAGAGAAAGAGGAATGTTTCAGGGAGATCGCTAAAGTTGACTGGGTAACAGGAGCTGCAATGATTATAAGGAAAAGTGTTTTCAATCAGGTAAAAGGGTTTGATGAAAATTATTTTTTGTTTTATGAAGATGCTGATATCTGCAAAAGATTGACTGATGCGGGTTATACCAATTATTTCTTTCCATTCAGCAACATAGTGCATTATAAAGGCGAGAATGTAAATGAAGATTTTGAAAACTCAACATATTTCTATTCAAAAGTTTCACAGATACTTTACTATAAGAAGCATAACAATATTATTGACAACATTCTACTGCGGATTTACCTGATTATAAAATTTTTATTTCTGTATTTATTCACTTTTAAGAAAATTTATCTGAAAATTTTGCTTCTGACAATCGGAATAAAATAATTTATGAAAAATGTACTTGAAATAATAGACGGAGGTTTTATTGGCGGTGGGCAGACACATATTCTGTCTCTGGTAAAAAATCTTAATAAGAAAAATTTTAAACCGGTCATCGCAGCATCTGCAAACGGAGAGTTTAAGAATATTGTAAAAAAAGCAGACTTTGAATTTGTTCAGGTCGAACTCCCGAAAATCTACCGCTCAAAACATCTGAAAGATCTTGATGCAATTGTCAAAAGCCATAACATTGACATTATACATTCACATGGAGGTGTAGCCGGAATGTATTCGAGGTTTTATAAAAAGAAATTCAACAAGGTTAAAGTAATCCATACAATTCACGGCATTCATTACATACACTCTCCGAATATTTTCAGAAAAATTTTTTCCCAATCAATTGAACAGTACCTTGTTCCTTTTACGGACTGGTTTATATGTGTTTCAGATTCGGATTTTGAAACTGCTTTAAAGAATAAGATTATTCAAAAGGACAATAGTATAGTAATTCAGAACGGAATTGACACGAGCAGATTTGCAAAGAGAGATAAGAATAAAAGTCTTATGATTAAGCATGGTATTAAAGAAACAGATATTATCATAGGAAATATTTCAAGATTTGATTTTCAAAAGAACCAGCGGTTTATAATAAGAAATTCAGACGATGTTTTAAGTAAATATCCGGATGTGAAAATCCTGCTTGCCGGAGATGGAAAATATCTTGAACAATGTAAAGCACTCGTGAAAGCATCGCGTAATCCTGATAAATTTATTTTCACGGGTGAAATTGATAATGCCGAGGAATACTATTCGCTGATTGATATCTTTGTATTTCCATCTCTATGGGAAGGTCTTTCGATCTCTCTTATTGAAGCAATGGCTTCCGGCATGTGTATAATGGCAAGCGGCATTGCAGCTAACAGGGAGCTTATTAAAGATTTATCCAACGGAATTATATTTGAAACGGGTGATGAAAATATTTTTAAAAGCTGGCTTGAGAGATTAATTGCCGATAAAGAACTCAGAGATAAATTATCAAAACGGGCGGAGACGGATTCACGCAATTATTCAGAAGAAATTATGGCAGCAAAAATATCAGAGCAATATTTTAAATTAACCGGATAAAATTTTGAAAAAGATCGGAATATACGGCGGAACATTTAATCCGCCTCACATTGCACATTCAATTACGGCACAGAGTGTTCGTGAACAGCTCCGTCTCGACAAGATCATATTTATTCCATCCGGGAAACCCGCTCTGAAGGACTCAATTTCTGCCGGACACAGATTTGCAATGGCTAAACTCGCTTTCTCAGATAACATTTATTTTGAGGTCAGCTCCATTGAATCAGAAAACCCGGATGAAAAATCTTTTACTGTTGATACTTTACAAAAATTACATGAGATTTACAAAAATGATGATACAAGATTTTTTCTGATCATCGGCACCGATAACTTAATTGACCTGCCGAGATGGAAAGAGCCGGAAAAATTGTTTGATCTTTCCGAAGTAATAGTAATAAACCGTCCGGATTATGATCCGAAAGATTCTAAGCCGGAATTTTCGGATAAGGTCACATTCGTTCCGGTGCCTTATCTGGAAATTTCTTCATCAGGAATCCGCGACACTGTATCCAAAGGCAGATCAATAAAATATTTAGTAAGCAAAGCAGTTGAAGAATACATTCACGATAACAAGCTTTATCAATTGTAATGACTTTTAAAATCTATATTGCTTAATTTACAGACAAAAATTTTTATAACTTAAATAAAACAAGCAATGAGTGAAGAAACTCCCGTACAAAGTCAGGAACCCGAAGAGTATCCGGAAGAGCTGACTAAAGCCGAAGCAATGTCCGGTGTGTTTACTGCACCCGGCGAGACCTATGAAACTATTGCAGCTTCACCTAAAAAAAATTACTGGCTGCTGCCGCTGATAATTTCAATTATTCTATCACTGATAAGCACATTTTTGTTTATGCAGGATAAGGAGCTTGCTAAGAGGACGATGGATAAGACAAGGGCTAAAATGACAGAACAGTTTGATAAGAATGTAAAGGAGGGGAAGATGTCAAGGGAGGATGCCGACAAAGCTCTGGAAAATATGGACCCTAATAGTCCGATGTTTAAGGTATTCGGTTTCGTCGGAGCATTATTTGGTTCGTTCATTATTTTATTTGTTCCTTTTATTATTTACCTGATTCTATTAAAAATAATGAAGACGGATTTTGAGATAGTGAATCTATTGAATGTGATAGGACTGGCAATGCTTATTGTGGCTCTGGGCAATTTGATCGGACTGGTAATTTCAATCATACGCGGGGATATGACAACCATAGGATTAGGATTTTTGATAAGTGAAGAATCAGCAGGAGAAAAATTGCATGCTGTTGTTTCAAAGTTTGATATCTTTAACATTTGGTTTTACATAGTTATAGGTATAGGTCTTAGCAAAATCGCAAGACTCGAATTTTCGAAATCAGTTTTAATTGCCTTCATACCATTTGTATTATATTTAATTTTAACATTGATAATTTCATAGAGCAGTAATGGATTCAGACAGAAAATCAGAAAATACAGTTTTACAGGATGAGCTTTCCCAAACGGAAAAATCTAAGTTAGCAAAGAAATATTCAAAGACTCATCAGATATTATCTTTAATCAGCAGCATAATATTCTTTGCAGTGCTGATTATGCTTGTCTTTACCGGACTGTCGAAGGATGTTGAAAAGATTGCATTCAGCTATACTTCCGAAAAATATTTGGCATTATTAATCTTTTTTGGAATCATCGGAGTATTTGAAGGAGTTATAAATTTCCCTCTGAATTTCTATTCGGATTACATACTCGAACATAAATACAAACTTTCCAATCAGTCTTTAAAAAAATATTTTATCGAAAAACTTAAAGGGTTCTTGCTCGGATTAGCATTGGGAATACCGATGCTCATTGCTTTCTATTTCATACTTACTGAATTCGGAGAGAACTGGTGGCTCGTGCTGGGAATATTCATGTTTATAGTTTCCGTAATATTAGGCAGGCTTGCACCGACGCTTATAATGCCGTTGTTCTATAAATTCAAGCCGGTTGAAAATGAAGAAATTAAAAACAGGATCCTCGAGCTGTGTAAAAGGACGGGAGTAAAAATTCAGGGGATTTTTACATTTGACATGAGTAAGAATACGAAGAAGGCAAATGCAGCGTTTACGGGAATGGGAAAGTCCAGAAGGATCATTCTCGGAGATACTCTCATGAATAATTTTTCCGGGAGTGAAATTGAAACTGTGTTCGCTCATGAAGTCGGTCATTACACTAAAAGACATATTCTGAAGCTGACGGTCGCATCGACAATCATGACTTTTGCCGGGCTATTTTTAACCGCAAAATTATATAAAGCTTCGCTTGGTTATTTCGGATTCAGTGAAGTTACCGAAATAGCCGCACTGCCGTTGCTGTTTCTTTACCTGAGCCTTTACGGACTCATTACCACACCGATTTCAAATATTCTCTCGAGGAAATTCGAATGGGAGGCAGATACATTTGCACTCGAGACAACAAAGGATAAGGAAGCATTCATTTCAGCCATGGAAAAGCTTGCTGATCAAAATTTAGCCGATAAGACTCCAAACAAAATCATAGAATACCTGTTTCATTCTCATCCTTCACTCGAAAAAAGAATACAGTTTGCTAAAGACTTTCATCCTAGTTCATAAAGTTTATAAAGTTATAAAGTTTGTAAAATTCTAATTTCCATTTACAAAATTCTTTTACTTTACAAACTTTAAGAACTTTAAAAACTCAAGGTTATAATTGCTAATTGAATATTTATTATTTATTTTCAATAAAAACTACAGGAGGTAAAAATGAAAACTCTAAAGGATCTTTTAGACAACAGACCTTTGCATTTTGTAAGAACAGGCATGAGCATAATTGAAGTAGCAAAGTTCATGGGACTGCATAATATAGGAGCGGTGCCGGTTCTGGAGCAGTCTGATAAATTAACTCTCAAAGGAATTTTCTCAGAGCGTGATCTTTTGAGAAGATGCATAGCCGTAGAAATGGATCTTACTAAAACTCCGGTAGATGAAGTAATGACAAACAAGGTGATTGTTGTCGAATCTCATGATACACCTGAATATTGCATGCAGATCATGAAACAGGAAAACATACGCCATATGCCTGTCAGAGAAGGCAATGATCTGGTAGGAATAATTTCCATCAGGGATCTGATGCTTTACGATATGACATTAAAGGAAGAAAAAATTGAAATGTTAAACTCTTACATACAGTTTAACGGGTAGTGAAATTCAGCAGGCATATTTTTGCGGAGCTGAGAACCTACTTTTAAAGTCACAATCTTTTAAAAAGTGAAAGGCAAAAAGAAACTGTACCAACTGCCAGCCGAAAATTTTAACACTTAAAAATAAATATTATGAAAAAATCATTTTATTTATTGTTGATAATTTCATTTTTCCCTTATTTAACAAAGGCACAGATAATTACCGGAAACAGTGCGGACAGGATTATACACGGTTCTGAAAGTATAAGAAAAAATGTTGCTTCCAATATTCCTTCCTATTTGCAATTCAGGAAAAATTCAGAATTGGCTTTTGAGAATTTTGACACTTGGTTCCACAATACATTTAATTTGCCGGCTTTTATAAACCTTAAACTCCTGAATATTGAATATGATTTGGAAGGAATGAAACATTACCGGTATCAGCAAACCTTCAGAGATATTCCGCTGGAAGGAACAATGTTTATTGTTCATACAAAAGACAGTAAAGTTATTTCAATGAACGGGTTGATATTCGATGATGTCAGATTTAAAAGATCAAATCCGGGAATTTCTGAAGCTGAAGCGATTGATAAAGCATTGAATTATACAGATGCAGATACCTACATGTGGGAATCGGCAGAATCCGAAATGCATTTGAAAAAAATGACAAATGATCCTGAGGCGACGTGGTTTCCGAAGGGGGAAATAGTCTTTGCACCTGTGAAAGGAGATTACAGATCCGAAAACTACAGGTTAGCTTACAAATTTGATGTTTTTTCAGATAAACCTGTTAAGAGAAATTTTATATTTGTAGATGCAAACTCAGGTGAAATTATTTTGGAGCAAACCCGGATCATGGAAAGCAATACGCCTTCCAATGGCTGCACTGCATACAGCGGAGTACAGCCATTCACTTCTGACAGCTTTTCAGGTTTATACAGGCTTCGGGAAGGTCCAACACGGGGTAACGGAGTAGAAACTTATAATATGAACAATCAATTAAATTTTTCCAACGTAACGGATTTTACAAGCCCCCAGATTTTATTCTGTCCGCCGGATTTTCCGTCAATAAATTCACCGTTGGATCAGTATGCATTGGATGCCCACTGGGGAGCAGAAAAAACGTGGGACTATTATAATTTATATTTCGGCAGAAACAGTGTTGATGATCTCGGATTAAAAATTATTTCTTATGTTCATTATGGTTCGAATGTTTTTAATGCTTATTGGAACGGATCATACATGACTTACGGAGATGCATTTCCCCCGTACACACCACTGACTTCCCTGGAAATTGTCGGACATGAGATTTCTCACGGAGTAACACAGTTTACAAGTAATCTGATTTATAGCAGGGAATCGGGAGCTTTAAATGAATCATTCAGTGATTGTATGGGTGTTACAATCCGGTATTATGCAAAGGGCGACACCGGAGCAATTAACTGGCTGCTGGGCAATGAAATAGGAATCATTGTGAGGGATATGTCGAATCCTAACAACGTATTTCAACCCGATACTTATAAAGGAAATTTCTGGTATAACACAGCCGGATGTGTTCCTGACGGTGAAAATGATTATTGCGGAGTTCACACAAACAGCGGTGTAATGAATTACTGGTATTATCTTATGGCAGAAGGAGGAAGCGGTGTTAATGATAATAATGAATATTATAATGTAACAGGAATTGGATTGGTTAAAGCCTCTGCAATTACATACCGCACACAGGCAATTTATAATTACCCGACAGCCGAATTTCCGGAAGCGGGTTTTTTTTCTGTTCAGGCTGCAAGTGATCTTTACGGCAGTTCATCACAGGAAGTGCAAACCGTTACTCAGGCCTGGGCTGCTGTCGGAGTTAATATTCCGTCGAATAAGACACTGAATATTAAAATGTTCATTCAGGGTTTTTATAATGCAGGTTCTAACTTAATGATACCTGATACGGTTACGGTTTATTTACGAAATAATTCTTCACCCTATGGAATAGTTGATTCAGTGAAATCAAATTTAAGTTCTTCCGGTACAGGGATTTTTTCATTTTCAAATGTTTTGAATGGAATTAATTATTACATTCATATTAAACACAGAAATTCTGTCGAAACCTGGAGCTCATCGGCACAAAGTTTTACATCTGATTCCATGAATTACAATTTTACTGTTTCGAATACTCAGGCTTTCGGTAGTAATATGATTCAAGCAGATGATTCACCTGTAGTATTTGCAATTTACAGCGGAGATGTAAATCAGAACGGGTACATTGATTTGAGTGATATAACTACAGTGTATAATGAAGCAATTAGTTTTGCAACCGGATATCCTGATACGGATGTTACCGGAGATAACATTACTGACCTTTATGATTTGATAATTACACTAAATAATTCTACCGGTTTTGTGCAAAGGATTACCCCGTAAAAGTTATAGGAAAAGGCTAAGTCACAGTGAATTGAATTAACTATTACTAAAACAATTATAATAACTCAAATGAATTTAAGAGAAATAAAAACTCTAGGTCAACTTAAGAATTCCGGGCACAAGGTGCTATCTGTAAAAGAAGAAATCCGGAAAAATCTTGTTGAAAAGATTAAGAAAAGGGAATCTGTTTTTGATGGTATAATCGGGTATGAAAAAACCGTGATACCGTCAATCATAAATTCACTGCTGGCTAAGCATGACATAATACTGCTCGGGCTTCGCGGGCAGGCGAAAACTAAAATTGCAAGATTGATTCCTTCATTACTCGATGAGTTTATTCCAATTGTAAAAGGTTCGGAGATAAATGATAATCCGTTTCATCCGATTTCAAAATTTGCCGTGGATATGATAAATGAAAAAGGTGACGATACAGAGATCGAATGGATCTCACGTGATCAGAGATACAGTGAAAAGCTTGCAACACCGGATGTTAATATTGCAGATCTTATCGGTGACATTGATCCTATCAAAGCTGCGAATCAGAGGCTGCATTATTCGCACGAAGGCGCGATTCATTTTGGAATTATTCCGAGAACGAACCGCGGTGTATTTGTAATAAATGAATTACCGGACCTTCAGCCGAGAATACAGGTCGGGCTTTTGAATATCATGCAGGAGAAAGATATTCAGATACGCGGATTCAATATCAGGATTCCTCTTGATGTGCTGATGGTGTTTACTGCTAATCCTGAAGACTACACTAACAGAGGAAATATTATTACTCCTCTGAAAGACAGAATTGATTCACAGATAATTACTCATTATCCGAAGGCTCTTGAAGACGGAATTAAAATTACAGAAACATATTCATGGACAGAGCGCGATAAGAAAAATAAGATAGTCATACCGTATTATTTCAGAGAGATCATTGAGATGACTGCCATGCAGGCGAGATTCAGTGAGTTCGTAGATCAGAAATCCGGAGTAAGCGCCCGTCTTACGATTTCATCAATTGAAAATCTCATAAGCAATGCAGAGCGTCGTGCAATAATGAATAATGACGAAATGATAATGCCTAGAATGTGTGATGTGCTTTCCATTCTTCCGGGCATTACGGGAAAAGTCGAGCTTGTTTTCGAAGGAGAACAGGAAGGCGCAATAAAAGTCGCCAAAGCATTGATTTCAAAATCCGTACGTGAAATTTATAAAAAATACTTTCCTGATCCGCTGATGAAGAAAAAGAAAAGCCCTGCTGAAAAGGAAATTAAAGATCCTTATGCTGAAATCATAGAGTGGTTTCAATACGGCGGCAAGGTGAACATAAAAGATGACATGACATTCAAAGCGTATTTTAATGAGCTTAAGAAAGTTGACGGGCTGGAGAAGTTCGTGAAGAAATTCCCGCAGTATTATGAAAGCGAAACCGAGCTAGCATCGCTGATGGAATTTGTTCTCGACGGTCTTCATCAGAATTCAAAGATCGCCAAAGATGAAGTTGATTCGGAAGTATTGTATAAGGATATGGTCGGGAGCATGTTTACACAGGGTGAAAGCTTTGGCGGATATGAGGATGAGTATTACAGGTAAATTATCAATTATTAAATTATTAAATCAAAGTTCAATTTTTTTTTGGAATTTTTAAATATTTATTATGTTTTGAAATGCTACCTTTAAAAAATTAATCGGAACTCGGCGGAAGTTTAGATTACTCCTTTGAAATATAATTTGCAGTTGATTCAGATTGTTGACTGCAGACAAAAACAAAAAAGAAAGGAGTACGCAATGGACAAGCTCATTCTCTGCCTTATGGCAGCACTTCTCATTTCAGATACAGCAATCTCTCAGATTAAAAACTACAAAAAAAATACAATCGCGGTTTTGTATTACAACCCCGTCGATGTAGGTGCAGCAGACAGATTTACAAGCGACGAGTGGATACTGTACGGCAAGCAATCCAGGACGAACACAAAGTATGCAATCGGACTGGAATACAAACATTATCTTAGTAAAAGCTTCGCATTAAAATTCTGGGGCGGTATTGCAGAAAGAAGCATTGAAGAAACGGTTACCGGTGAAGGGGTTTTGTATCTTGACACTTCATGGTATACCGGAACGGTAACTGAAACCGGAAATTATGATCAGACATCCTTTAACATTAATGCCGGAATAAATTATTCTAAATCCTTCGGAGATTTCGGTCTTAACAGCGGATTCGAGCTGAGCTATCTCCATTCAGGAGAAGGAGAAGAGAATATTGATTATGTATTCAGTGCAAATACAAATCCGGGAATGTATGTTTACAAAGATTCGTATGTTAATAACATTTCGCCCGGCAGCTCTTTTGGGCTCGGCTTTTTTCTCGGAGCTGAATATGACATTCTTGACAATCTCACAGCAGGAGCCGAATTACATCAGTTCCTGTTTTATTCTGTTTTCAATGATGATACCGAGTACAGTAATCAGAATTCGGTTACATTAGGAGAAGAATATTTCAGTTACAGCTCATCAGGTAAAAGGAAAGAGGACTTTAAGCAGTTTGCTTTCTCAAGCATTCTTCCGGTAATACAGCTCCGATATAAATTTTAAATCCTCAATTTTTTAATATAAAGGTACACATAACCAGCAAGTTGTATGTACCTTATTCAACAACTGTTATTGAGTTTCATTTTCCACCGAATAATCTTATTTCATTTAATTAATCATCCGATTTAAGTAAAATGACAATTAAATGAGCAGGTTTTTTTTAATAATGTCATTCACATTTTCAGCTATGGCTTGCTTTTCGCAGGATTTGAGAGATACTTCAGATGTGAAAATTGCAGCTGACAGTCTGTATGCAGATTCATTGGTTACTCCTGTGGACACTTCACGAATTGTAAAGTCAGACATAGACGCCGTCATAAACTATTCCGCAAAAGACTCTCTTATCTATGATCTGAAAAACAAAAAAGTTTTTCTTTATAATGAATCGGAATTAACTTACAAAGACTTGAAACTCGATGCGGGAATTATTACTGTCAATCAGGAAACTCTGATACTGGAAGCATACGGAATTCCCGATACTGTAACTGCGGGAAAGTTCACGCAGACTCCGTTGATGTTTCAGGGAAATGATAAATACGAAGGAGCCAAGCTCACATACAATTTCAGGACACAGCAGGGGAATGTCTCGATGGGATTCAGTGATGCGGAGATTGGATACTATTTCGGTGATAAAATAAAAAAGGTGACGAGTGATGTTTTGTTCATAAAGGACGGCCTTTACACTACTTCTACTGACAGAGAAAATCCCGAATATTATTTCCTCTCACCTAAGATGAAAGTCATTCCTAACGATAAAGTGATTGCACAGTCAGTTTATCTTTATATCGAAGGCGTTCCCGTCTTTTGGCTGCCGTTCGGAGTTTTTCCAAATAAGTCGGGAAGATCATCCGGTCTGATCCCGCCTAAATTCGGTGAAGACGGGACTTACGGAAAATATCTTTCACGGCTGGGATATTTCTGGGCAATTAACAATTACACAGACTTCGCATTTACTACAAGTTATTTTTCCAAAGGAAGAGTTGATCTGTACGGGAGATTTCGTTACGCGTCAAAATATAATTTTTCCGGAGCTCTTGAAGGCGGATATTCGAGAATCAGATTAGGAGAAAGCACTGACATAGGCACTCCGAATTCCGATGCATGGAATGTAAGTCTGAATCATAATCAGCAATTGACTCCTACTTCACGCTTTGACGCAGGACTGACATTTACCAGCGGAAAGAACTACTATAACATTTCTACAAACTCATTATCTGAATTATTGCTGCAGAATGTAATTTCCAATGTAACATACGCAAAGACCTGGGAAGGAACTCCCTTTGCTTTGAATCTGAATTATTACAGGGACCAAAATCTTAATACAGGGGATCTCAGAGAGAGAATACCTCTCGTAAATTTTTCCATTTCTCAAACCTATCCTTTTGAATCTCCTTCTTCAAGCTACTATGATAAGAAATTATATGAGTACTTATCTTTTTCTTACAGCGGAAGTATTTTAAATGACAGGTCAAAGATAAACTATACTGCAAAATCAGGAGCCGACAGTGTAGTAAAAAATTTCAGATCCGGTGTGAGGAATAATATAAACATTAATTTTTCCCCTAAGTTTGAATTCATTACATTCAGTCCGTTTTTCAATTATAATGAAATATGGTATAATGAATATGTCACAAAAACTTTTAACCCTGCCGACAGCACTTTAATGTCAAATAATGCAAATGCAATCAAAGCATTAAGATACTTTAATACCGGAGTGAATTTTACCACAAGATTTGTAGGAATTTTCACTCCGCGGATTTTCAGTGTCAGAGGAATCCGCCATACTATCACTCCTTCAGTTTCCTATGTCTATCAGCCGGACTTTTCGGATCCGAAATGGGGATATTTTAATACTTATGTTAATCAGTCCGGACAGGTGATTAAATATTCAATTTATGAAAACGGAGTCTTCGGAGGCGCGCCTGCAGGCGAGTCGCAGTCACTTGCATTCACTCTCGGCAATTTATTTGAAATGAAAACATATGTAAATGACAGTACGGAAAACAAGTTTCATCTTTTCAGCTTTGATGCCGGAATTAATTACAACTTCGCAGCCGATTCTCTGAAATTTTCCCAATTGCTGACTTCCTACAGGACAAACATCGGGAGCTTCCTTAATATTTCAGGAGGCGCAACATTTAATCTGTATAAATACGATCCTGCAGTCAATGGAAGGATTAATAAATTTCTTATTGACACAGACGGTATTCTTGCCAACATTACAAACTTTACACTAAGCATGTCAACGACTTTTGATTTCGGAGGTTCGGTAATAAATGATAAGCCTGTAAATCCAAATGATACGCTGATGCTCGGCGGTGATTATAAAGGAATTCAAACAACAAAAGAAGATGAAGTTTCATTCAACATTCCGTTCAGCGGAGGGCTGGGATATAATTACTCCGAATCCAGACCGACCCCGCTTCAAACTTTTCATTCATCCAATCTATCGGGAAATATTGCTTTCAATTTAACAGAAAAATGGCGGCTGACATTTTCTACAAGTTACGATATATTAAACAGGCAGATAGTAGCTCCTTACATTACTGCTTACAGAGATCTGAATTCATGGGAAATGAATTTCAACTGGTATCCGACAGGCCAGTACAGGGGATTTGCGCTTGAGGTAAGAATCAAAGCACCGCAGTTGCGTGACATCAAAGTTTCCAAACAAACAAATAACAGGGGAGTATTCAATTAGATTATGATACAAAAATATTCAGGCGCAGGAAACAAATTTATCATGCTGAACAATTTGAACGAGGATTACAAAAACCATCGTGATATAGTTTTGAATTTAATTTTAAAATACAGTGATCCTGACGGAGTAATTTTTGTGGAGAAATCTGCTGTTGCGGATTTTAAGATGAATTATTTTAATAAAGACGGAACGGGAGATGCATTGTGCGGGAATGGTTTGAGGTGTACGGTAAAATACATTTGGGATAATGGTATTTCAAACAAAGATAACTTATCAATTGAAGCCGTGTCTGAAATTTACAGCTGCTCAAAAGCTGACGAAGGTCAGATTTCAGTTACATTTCCTCCTCCGATAAAAGTTAAGACCAACTTCAAACTTAAAGTTCACTTTCAGGAGTGGTGGGAAATGCTTAACTGTTCGTATGTTGACTGCGGTTCTCCGCATATAGTAGTATTTATTGATGAGATTGAAAAACCGGTTATTAAAAATTTAGATGAAGTTAACATTGCCGAATGGGGAAGAAATATCAGAATGCACAAAGATCTGATGCCCGAGGGAGCAAATGTTAATTTTGTAAAAATGTTGTCAGAAGAAAAAGGAGAGCTTGAGATCAGAAGTTATGAAAGGGGAGTCGAAGGTGAAACTTTCGCCTGCGGAACGGGTGCTGTATCCGCTGCTTTGGTATATTATATTTTAAGGAAACAGAAAAAGCCTGTTAAAGTACTGACACGATCGGGAGAATATCTGAGTGTAGATTTTATTATTGAAAATAAGAAACTGTTAAATGTAATACTTTCAGGTAAGGCTGTCAGATACAGATAAAAACGCTATTGTGTTAAGAATCATTACAAGCAGCATATTTATAAACTTAAGTTGACCGCTTTTATAATTGAAATTTGTTTTTTGCCACAAATTCACACGAATGAACACGAAAATCATTTCTTTTAATTCGCGACAATTAGTGCAAATTCGTGGCGTATTCTAACTTTTTTAGAAAAACCGCTCAACTTGAGTTATAAAATTAGGTTTTATATGATTTACAGTGGAAATAATTTTTGAATACCCATTCTGCCATCAAAGTAG
>CAYNTN010000005.1:0-65356 GCA_964399995.1 uncultured Ignavibacteriaceae bacterium
TCATAAGATTTGTAAGATTCATAAGATTTATAAGATTAATAAGATTCATAAGATTTATAAGATTTATAAGATTTATAAGATTCATATGATTTATAAGATTTATAAGATTGTGTGTGAGGAATTCTATAAATTCTAAGTTTTTTATTTTCTTTTTTAACCATTGAATATTCTTGAATTAACAAAAATTTAATCCGATAACTTTTCATTATGACTATCAAATAGTATCAGCATAGTATCAGAGTATATTAGAGAATCTGATTAATCTTACAAATCTTATAAATTTTACAAATCTTAAGAATCTTACGAATCTTATGAACAGCAGAAAAGAAATAAAGAGCAGGAAGAAGTTAGGTGATATTCTGTTTGAAAATCTCACTCTGATCTTTGCACTTTTGATAGTTGCTTTGGTAATATATATTGCAATCGAGATTTTTAATGATTCTGCGGAAAGTCGTGAAAAATTCGGATTCGGATTCATTTTTTCGTCCGAATGGGATCCTGTAAAGGAAGAGTTCGGTGCTTTGGCTTTCATATACGGTACAATAGTATCTTCACTGATAGCTTTGATAATATCTTTACCGGTTAGCATTGGTGTTGCAGTCTTTCTTTCGGAAATAGTTCACAAATCCGTCCGGACACCGATTAGTTTTTTGATTGAAATACTGGCAGCCATTCCGAGTATAATTTACGGATTCTGGGGAATATTTGTATTTGCTCCGTTCATGAGGAACACTGTACAGCCGGTACTTCAGTCCACTTTAGGATTTCTTCCTTTTTTCAAAGGAACACTGTATGGAACAGGCTTACTAACAGCCGGAATAATACTTGCAATAATGATCACACCGATTATTTCAGCCATCACCAGAGATGTTTTAAAAGCAATTCCGGTTTCACAAAGAGAAGCTGCATATGCGCTTGGAGCCACTAAATGGGAAGCGATCAAGATGGCTTTGCTTAATGCGCGAAGCGGTATTCTGGGAGGAGCCGTTTTAGGTTTGGGAAGGGCAATTGGTGAGACTATGGCTGTAACAATGGTAATAGGAAACAGAGCGCAGATAATGTCATCATTATTCGAACCCGCATATTCAATGGCTTCGGTCATTGCCAACGAATTCGCAGAAGCTTCAGGGAGCTTGCATATAAGCTCTTTGATTGAAGTTGGATTCATACTATTCGGAGTAACATTTATAATAAACTCATTAGCAAGATTATTAATTTACAGCGTGACGCGAAAGGTATAATGACTGCTGAAACAATATTGAAATTGCCGAAGAATCTGAAGCGCAGGAAAATTATCAATTCATTCATGATTTTTTTATGTACTGCGGCAGGTTTCATCACCATTATTCCTCTTGTTTACATTTTCTTTTATACTACTCAATCCGGAATTTCTTCCCTGAATATAGATTTTTTTACACAGCTTCCAAAGCCGGTAGGAGAAGAGGGAGGCGGTATGGCAAATGGAATTGTAGGAAGTTTGATTTTAATTGGCTTAGGCGGATTAATCGGAATACCTGTGGGAATTCTTTCAGGGATATATATTTCCGAGTATTCTAAAAATATTTTAGCTGCAATAGTAAAATTTATAACTGACATACTAAGCGGAGTACCGTCAATAATAATTGGAATTTTTGCATATGGTGTAATTGTAATTCCCATGCAGGGATTTTCAGCATTAGCAGGCGGATTTGCACTGGGGATATTAATGATTCCTACTGTTACAAAAATTACTGAAGAAATGCTGAAATTAGTTCCGCAGTCATTAAGAGAAGCATCACTCGCTCTTGGAGTTTCGAGATGGAAGACAACATTAAGAGTAGTTTTAACAACAGCATCTTCAGGTATAATAACAGGAATACTTTTAGCCATAGCCAGGGCGGCAGGTGAGACAGCGCCTTTGATTTTTACTTCTTTCGGCAATCAGTTCTGGCAGACGAATATAACTGAACCAATGGCAGCACTTCCTTTACAAATATTTACTTATGCGCAATCTCCTTACGATGACTGGCATAGACAGGCATGGGCTGGGGCATTTGTATTAATATTTCTGGTCTTTGTAATTAATCTGATTGTACGATTTGTTACAAGAAATAAATTTTCAGGAAACTTATAATCAATTTTCATGACTGAAGTTATTGAAAATTTTGATGTCAAAGACGATGCGGAATTTACGGATGATTCCGACAAGGAATCTAAAATTGCCGTGCAGACTATTAATCTTACTGTATTGTTTGGAGAAAGGACAGGTATAGATAATATAAACATGAAAATCAGGAAAAACCGTGTAACGGCGATAATAGGTCCATCAGGATGCGGTAAATCTACATTTCTGAGATCATTGAATCTTATGCATGATATGACACCGAAATCAAGAGTATTTGGTGAAATTCTGATTCATGGTGAAAATATAACAGATCATAGCTCAGTAGATATCCGGAAAAAAGTCGGAATGGTTTTTCAAAAAGCTAATCCGTTTCCGACAATGTCAATTTATGAGAATGTAATTGCCGGATTAAAGCTTAACGGGGTAAGGAAGAAATTATATTTAGATGAAATTGTAGAGAAAAATCTGAAGCACACGGGGCTTTGGGATGAGGTTAAGGATAGGTTGAAAAATCCGGCAGTCAGCCTTTCAGGAGGTCAGCAGCAAAGATTATGCATTGCCAGAACAATTGCTGTAAATCCGGAAATTATATTAATGGATGAGCCTACCAGTGCTTTAGATCCTATCTCAACTTCAAAAATAGAAGAGCTCATTTATAATTTGAAATCTGAATATACAATAGTAATAGTAACTCATAATATGCAGCAGGCAGCACGGGTAAGTGATCAAACTGCGTTTTTTTATTTAGGTAAGTTAATAGAATTTTCGAGAACAAGGAGAATGTTTACGAATCCTAAAGAAAAGCTGACCGAAGAATATGTAACAGGAAAATTCGGATAATTCTTCATTGTATTACCGGGTTTTACAGATTAGAAATCTAAAGAGAGTGTAGATTTTTAAACAGAATAATACAAGGAAGGATGTCAGGAGTTTAAATAACATTTTGAGTAAAAAATGTATTTTTTAAATGACTTCAGTCTGAATTAAATTTAATTCTGATAAATTCATCTCTTTAATCTTTTTTTGAAAATATCAAAGTCTAAAGAATATTACGTTTTAAATTAATTAAAATTTTGATATTTTTTGTAATATGGAATTATCAGAAAGAAAAATGGATTTATCTGAATTTAGTTCAGTAAATGACGATATGGAGCCCCGACGGATTAAAAGTGTTTTTTTTCCAATAAATTTAGTCTTGCCGTCAGTAATATTATTATTTTCAGTTATTGCTTTGTTCAGCGGTAATTTTCTTCAAAAATCTACGAAAACCATTTATCACCACGCAGAAATTAGGGGTAAGGAAATTAAGAATGCGGGAAAATACAACATACTATCCTCTAACGATCTTTCTAATAAGATAAAGGATACAGTTTATACAGATAAAGAATGCTGGCTTGAATTAAAAATCAATGAGCAAATGCTTTACCAGCATTGGAGAAACGGAACAACTGTAAAATACCCTGTATCAACCGGGAATAATAAAGGCGGGGATCCGGAAGCTTTAGAATCAAGACCGGGGTTATTTGCTATTTTTCAAAAAGTTGAGCATCATAAATCTTCACAATTCAACGCATCAAATATGTATCATTTCATGCCGTTCAATCAGGGAATTGGTTTTCATTCAATTGACGGAACCGGTTATTACGCTCATCTGGGTGTCCGACCTTCTTCACATGGATGCATAAGAATGAAGCATGAAGATGCTAAAAAGCTTTTTGAACAGTGTCCGACAGGAACTCTCGTTCTTGCGACAAGAGGGTATTCAGCAAGGACAATTGCATTTTCTGAGGATGACTATAAGAATGAAAGAGAATATTCAAAAGAAGAATATAAAATTATGCTGGCTTCAAATTTATTCAATTTGCTTAACGGTAATTATTATACAGAGGAAAGAGAAAAATTTATAATAGATACTAAAGTCATTCCGGTGTCGGGAGTTTATACCGGTTATGACGTTCAAATTCCTGATAAACAAAAGATTCCGAGAAGTTTTATAGCCTATTTTGGTAAGGCTGATAAACTGAACCTCAAAGACAAGAAACCGGTTTTAATGGAAGGGAATTCAGAAGAATTTATTGAACTGGTTAGCATTGATGAGAATAATCAAAATTTTGAAAATTTGAAAAAACCATTCGTAAATTCGACAGCTGATTTAGTAAAAAAATATTTTAATAACCCGATCGGGGTTTTACCTTATTTCGGACCTAAAAGATAGACAACAGTATTTTTAAATTATCCAAAGTCACTTTTATTTCTTCAAATTTTGTTTTAAGTTAAGAACAATTTAACGGAACTTATTTTAGTCAGCACAGTAGGATAAAAAAAATAAAATTCAAAACCGGAGGTTGAAATGTCAAACACAATAGACAACAGCAATGAAGTCTTCTCGCAGATAACGAAGAAGATGAAATACGGAGCACCTGAATTAAAAACTCTTTATCAGAAGTTTGTAACCAGAGGGTTAATTGCCGCAGTCATTTTGGCAACGTTGCTTTCTGTATCAAGCTTAGCTTATATTTTATGGGCTAAGGAAAAAGCAGACAGGGAAAGAGAAAATCAGAACAGAGAAATTACATTAGCGGATTTGGACATACCGCCTCCAATTGAAGATGTACCAATTGAACTACCGAAAGATGTCGCTCTTAAAGATTTATCTGCGCTTGCTCCGGAGCCGGTACCCAAAAAATTAGTAACTGAAGAAGTAATTTTGAAAAGACAGGAAGAACTTGAGGAAGTAAAGTTGCCTGTTGCATCAGAAGGAACAGATGATCCGTCAAAAGTGACAGCTACGGAATTCGGAAAAGTTCAGACGAAAAAAGTAGAAGAAAAAGTGGAGAAAAAAGAAGAGAAAAAGAAAGATGTATTTCAACAGTTTGAAGTGGAAAAAGCACCTGTAGCGGTAAATCTTGGTTCGGTAAAAGGTTCAATGAGATACCCTGAAATTGCCAGACAATCAGGAATGGAAGGAAGAGTTGTAGCAAAAGTGTTAGTTGGAACTGATGGATCTGTAATTAAGGTAGGCGGAATAAGCGGACCTGAAGTTTTCAGAGACGAGGTCTCGGATAAGGTTATGAATTTACAATTTACTCCTGCTTTGCAAAATGGTCAGCCGGTAAAATGCTGGGTAAGTGTTCCTTTCAGTTTTACACTCAGTGCAAAAGATAAAAAGAAGGCTGACGATGAAGAAGAAGAAAGTGGTGACGAGTAATAAATTTTTAAAATCAGACAACTATTTTAACCTTCTTAAATTAGATTAAATGTTTAAAAATATCTAATCAAAGGAGGTTATAATTTTTCTAAGGCAATATACTGGAATTTCCTCAGAAAGATTTTTAAATTTTATCTCCGTGAACGGTTAAAATCAAGCATTTTAATAGGGGACTAATAAATTGAATATTTCTCTTTTAATAAATTTTGGAACTGCAATAATAACATTCGTTTTCGGAATTCTTTTGATTACAGGAGTCATCTATCCGGGTAAAATGGATTCGGCAAAATTAATGTTTGCCATAGTATTAATTATCTACGGTGTATACAGATTTATAAATTCATTTGCTAAGATCAAACAATCGAAAATGGAGGAAGACAGAAGGAGGATAAATGAAGAACGAGAAAAGTTGTTCAAACAGTAATGAAATACATAATTAATATAAGCATACTTCTTGCTCTATTATTTTCATCCTGTAAGTTTGATGAAATAAAATCAGTTGCAACTACCGGAGAGATGTCAATTGAGTCTGATGAAAATTTTGAACCCCTGATGAAAGCTGAGATTCAGGAATTCGAACGATTAAACCCTGAGGCTAAAATAAATTTGAAGAGTGTTCCGGCCGCCAATGCATTTGTTGATTTAATTAACGGAGATACTAAATTGATAATTGCAGCCCGGAATTTTACGGAAGAGGAAAAAGCTTCATTACTTAGAAATAAACTTGAAGTTAAAGAATATCCATTCGCTATCGACGGAATAGGATTTATAGTCAACACAAAGAACCCGGTTAAAAGAGTTACAAGCGATGATTTGAAAAATATTCTTTCCGGTACATACAAGTACTGGACTGATATTAAATCACAAAATGAAGAGCAGAATAAGGATGTAAAGAGTTTTTTTAAAGGACCGGTAAATAATATAAAAGTCTTCATTCAAAGAAAAAATTCTGCTGTATTTAAATATGTTCAGGATAGCATATTGAAGAATCTGGAGTATTCAACAGCAGCAGCTGTTTGTTCTGCATCTGTACAGATGCTGAATTCGGTAAGAGAAAATGAAAATGCAATTGGAATTATTACAATGAACTGGTTGTCTAAGGGTACTCAGGACACAATAGATACAACAGTAAATACACTTAGGGTATCAAAAATCCGGGATAACGGAAGGCAAGAAGATTTTGCTGAATTTCATCAGGGCTTAATTTATGACGGAAAGTATCCATACAGAAGAACGGTTTATATTTTATGTACAGAGCAAGGAATAAAACTCTCAACAGGTTTCATTACTTTTTTATTAAATACCGACGGTCAAAAAATTGTTCTTAAAAATAGTTTAGTGCCGGTTAGACAACCGGTAAGAACGATTCAATTAAATTAAATTAACAATTACATAACAGATAAAAAAAATAATTACTTTAATGATGAATAAAACTTTCAGAAATATTTTTGCTTTTATGATTTTAATATTGTTATTCTCCAATGGTTATTCAAAGGATGGTATTGATGAGGGGATCAATGCAGCTAAAAGAGGTGATTATGTAAAAGCAGTTAATCTCCTGAAAAATGAAGTTAAGAAAGATAACAGTTATGAGGGGTATTATTATTACGGATTGGCTTTATTAAATACAGGTTCCTTAAAGGAAGCCGAATCTAATCTGCTGAAAGCATTGTCAAAAGATGATGAAGGAATCGGAGCTTTAATGACAATGGGAAATTTATACAGCAAGAGGAAAGAATACGATAAAGCCGATACTTATTTTAAGAAGGCACTTAAAATTGAACCCGAAGATGTAGATGTACTATTAGCTCAGGCAAAAAATTACACTGTTGCTGGTAAAGTAGACGAAGCCATTGCTGTCCTTACATTTGCAATGACCATTGCAAAGGAAAATCCGGATGTGTATGTAGGTCTGGGTGATGCTTATTATTACAGGAGAGCTTTCAAGCCGGCATTAGACAATTATAATACGGCTCTAAAGATACAGCCAAATAATGCAAAAGCTCATTTCGGATTAGGACAGATTAATTTCAAAGAAAAAAATTATAATGATGCTTTGTCAGAGTACCGAAAATCAATACAGATAAATCCTAATTTTGCAGACGCTTACCTTGAGCAGGGAAGACTATTATATTTTAATGAAAACTACGATGAAGCGCTTAAATCATTTGAGAAATATGCAAGTTTACAGCCGGGATCTTTGGAAGGTGAAACTTACATTGCAAAAGTTTTATATGGACAAAAAAAATACGATGAAGCTTTGACTAAGCTTCAGACAGTAATTGACAACAATCCGAAAGAAGACCTTTCCTCAGCTTATAAGTATATGGCATATGTATATAATGACAAGGAAGAGTATGATAAAGCTCTTGATTATTTTAGTAAGGTGCCACAATCGGATTTTGACACTGAAGATTACATTAAACTTGCTCAGATATATGTAAACAAAAAAGATTTCGATAATGCTTACAAGAATTTCAACCTTGCCATAGTTGCTGATAGTACTGATGATGTTATATTTTATGAAATTGGAGTTGCACAGTTTAATGAGAAAAAGTATCCTGAAGCAATTGCAAGTTTTGATAAATCAATTTCGCTGGGAAGCAAGCAGCTTGCTGCTTATGTTTATAAAGGGCTTAGTTTATACTCACTTGGAAAATATGAAGATGCCATTAGTGTATTTAATATAGTTAACAATTTAGATGATTCTTACTTTATGTCATGGTTATGGAAAGCAAGATGTGAGGAAGCACTTGAAAGGGTAGATGATGCAAAGGCGAGTTACAAAAAGGCAATCGAAATTGATCCTTCCAATACCAGTGCACAGGAAGATTTAAAAAGATTAGAGGAGAAACAGTAAACTTCTAAGTAATAAAATAACTCAAATTTAATGCGATTTTATTAAATCGCATTTTTGTTTTTAATTTATTGAATGGAAAAAATATTAAAATACATTTCTGAAAACAACCAAAGGTTTGTTGATGAGCTGACAGAATTTTTGCGAATACCATCAATTAGTACAAATCCGGAGAATAAAAATGATGTTAAGGAATGCGCATCATACGTTGAACGGGAAATGAAAGCAATTGGTCTTGAAAATGTAAAAATTTATGAAACAAAAGGACATCCTATTGTTTACGGAGAATGGTTAAAAGCGGGAAAGAACAAACCTACGATCTTATTTTATGGACATTATGATGTTCAGCCTGTTGATCCGGTAGAATTATGGACTGATCCTCCTTTTTCACCCACGATCAGAGGAGAAAACATTTATGCTCGTGGTTCTGCTGATGATAAAGGTCAGGTGTATATACATTTTAAAAGTCTGCAGGCGCATTTAGTAAACAATAAATCACTTCCTGTGAATGTAAAAGTACTAATCGAAGGTGAAGAGGAAATAGGCAGTGTAAATCTTGATACATTTATCGAAGAAAACAAAGAACTTCTTAAATGTGATTATGTAGTGATATCAGATACGGCGATGTTCGATCATAATGTTCCTTCTATATGTTATGGTTTAAGAGGTTTGGCTTACATGCAGGTTGAAGTAACAGGTCCCAATAGGGATTTGCATTCGGGGTCTTTCGGAGGAGCAGTTGACAATCCTGTTAATGTACTGGCTCATATTATTTGCAAGCTTAAAAATGAAAAAGGTAAAATTCTCATAGACGGATTTTATGACGATGTATTAAATCTGAGTGAAAAAGAAAGGGATGAATATAAAAGACTGCCGTTTGACGAAAATAAATATATGAAGGATCTCGAAGTTGATGAACTATTCGGAGAAGAAGGTTATACAACTTTGGAAAGAGCCTCCGCAAGACCTACACTGGACTGTAACGGAGTCTGGGGCGGCTTTCAGGGTGATGGTGCAAAGACTGTTTTACCATCAAAGGCAGGTGCAAAGATTTCAATGCGTTTGGTTCCTAATCAGGAGCCCGGGAAAATTGAAAAATTGTTTACAGATTATGTGAAAAAGATTGCTCCTAAAACAGTTAAAATTGAAGTAAAATCTCTTCATGGAGGAAAAGGGGCAATAACTCCGATAGAATCTCCCGCTATGGATGCAGCGGTTATAGCTTTAAAAAAGGGGTTTGGAAAAGAACCTGTTTTTACCAGGGAAGGAGGTTCTATTCCGGTGGTTAATACTTTTCAGACAAAATTAAACGCACCAACTATTCTCCTTGGATTTGGATTACCCGATGAGAATGCACATTCTCCTGATGAACATTTGAATCTTAATAATTTTTACAGAGGAATTTTAAGTATTTCACATTTTTATAATGAGTTATCAAAAATCAAAAAGTAATCAATAAATGGCAAAAACAAAACAGCAAACTGTTCAGTCTTTGAGAACGAAGAAGCAAAAGAGAGAATTAAGTCATTTACATTTTGCTATGACTTCAAAAAATTATATCATTATTGGTATCGGTATTGCTCTGATAATAATTGGATATATACTTATGTCAGAAAACTCCGTTGACGGATTTCTGCCGACAATGGTAGCTCCTGTACTATTAATATTCGGATACTGTGTTGTTGTACCTGTTGGAATTTTATACACTGATAAGGGTGTTAATCAAAATGTCACGGAAGAAGTTAAGGAATCAAAAGCTGAAATTAAATCAACAGCTAAATCTTCAAATATCAAAACTGCATAGTTTTTTTGTTCTTTGAAAATATCCTGGGAATGCAACGGTTTCGACGGGAAGAAAGATGGTTAGAACTGCATATAGTGTTCCTGCCAGCACTTTAAAAAGGTAGAAAACAATAAACAACAACAACGTAGAAAATAACTACGCTATGGCTGCTTAATAAAAATAAGCAACCTCGCTTTGACAGATCCCGCTTATCGGATTAGTTAAAAGCGTCAAATCAGATAAGATAGTTTGAAGAATTTTCCGGGTTCTTCAAATGAAATTAAACCGGAATAGCAGTTACTTCGGTTAGTCTGTCGACCTGAGTGCTGTAAATTTTAAAGTACAGACTATATATGTAGACGTTTTAATGGTCTTCTTTTCGGACCCGAGTTCGACTCTCGGCATTTCCACAATTAAATATCGGATTCAAGATTCTTAAATCTCTCCACAACTTCGTCTGCTTTTATGTCTTCAATTGAATTTGCCTTTGTAGAAATTATTGCTTCATGTTTGTCTGATAGAGGGGCAAATTTCTCAAAATTCCATTTTACGTCAGGGTAAAGAGCAATTACAGGTTTGTTAAATGCAGAACATATATGTACAATTGAAGTATCCGGCGTAATAATAATGTCATTCCTTCTCACTATTTCAGAAGTTTCAATTATGCTTTTTGATTTAAGATAGTGTATTCTTGTTCCCATTGCATCATCGAGTATGTAGTCAATTATTTCCATATCCTCCTCCATTCCTATTAAATTAAAATTATAAAGATTTGTCTGATGAATCTTATTAATAATAACATTCCATTTCTCTTTTTGCAAATATCTGCTGCGATTTCCGGCTGAAACGTTAACTGCAATATTTTTGATACCCGGTTTAACTTTTATATGTTTGTCTATTGTCTTTCTCACGCTTTGTGGAATTTCATAAAAAGGTCTGATCGTGATTTTATCCTTTGTATTTTTGAAATAATTGACTGGACTAAGATTGATATTTACTGCATGGTTACCTGACTTGTAATCATTCAGGGAAACATTAAAAATATTTTTTTCAAAATTGAAACCAAAAGATTTTTTCGGCTTGAATATCTTTAGCAGAAGTTCGGAAGTCTTTGAGTGGTTGAATTTTGTATCAATCCAGTAATCTATATTCTTCAATGAAGAGCCTATGAGTGTAATATTTTTGAGAATATTTTTTTTAAAAACAATTACCTCATCTACCGATGTGTGGTTTAAAGGAATGTCGCAGTTAATTGAGCTTGCAAGAACTATGAGTTTAGACTCAGGGAAAATGTTTTTAATTTCCGAAAAAAGGGGAGTTGTGAGAATCATATCCCCGATTTTTCCTATTTGAACAATCAGAATTGTTTTTGGACTTTGCAAACTTTTTACATTATTTCTTTACTTTTGAAGGCATGTTCTTTTTTAAAGAACTGTTTTTTACCTTTGATTCAGTATTAGCTGTCACAACTTCAGTTACTGGTTTGGGATTCTTCTTATTTGTCCACCATTGCTGAATTATTGAAAACAAATTAAACATAAAATAATAGAGATTTAAACCAGCGGGAAAACTGAAAAACAAAAGAGTAAGCATTACAGGCATTATATAAACCATGGCTTTTTGCTTGGGATCGGTGATTGTCATCTTCTGCTGGATAAACATCGTGACACCCATTGCAAGAGCAAGTCCGGAAATCTGATTTATTCCGAACAAAGGTATTTTAAACGGAAGAGTCAAAATAACGTCCGGCGATGACAAATCCTTAATCCATAAAAAGCTTTCATTTCTCAATTCAATTGTAGAATTAAATACTCCGAATAATGCGTAAAGAATAGGGAGCTGAAGCAGCATAGGAAGGCATCCTCCGGCAGGGTTGATCTTTTCTTCTTTATACAATTTCATTATCTGCTGATTTGCTTTCACAGGGTCATCTTTGTACTTCTCTCTGATGGCTGTTATCTTTGGATTTAAAGCAGACATTTTCTTCATCGAATTCATCTGTGTCTTTGTCAGCGGATTTAAAACAATCTTCATCAGCAAGGCAAATAATATTATTACAACCCCCCAGCTCGGTATAAAATTGTGAATAAATAGAAAAACAGGTAGTATTAAATACTGTGCAATCGGTCTTACAATAAAATCCAGTGAGAATCTTAATGTTACTTCCAGATCTTTCTCATAAGATTTCAGGATATTATAATCCAAAGGAGTGATCAATATCTTAAAGGAAGACTTTTCACTTTTATCATTCCTTATATCCATTTTAACGGCTATAGAATAATTTTCTCTTGCTCCATTATCCTTCAGGCTCTCACGGAAACCACTGAGGTATGCACCGTCACCCTTCTTCTCATTTGGAATAATAAACACTCCAAAATATTTGTTTCTTAAGCTGACAAATTCAGTATTACCGTTAAAATCTCCCTTGTACTCCTCACCCGTATGTGTTGCATCGAGAGTTTCAAGTTCACCGCCCATATAGGCAAAAGCCTCTGCGTAAGTTGCTTCTTCATCACTTCTGTATTGTGTCAGGTTAAGAGAGGATTCCCACACAACCTGATATTTATTATCGGCTATAAAATTTACCGGGTTACTGAATTCATACGTTACATCAAATTCATACAAATCAGGATAAAAATTATAAACTTTTGTTATTTTATCAGAACTGTCCGGAGAAAGATTCAAAGAATAGATAAGCTTAAAACTACTGTCGGAGCTTAAATTAACATTTTTCCATTCAATGTAATCAGATTCAAAAACAAGATCTTTTGTATTAATCAGTTTTCCATCCCTGGAAGTAAATAATAAGTGAAGCTCTTTACCTTGCTTCCAGTCCACAAGCTGGAGCGGCTGATTATCCCACGTCTCATAATTTTTAATAGTGTATTTTTTAAGTCCTCCACCGTAGTTGCTGAATTCCATCTTAACCTTATCATTTTCAAGCATTATAACTTTTTCCGGTTTGGTGTCCTTGTTTCCTATTGCATGGGTAGCAAACAAATTCCCAAACTTCATAATTAATGAATCACTTCTTAGCGAGTCAGTCTTTGCAATATTATCTGATTCCTTAGCCTTTACAGTATCCCTGGTTAATTGCTTGTTCCTTTCCGCTACTTTGGTTGTATCAATGTTTTGTTTAGTATTCTGAAGCAGCTTTTGCTGATTTGCAGAATTCCAGTAAAGCCATACCATTAGTACAATTCCGATAAGCACAAATCCTAATATTGATCTTTTATCCATTTATTTTTATTTCGGGTCTTAAATTTTATAAAGGTTTTAAATTATTCATGCATGATTTTTTTGGGGGAACAGGGTCATATCCGCCTTCAAAAATGGGATTGCATTTCAGAATTCTTTTTAGCGTTAAATAAAAGCCGGTGAAAAATCCGTGCACCTGAAACGCTTCAATGCTGTAATGCGAGCATGTAGGATAATGTCTGCAGGATCCTTGCAGTAACGGTGATAAAAATTTCTGATAAAACTTAATCAGCAAAATTGCGGCAAAACTCATTACCCGGTAAATTTATTTTTAATTTTTTCCTGCAGTATTCGCATTTCTGATTCTACAAATGAATACTTTATATCAGGATTTTTTTTGAAATATTCGTAACCTTTTTCAGAAAGAGAAAAGATAATCATTAGCTTCAAATTATTAATTCCATACTGATATTTGTTTAACCTGTAAGATTCCTTGAGCAATCTTTTTAACCGGTTTCTTCGAAATGATTTTTTAATTTTTTTCTTGGCAATAATAAAGCCCACTTTTACATTTGTTGTTAAAAGTGGGCTGTTTTTAAAATCAAATGACCTAAATTCTTCGTTTTGCTTATTTACGAAAGCTTTCAGATAATCGGTGGTTAATAAAGTAGAGTCTTGAAGTACTTTAATGTAAGAATCATAACCTCTGATTATTTCACTTTTACTTAATTTAAATTTGTTCCCCGGATTATTTTCACTAATGTACATTCAGATATCCAAAATTCTATGGATGTCTTACAAATTCATCGCTTACAGTAAGTTTTTTTCTGCCCTTCGCTCTTCTTCTTGCCAGAACTTTTCTGCCGTTTTTAGTGGACATTCTTTCACGGAATCCGTGTTTATTTTTTCTTTTTCTGTTACTTGGTTGATATGTTCGTTTCATTTCTTATGATTTATTGAATTATGCAAAAATACCAATGATAGCTAACAATTACAAGGAATTCATTTGACCAGCATCTTACCTTAGCTTACCGGTTATCTTACTTTACATTCGTAAAGTGTACTAAATCCCGACTCCTACTCCTGCATAAAAGAAAGGAGTAAAATCATTGTACGGAGAATTTTCATTATTCAAAACGTCAACCTTTATTCCTGCATTAAAATATGTATTCTTAGCAATTGCCTTACTGTAACCTGCGCCAAGAAAAATGAAAGGCACTCCCTCTGTTACTTTTGTATTTTGAGTGGTTTCATAATTAGTATATGAATCATACTCAAATTCCCCTTTAAGGTAAAAAGTTGGTAAAGGATTATACTGAAGGAAATAGTTTACCCCGTAGGTATTAGACTGTAGTGTTGTCTGATTTACCTGATCTTTATTAATATACTGCCATGAATGATTGTAAATAAATTGCAGACCTGTTGAAACTTCATTTGAAATTCTGTAACCCAGATAAGGAGAGATGCTAATTTGTGTATAATCTCCGAAAGTAGCTCCTAAATCTCCTCCTACATAAAACCTTTTCATCGGTGTCTTTGGAGGCGCGGTATTATCACTGACTGTCAGCTCATAATTCTGATCCGGATCTGATGCATTTGATAATGAAACGTTTATTGTAAATATGATGATTAAGACTATTATTGTTTTCATATTGATAAATTTTATTTTAAAATATTTATGCCAAA
The DNA here is from genome assembly GCA_964399995.1 of uncultured Ignavibacteriaceae bacterium. GTDB lineage: Bacteria > Bacteroidota > Ignavibacteria > Tepidaquicellales > Tepidaquicellaceae > JAGPCH01. Next base: position 14,837 of record CAYNTN010000005.1, read on the forward strand.
AATAAGATATATTGGTATATTATTAAAGATAATTCCTTAAAATATTAAAGAAGTAAAACACCGGAAACTATTAACTGTTTAGTTTTTTTCTCAACTTATTTTCATCTAAACTGTACTTAGCAAATATCCGGCCGTTTACAGTAAGAACCGGAATCTCCGTTTTGAATCTTAAATTCAGCTCTTTTGTTGCTTCAATATTTTTTAATTCAAGTTTGAATTCTAAATCATTTTTTACCTTTAACACTGTCTCCTTCATCACATCACAAAGATGACACCCTTGTTTCGTATATAGAATAAGATGATTCAAAATCAAGTCCGGCTTTGAAGTATGGTTTTCTTTTCAATATTTAGTCTGTAATACAAAAGTATAACTCCGATTAATATCATAATAATGGATATAACCTGAGCCTGCGTGAGTCCGAATGCAATTCGCGGATTGATTCTTATCATTTCTATTAACAGCCTTTCAATACCGGAAAGAATTAAATAATATGCAAAGATTATTCCCGGAGTTTTATATTTAGCCCGGTTTTGCCATAGAAACAGGAATATTAAAATTGCCGCTAAGAATTCATATATGGAAGTCGGATGAACCAATACACCTTCCTTTGTAGGAACTGTTCCGTTTTCATAACTGTACCCGAGAAATTCCCACATCGTTCCGTTGACTGCAATCCCATAATCGCCGTCGCCCGAGAGATGGCATCCGACTCTTGCAAGTCCGTATCCCAGGGCAGCTCCCGGAGACATCAGATCAAACATTTTCAATAAGGAAAGATTTTTGATTTTACAGTAAATTATTACTAAAACTATAGCAAGTATTAATCCGCCGTAAAATGTAAGTCCGGAGGGTGATAGCAATATATCTTTTGTAAAATATGAAGACAGCGGCATCCCGCTGCCAAAATTCCATTCTTCCAGTATATAAAAAAGCTTTGAACCGACAATGCCTCCGATAAGACATAGAAAAGTAATTGTAACTCCTATGTTTTCATCCATACCGGTTCTTCTTAATTCACGTGTGAAAAGTGCGCTTGCTACAAGGAAAGTGATGCCAAGCATTAGACCGTAACTATAGACAGGTACGGGACCTATTTCAAATAATTTCGGATACATTAATTCCCTTCAGTAAATACATTAATAAATTTTTTCTTAGGATTTAAAGTTAATTTTATTCCCTTTGGTAAGACTTTAAATTTCAGTAAAATCTTTCCTTTTGCATATTTCATTAGTTTCAGATTGTATTCAACATTTTTAAACTCAAACAACCTGTATTCATATATTGCGTGAGATGCTTTGGATATGTCAAGTCTCGGGGCTGATAATCCCTCAATGTTGAACTGAAGCTCTTTCTTTTCCATTTCAATCTTCGGTATAATATTTATCCTGTATGCATAATTCTCAAATATTTTCTTTGTTCTGAATTCAAATAAAATAAAATCCTTTTTCAATATTTCATCATGACATTTTGAAATATTCAGTTCATATTCGACATCAAGTTTTTCCGGACGGACTGCTCGAGTTCTCATGTTAGTTGATTGGTTGATTTGTTAATTGTGTTAATTGTGTCAAGTGTGTTAATTGTGTCAAGTGTGTTAATTGTGTTAAGTGTGTTAAGTGTGTTAAGTATGTTAATTGTGTTAAGTGTGTTAATAAAGTTTAGAAAGTTGATTCAACATTTGTGTTTTGTATCAGATTGAACAGATTCTTAGTAATCCATTACACTATTTTCAAATTTTTCTAATTTATATAATTTATCTAATTTATCTAATCTATTAATCAACCAATCAACCAATTTAACCAATGAACCAATTAACAAATCAACCAATCAACTAACCAACAAATTAACCAAATTTCCAAAATCAGAAATCTCTATCTCAGTTCCGTCAGACATTTTCTTTAACTTCCCTGATTTAGTTTTCATCTCATTATCCCCTATAACTATCACGTATTCAGCGTTCACTTTATTTGCTTCTCTCATCTGTGATTTGATGCTCCGGTTTAAGAAATCTGTTTCGCTTTTGATACCGGAAGCTCTTAGTGTATTGATTAACTTGATTGCATAAAGTTTAGAATCCTCTCCGATTGTTGCTACATACAATTTAATTCCTTCCTCTTTTGGAAATTCATATTTTTTTGCTTCAAGGATCATCATTAGACGTTCGATTCCGGCAGCAAACCCTATTGCAGGAGCAGGTCTACCCTCGAGCTGTTCAACTAATTTATCATATCTCCCTCCTCCTATCACAGTGTTTTGTGAGCCAAGATCATTTGAGATAAATTCAAAAGCTGTATAGGTATAGTAATCCAATCCTCTGACCAATTTATAATCAATTTCATAGTTTACATCTAAAGATTTTAAGGAAGATAAAATGTTTTCAAAATTTTTTTTAGTTTCAGTATTTAAATAATTGTATAGCAACGGAGCTTCTTTCAATATTTCAATGTCCCCGGGATCTTTAGTATCAAAGATCCGCAAAGGATTTTTTTCAAACCGTATCCTGCTGTCTTTAGAAAGTTTGTTTAAATATTTCGAAAGATAATTTTTAAATTCTTTCAGGTATATTATCCTTTCTTCTAAAGTTCCGATAGTGTTAATTTTTACCACTACATCTTGTATCCCAAACGCTTTTAAAATAGAATCAGCGAGAAGAATCATTTCTACATCAATTAGATAATCAGCACTCCCTATTACTTCAGCGCCGAATTGTGAAAATTCTCTGAACCTGCCTGCCTGAGGACGCTCACGTCTGAAATTATTTGTAATATAAAATAATTTTTGAAGAGGGAATTCGTTATACAAGCTGTTCTCAAGATATGAACGTACTACTGAGGCAGTCATCTCCGGTTTTAAAGCAAATTCCTCCTCATTAAAAGTATACATTTCTTTTGAAACAATATCGGTCTCTTCACCGATACCGCGTTTAAATAATACCGTTTTCTCAAATGTTGGCGTACGAATTTCGCTGTAGTTATACTTTGAGAAAATACTCCGTAGTCTATTTTCAATAAAGGTTCTTTGAAATGCTTTTTCGGGAAGTAAATCGTATGTACCTTTTGGTTTTTGAATTAACATTTGCACAAAATAATTTTTTAATGTTTAATGTGAAAGTTAATTAAGAATGAAAACGAAATTTAAAGGTTCAATTTAATTAATATTTTTAGATACTTTAAATTCTTAATTTAAAGAAAACTTTTATGCTCGCTTTTATTCTTTACCTTTATTTTATTGTAGCATCATTAGGGGCTTATCTTTTATATAAGCTACTCACAGGTAAATCTCACAAAACAGTCATTGGTGTAATACACGGTGTTTTAGGTTTATTCGGAATATCTTTATTGATTATTTATACTTCTTTTCTGACAGGTGATACGCCGATCGTAAGTATGTTGCTGTTCATACTGGCATTTTTCTTCGGAGGCGGAATGTTTGTAATGAGCATACAGGAGAAGAAGTTTCCGAAAGCTATCGCCTTCATTCATATTGCAATAGCAGTGACAGGGATAATTTTTTTGATAAAATTCTGGATAGATAGTTAACACCAGGCATATGGAACAAAAATGATTAAAAACTTAACGATAAATGAGCAAAGAGACACAAGCTATACTAATAGTGGCTGACATCAGTGGTTTTACACGTTTCATGAAAACTCAGATCATATCAATCAGCCACGCCAAGCAGGTAATTGTAAGACTTCTTAAGTCAATTATCAAAGTATCAAAGACACCGGTTAAAATAGCTGAACTTGAAGGTGATGCTGTTTTTTTCTATGCAATTTATGATGGTTACAATTCAAAGACTGTTGCCGAAGAAGTCAAATCGCAGATTTTAAAATATTTCAATTCCTTTAAAAGTGAGATTGACATACTCACCGGACTCGATGCGTGCAGCTGTGAAGCCTGTAAAAAGACGCGTGATCTAAAATTAAAAGTAGTTGTCCATAGCGGGAACATTCAGTTTGAAAAAATACACAAGACCGAAAAATTATTTGGTATTGATGTCATTGTAGTTCACCGAATGTTAAAGAACTCCGTTCCTTCAAATGAATATGTGATGATGACAGATGGTGCTTACGCAGAGATAAATGATTTCTTCGGACTGAAAGGTGAAAGATTCATAGAGAACTTTGAAGGAATAGGGGAAACAAATACGATAGTTTTTTACCCGGATGAAGAACTTTATAGTAAAGCTGCCGAAATGAAAGCGAAAAAATCTTATTCCATTTTTGAAAGATTATTATGGAAAACAATTCTTTCGAAGAATACTTTTTTCGACTGGATAGGAATAAACCGGATCAAAGGAACATTTAAGCATGCTTCATAAAATAGACAAATGAAAGATTATTTCTACTCTTCCTTGTAATTTCCAACTGCTACAATTATATTTGCACAACTTATTTTTAACTAACCTCGAAGGGAGGGATGTCATTATGAGAATAAACAAAATAAGAAATAACAGTTTGGACATCCGTCACCTAATCTTTTATACTTAAAGTAATATTTCAATTTAAGCAGAATTTTTAAGCTGCGGATGCTGAACTTGCACCGCAGCTTTTTTTATATGCATTTTAAAAATTAAACTAAAAAAAATTGAAAATTACATTAAACAACTTTGAAGAATCAGAAGAAGAAATAACCACTTTTGAAAAGTTCAAATCAAAAAGAAAAAAACTGGCACCAGGCAGTCAGAATGTAAGAAAACTTACTGCTGATGAAAACACAGACAAAACATTTAATTCATCTGATCTCGAAGAACTTCGTGGAAGAGGAATATTAGACGAATTAATATCTATCATTAAAAGCGGAAAGGAAGCTTCAGTTTATCTTGGACGATGTGCGGAAGAATATTTTGCTGTTAAGATATATACTGACCTCAGGGTGCGTTCATTCAGAAAAGATGGTATTTACAGGCAGGGAAGATATATTGGAGAGGCAAGGGCTAAAAAAGCAATAGATCAGGGTTCGGTCTTCGGGATTGATGCACATCAGATACTCTGGGTTCAGGAAGAATACAGGCAGATGAATTTTCTGTACAATAAAGGAATTCCTGTTCCGAAACCTGTTGCCTGCTCAGGACTCACAGTAATGATGGAATTCATCGGTGAAGACGGAATTGCAGCAGACAGACTTTCGGATCTCTCACTGGAAAAAGATGAAGCGGAAGATGCTTTCAGACAGTCATTGAGAATACTTGAAGCAATAGTTTCATCCGGAAGAGTTCACGGAGATTTCTCATCCTACAATATCCTTTGGCATAATGGAAAAGCAATCGCCATTGATTTTCCACAGGTAGTCGGACTCAACAGTAATACGGCAGCAAAGGAAATACTTTTAAAGGATGTACACTCATTTTGTAAGTCGTTTAAGAAACATAAAATAGATTCAGATGCGGGGAAGATATATGACAGGCTGGTCAGGATGATAGATTACTGAAGTTTGTAAAGTTCATAAAGTTTGTAAAGTTCAAAAGGGGAGGGTAGAATGATGTGCAGACTTTGTTGTAGAAACCTACTTCTTACTAACTCAAGTTGAGCGGTTTTTCTAAAAAAGTTAGAATACGCCACGAATTTGCACTAATTGTCGCGAATTAAAAGAAATGATTTTCGTGTTCATTCGTGTGAATTTGTGGCAAAAAACAAATTTCAATTATAAAAGCGGTCAACTTAAGTTACTAATTAACCAGTTAACCAGTTAACCAATTAACACACAGACTTGCGCATTCTCTTACCTATCTCTTTTGTCAGTTCAATTGAAGCATCAATCTCCTTCTTCCGTATCGAGACACTTTCTATATTAAATCCTACAGGGATATTTTTTTTTAGGGCAAAGCTATATAAGTTGTTGAAAATATCCAGGCATATATCTATTGAATCATTCAGCATGGATTCAGAATTTTTAAGATCATTTTCCAGCCATTTTGGAATGCTGATGCCGAGCCATTTCATGAATTGCATTGTCTTTTCCGATCCGCAGGGAGTAAGTGTAAAAATGATTGGGGAGAGCTCTGTTTTATTTTCAACGCAGTGATAGTAGTAATCAGAAAGAAAATCCTTTGCATTCTCTAAATTATAAACAGCCTGTGAGATAAAAAAACTGCATCCGTTCCTTGCCTTATCTGCGATCCTGTGCTGTTCATCGTTCAGCATTTTATGCCTTTCGGGAATTACAACTCCGCCGAGCATTGAATTTATCTGATTCTTATTAAATATTTCATAAGCTTCGGATAGTTTTAACAGATCATTTGGAATATCGGAAGCAGATCCGACAAAGACATAATATCTGTCGCTTCCGTCATTATGATTTTGCTTAACAAGTTCGGTAAACTCTTCAGTTGTATAATTCCCCACACATCTGTAAACTATTTTCGGCTTATTTATTGCATCAAGATAAGTATCACTGTAAAACTGCGGATCGATCGTCGGCAAAAAAGGGAACGTACGCTCTTCGGCAATTCTTTCCTTTTCATCCTGTATGTCATACAAAACAACTGCATCGATTTCAGATTCCAGATCTTTAAGCCGGTGAACATGTGTCTGTGCGATCTCGCTGATCTTATCCGAACTGTTATTTTGTTTCGGCGGTGTAAAGCCGTAAGTTAAAATTCCGTTTTTCTTGCTGAGTATCTTTTCTTTTAATTTCATGTGAACAAATTAGTAAAATTTAAGAACATGATTAATAGAATAATATTTGACTTACGAATTAATTTAAACAGCGATGTAATAAATATACAGGACAAATGTCGTTATTTCAGCAATATCATTTTCCTACTGTCAAGAAAATCTCCTGACTCAATTTTGTAATAATAAATCCCGCTTGACAGACCACTTCCGTCAAATGTTACCGAATAAATGCCTGCACTTTGTTTTTCATTAACGAGCGAAGCAACTTCATTTCCTATTGCATCAAATACCTTTAATGTAATAAAATGATTTTCGCTCAACGAATAACGAATAACGGTAACTGGGTTAAAAGGGTTTGGAAAATTTTGTAAAAGATAATAACTGTCCGGATTGGATTCACCCGGATCATTAATGAAAGACAAACCGCCGTTTGAAGTTCTGATAATAACCCCATTATCTCCTGCGGCAAACCCATTCAGGCTGTCTGCAAAATGAATGCTTCTCAAGGCTGACATAGCAGGATTAGTCTGAGTAATCCAGTTTAAACCTTTATTAGTAGTTTTCAATATTAGACCGTTTTCACCTGCAGCATAGCCTGTATTCATGCCATAGAAATCAATGCAGTTCAGCATGCTTGGAAACAACTGTGTAGTCCAGTTGGAACCCCCATTGCTTGTGTAGGAAATTCCTCCCTGTCCGTCGAAGACTCTTGAAGAAGCGAAGCCTTCATTTTCTGTAATGAATGCGACTCCGGAAAGATTACCCTCATTACTTTTCAGATAAAAAACACTGAACGACCAGTTAGCTCCTCCGTTTGAAGATTTTGCAAATAACGGTTGGAAGATAGTGTTAACGCCCCCGGCAAAAGCAAAATTATCGGAATACATATAAGCCCCATAATAAGTGGACAGAAATCCGTTCTCAGCAATGGTCCAGTTAAGTCCGGAGTTAGTAGAATATAAAAGTGTTCCACCTGATCCGGCGCAAACTCCCCGTGAGTTAACAAATGAAATTGAATACAGATTATCAGTGACACCGCTGCTTGCGGAGCTCCAGTTAGTACCTCCATTTGTTGTGACAATGACTACTCCTTCATTTGCGCACGCAATACCTGAAGCCGCATTGAAAAAGTAAATAGAATTTATATTTTGAGTAATGCCTGTGCTGACATTGCTCCATATGTTTCCGCCATTTGCAGTCCGGAGCATGTTGCCATTTTCACCCGCTGCATAGCCGGTTACAGGATTGAGGAAATAAATGCATCTCAGATTTTCTGTAGTGCCGGAGATCTGAGTTTCCCATTGTGCGAGCATTGTTACCGGAAAGATAAAATAAAAAATAATATTTAAATATCTCATGTTAATTTAATTTTTGATTGTAAATCTAACTTAGTTAATTTTTATTTTAATTTAAATAAACAGCTGATGACATAATTTTCAATTATCAGATTCTACGGCTGGTGCACTTCTTGTTGACATTTCTGCATGCTCCCTTCAATATCAATATGAAGTTATAAAATATCTGACCAGAGAAAAGACATTCTCAGCAAACAACAATTTACTATTGTTTCCTTTCAACGGTTAATAAGAAAATTAATTGTTGTATTTTGTCTATTGAAGCAGAATTTACAAAAGAAGGAATTCAATTTATTCAACTTCATCTATTTTTAATTATAAGATTTTATAGTTTTCTTTATGCGTAAACTTGCAGCAATTATGTTTTGCGATATGACAGGGTATACAGCTCTTATGCAGCAAAACGAACAACTGGCTATCGCCAAACGCAGGAGACTGAAGGAAGTCTTGGAAACTTCTGTTCCGGCATTTCATGGAGAAATACTTCAGTATTATGGTGACGGTGCGTTAAGCATTTTTAACAGTGCAGTTGATGGAGTCAATTGTGCGGTGGAAATACAAAGTGCACTGCAGCTGGACACGAAAGTAGAACTGCGTGTTGGCATTCATACTGGAGATATTTCAATTGAGGATGAAGTTATCTACGGCGACGGAGTTAACATTGCATCAAGGATCGAATCTCTTGCCGTACCGGGTTCGGTGTTTATTTCTGAAAAGGTGTTTGATGAAATTAAAAATCAGAAAAATATACAGGTCCGTGAAATGGGTTACTTTGAATTGAAGAATGTAACTAATCCTGTCCGGATATTTGCAGTATACAACGGGCAGCTCGTTGTTCCAGCCCGTGACTCACTCAAGGGAAAAACCAAATCGCCTGATAACCGGCTGGCTGTTCTGCCTTTTGTAAATATGAGTGCAGATCCGGAGAATGAATACTTCAGTGACGGTATTACCGAAGAATTATTGAATGCAATTACTAAAGTTGACGGGCTTCAGGTAATATCGAGAACATCGGCTTTTGCATTCAAGGGAAAAAATTTAGATATACGTGAGATCGGAATGCAGCTTAATGTTGACAAAATACTGGAAGGGAGTGTACGTAAATCCGGAAACCGGGTACGCATTACTACACAGTTGATAAATACAGCAGACGGTTATCACATCTGGAGTGAAAATTATGACAGGGATCTTACGGATATATTTGAAGTTCAGGATGAGATCAGCGGAATAATTGCCAACAAGCTTCGTGAAAACCTTACTGTGAGCGGGCACGGGGAAACATTGGTAAAAACACCTACTCAGAATATTGAAGCTTATTCATTGTTTCTGAAAGGCTTACATTTTTATAATAAGGTAACTCCTGACGATACAAAAAAAGCCATAGATTATTTTAAGGAAGCAATAATGATTGAACCGGATTATGCAAACGCTTATGCAATGACTGCCGAAGCTTATGCATCTCTTGGTGTAATGGGACAGATGCAGCCTGAGGAGGCTTTCGAAGCCGTACATAAATATGCCGACAAATCGCTTGAGCTTGACAGTTCGGGAGCAGCGGGTCATGTTGCCAAAGGCTGGGCTTATTTAGTTTACGACTGGAAGTGGAAAGAGGCATATGAATCACTTCAGCAGGCAATAAAACTTCAGCCTGCTGCATCCAGTGCATACGAGCTGCTCTCATATTATTATTCGATCATGGGTAAAAAGGATGAAGCAGTTGAGACAATGGAAAAGGCATTGAAGATGGATCCTGTCTCTCCGATCATTAACCAGAGTCTTGCAGATGCTTATCTTAATGCCGGAAGAGTAGATGAAGCATTAAAACAGGTTGAATGGTTGCTTGAGATACATCCGGACATGCGTGCCGCATTGGAATTAAAAGGCTGGTGCATAGGCATGAAGGGAGATTGGAAAAAAGCCGCTGAAATATTTGAAGAGGTTCACCGGATGGTGAACCACCCGCTAAAATCTGTTACTCCATTAGGATATGCTTATGCAGAATTAGGAGAAACCGGGAAAGCGCTGGAATGTATTCGCAAGATAAAGCAGAGACAGGATGAAGAACCGGGAGTGGTGCTGGATGCGGATCTGGCAATTATATACTGGTCCTTAGGAGAGAAGGACAAAGCATTTTATCATTTATTTAAATGTGTCGAGAAAAAATTAAGTCCGATAGTGATCCTTGTTAATCATCCTCTTTTCAAAGATATGCCTGAAGATCACAGGTATCAGTTGCTGAAAGAGAAAATGAATCTTGTTCCCTTTGATCACTGATTAAAGGGTTTCAGAGATTTAGATTTTAATCATTTTCATCATTCAAAAAAAAATGGTTAAAGATTTTTAAATGCCTGAAAGAGCACTCTGAGAGTATTCAATTTATTTTATTTTATTTGTATAAAAATATGCTTTGCATATGTAATTATTTCAATTGAAAATCAAAGAAAATAAGTTCACTTTTTAAATAAGTTAAAAATATTTTATGGTGCAGTCATTCGACGAAAGAAATAAAGACATTAAAGTTTTTATAAACGGCAAGCTTTATGACAGAGATGAAGCGAAAGTATCCGTCTTCGATAGTTCTGTTCAGGGTGGAGACGCTGTATGGGAAGGATTAAGAATCTATAACGGAAGAGTATTCTGCTTTGATCAGCACGTAAAGCGGCTGCAGGAATCGGCTAAGACACTGATGTTTTCAGACATTCCGGAAAAGGAGTACATACGGGATGCTGTCATACGAACTCTCAGGGCAAACGGAATGCGCGATGAGACTCACATACGGCTTACACTAACAAGAGGTGAGAAGATCACATCCGGAATGGATCCAAGATTAAATCAAAAAGGATCGTGCCTGATCGTGCTGGCTGAATGGAAGAAACCTGTCTATGATAATGAATCAGGAGTTAACTTAATTACATCGCAAATAAGGCGAAACTCACCGCCTAATCTTGATTCTAAGATACATCACAACAATCTTCTAAACAACATTCTTGCAAAGATCGAAGCTAATTATTGCAATGCAGACGATGCAATCATGCTAGACAATAATGGTTTTGTTTCAGAGACAAACGCTACCAACATCTTTATGTCGAAAAATAATGAACTGAACACTCCTGCTGCTGATTCGTGTCTGCCGGGAATTACAAGAAGTCTGGTGATAAACATTGCACAGGAACTGAAAATAAATTGTAAGGAAAGAAATATTTCTGTTTCTGAATTGTATAATGCAGATGAAGTATTTACTTCAGGTACGATGGGTGAGCTGACTCCGGTTAAAGAAATTGACGGCAGACTGATAGAAAATAACAATAATTCCAAGGTGCTTGAAAAAATTCTGGCTAAGTTTAAAAAACTGACGGAGAGTGAAGGGGAGTCATTTTAAATTAAGATCTGCATTTAAGTCTTTTAACATAGAATTTTTTCTACAATTAAGATTAAGTACATCATTAGTGTTTTTCGTACCTTAGGGGCAAAAAAAGTTACTACTGAAAAATACGGGTTTAAATATTTTCACATATTTCTAAAGAAAATTTCAATTATTAACACCCGTTAAACCTCTACGGTTCTTTCCAAAAAAATATTAGGGTTTAGGTTTGGTATGCCGCGAGACAAGTCTTCCAATTGTAACAGCAAGATAAAGAGGACCGAGAGTGGACTCCAGTATCACCATGGATTTCAGTACAGGATGCACGGGAATTATGTCTCCAAGCCCTAAAGTAGTTAAAGTTTCAAAACTGAAATAAATAAAATTAAACATTACATTGACTTGCGGATCAATCGGAATTTCAAAATGAAATGAATCCGGGCTCATCCTGTAAAAAATGTAAAACATATTTGCCCATATAAATCCGATCAAAAGATAAATTGTAAGTGAACCGGCAATTCTGTAAAAAAATGTTATGTTTGTTTCGCTGAAGACTCTGATGAAAATCAGTACTATGATTACCCATAAAAAAACAATGCGTGTAAATAAGTGAAGATGCGTTATAAAATTATGTTCATACACATCTCCTAATATGGCTAGTATTATTATTATAGAAATTACTAAAAGAAATATTTTCCTGAAAGATTGTTTCATGTCAACGGACATTATTCCGGAAAACAATATCACAATCAAAAAAACATTAGTTACAAAAGAGCTAAACTCGCTGTTTCCGGCGAGAGGATAAATGATGTATATTAAAACGGAAATAGAAACCAATAAGGATATCAACCCTTTGTCATCACTCCAAATAAAGAAAAATTTCTTTAATTTGTTCATTATGGTTTTCATATCTGGAAATTGTTTCTATTTAATGAATCCGCATTTTAACAATTCAGTATTATTAAAGCTCTGTCCGTAAATACAAGGTGTTGTATTGATATCCTGAATTATTTGATATCCTTTAAATTCAATTTAATGATCGTACCGAATTTCTTAGTGCCTGTCTGAGCAAAAGCTCCGCCTTCCTGACCATAACAATACAGTTCAGTGCCATCGGTGTTTATAGTTACATTGTCTATCGGATATTCACCTGTTACAGGTTTGTCATATGAGAATATTGTCTTATAGTTATTTCCATCAGTGCCGATTTTAAAAATAGTTCCGCGGTTTTCTTTTCCGCCTTCCTGCGTCGTACCATACAGAAACCCGTTTGATAACTGAAGAGAACCGTAAGGTGAGTATCCGTCATTTTTATCCGAACCAAAAGAATGCAGGATCCTGTAACCCGTAGTGTCTTCATTTACCGAAAATATTGTTCCTTTGTCGTTTGCTCCTCCGTAATGAGTCAATCCATAAAGAGTATTGTTAACACGTGTTAAAAATCCGTGTTCGGGTGTATAACTGCTTTCATTATTCTTCTGAAAATTATGAATGACTTTGTATTCTGATTTACTGATATTAAATCCAAACACAACGCCGACTTCGCCCGTGCCGCCTGATTTTGTCATACCATAAACAGTCTGTCCGTCGCTTCCTAATACAAGTCTGCAGTGAGGATTATGGCCGGTTGATTTACTGAATGAATACAATACCTTAAATCCCGAGCCGTCGGGATTTATTTTATAAATAACTCCTCTTCCGGTTTTTCCCCCTTCAGGAGTTGCTCCGTAAAATACATTATCTTTCACTATGACACAGCTTCTCGGATGAGCGCCGTCATCTGAGCTTCCTGTGAATACATGAATTGGTGAGTATCCTGTCCCGTCAGGATTTATTCTGAATATCACACCGTTGTTATCTTTACCTCCGTAGCAGGCAACACCATACAAAGTATTATTATAGTAAAACATTGCATCATGATGAGGTTCATTTCCCAGTCTGTTATTATTGCCGTCTTCGAAGTTGTACATAACGCTGAAATTATTTCCGGTGTTATCAATCTTAAGGATCACACCTTTGTTATTTGCTCCGCCCGCCGATGTAAATCCGTAAAGTGTATTGTTCACGAGCGTTAATGTACCTTTAGGTGTATCGCCGTCAGTTCCGTTGAATGAGTGCAGAGTGGTTGCCTTATCTTTATTGTTATCGTGTTTATCTTTGTCTTTCTCTTTCTCCTTCTGTGTCTTGCAGGCTTGAAGGCTTACACAAAGAATTAAACAAAAACAAATAGAGATTGTTTTACCGTATTTTACAATTGATTTTTTAATCATAATGGTATTTTAAATTCAATTGAATTTATTAGCACAAATAATTTTTAGGTTGGTATATATCTGAGTAATGTAAAAAAATTTGATCATTGAACATTGATAATAGAAAATTGAATCAGATCCATTTTTTATGTCTGAACCAGGACAGCATTATCAGGGCGACAATAAGCATTGTAATCATAGTACCCCGGAAACCTAATTCATCATGAAGAAAAGGAATGAATTCAAAGTTCATCCCGAAGATGCCCGAAATTAAAGTCAACGGCAGCATAATGGTAGATATTATTGTAAGAAATTTCATGATTTCATTCATTCTGTTATTTACAATTGATAAATATGAATCGAGCATTCCTGCGACGTAATCACGGTAAGATTCTGACGTATCAGAAACTCTTACAAGGTGGTCATAAACATTTCTGTAATACAACGATTCTTCCGTGGATACAAGCTCTGAATCTCCTCTTGTGAGCTTAAACAGCACTTCCTTCTGATAAGATGAAATTCTGCGTAACTTAATCAATTCCTTTTTTAAATTAAGAATTCTCTGCAATGTCTGGGTGCCCGGGTATCCTTGAAAAAGATCCACCTCCACTTCATCAATTTCAGATTCCAGGCTCTCGAGTATCGGATAATATCTGTCAACTATTTCGTCTAAAATTAAATTTAAAATGTAGTCGGGTCCTTTTCTGAAAGAGCGTTCATTAAGTATGGCATTAAGATTATTTGTAATTGTGTTCTTTGGAGACTCGTTGTGAATAGTTATAAGAAAATTTCTTCCGAGGAAACAGCTAAGTGAATATATTTTGTATTCGAATGCCTTCGTTCCTTCCGTCAATCCATTGAATACTATGAAGAGGTATTTATCGAAATCATCTATCTTCGGATGGTGAACACCATCAGCCGAAAGATATTTTAGTGCATCTTCGATTGCAAGCGGATGAAAAGAAAAAGAGTCCTTAAGAATTTTTTCGCTTTCAGATTCCGAGGCATCATACATATCAATCCATAAATTCTCTTCGCAATCAAAATCCCAATGATGTAATTCATCAGCTGAAATATATTTGACACCGGCTTCCTGACTGTATTTAACGATATTGATCATCTGGTTTATTTATAATTAAAACAAATTCACCTTTAAGATTATTTTCCCCGATTTCATTCAGAATTTCGGAAGCTGTTCCCCTGAATTTTCTTTCATCGGACATAGTAATGTTGAAGCCGACGAAAACGTTTCTTGATGTAAATATTTCCGAAATATCCTTTAATATTGCTTTGAGGCGATAAGGTGCATCCATCAAAACAAAAACTTTGTCGACTAATTTTAATTTTGATAATTCCTGTCTGCGGATTTCCGCTTTTGGTGACAGGAATCCAAAGTAATAGAATCTGCTTATGTCAAATCCTGATAAAACAACTGATGCAAGTACCGAATTAGCTCCGCTTATGAACTCGAGTTTTACATTTGCATCAATACATTTTTGCAGCAGTAAACTTCCCGGATCGGAAAAGAGCGGAGTGCCGCAGTCCGAAATTAATGATATATTCTTTCCCTGCACAATATCTAAAAATATTTCCTCACTTTCTTCGGATTCATTATGCTCGTTCAACGACTTTAATTCTTTACTAATCCCAAAAAACTTAAGCAGTCTGGAAGCCTCTTTATATTCCTCGCAGACTACATAATCCGATTCATCCAGTGTTCTCAATGCACGTAGTGTCATGTCCGAATAATTTCCAATCGGTGTTGATACTATGTTAAGTGTTCCGGTCAATTCGATTCGTAAGATTTATAAGATTTATAAGATTTATAAGATTTATAAGATTCATAAGATTCGAAAGATTTATAAGATTCATAAGATTCATAAAATTGTTCATTGTTCATTGCTCAATACTCATTGTTCAATGCTCATTGTTCAATGCTCATTGTTCATTGCTCATTGTTCATTGTTCATTACTCATTGTTCATTGTTCATGGCTCAATACTCATTGTTCCTTACCCATTGCTCATTGTTCATTGCTCATTGTTCATTACTCATTGCTCATTGTTCATTACTCATTGCTCATTGCTCATTGCTTATTGTTCATTATTCATTGTTAATTGAGACCTGTGCTTCCATACCCGCCTTCACCTCTGCCGGTGTTTGATAATAATTCAGATTCATCTAAAATTGCTTTCTCGTACTTCGAAATAATCAGTTGTGCGATCCTGTCACCGAAATTGATTTGAAAATCTTCCTTTCCGAAATTGATAAGTAAAACTTTTACTTCTCCTCTGTAGTCAGAATCAATTGTTCCCGGTGAGTTTAGAACCGTAACATTTTTATTTAATGCAAGTCCGCTTCTGGGTCTTATTTGTCCTTCGAATCCGGCAGGTATTTCTAAAATTAAATTTGTGGGAATTAATCCTGATTCAGATGATTTGATTATAATAGGAATCTGTGAAGATGAACAAAGGTCTAATCCTGCAGATCCGGTTGTTTTATATTCAGGAATAAGAACCGGTAATTCCTGATTGAATTTTTTAAAAATAATTTTCAAGTGAGGTTCATAAAAAAAGGCAACTTAACAAAGCTGCCTTTTTGAAAAATAATTATTTAAAAAATGATTATTTAGAAGTTTAAATTTAAAATCAATTATAAACATTCAAGTAGATAGTATTAAGTAAGTCTATTGATCGAATAAACTGCCCAGCATACCAAGGGCAAATAGTATCATGAAAACAATCGCCCCTAAAATAAAAAGTATTACGTTTACTATTCCGAGCCACATGCCTATTTTGGCAAGAGTAAGACCGGCTTCCGGAGCTCTGCCGGCATTAATTTCATTTATTTCTTTCTTACCGATAATCCAGGCAGGTATAGCAGCAAATATTCCGCACGCAATGTAAGATAAAATTCCAAGTACAAGAGCAATTATTGCATTTGAGCTTGCCCCGCCTCCTGTATTAGCAGGATTAGGAGCAGGGGGAGGTGGCGGATTAAAGCTTGGCGGAGGGGGAGGGGGAGGAAAATTTCCGCTACCGGAATCCGATCTGAAATATGAATAATCTTTCATGAGATTTATTTTAAAATTAAATTTAGCAAATATAATTTTTTAGTTATAAAATATAAACACTTAAATGAAATTTAATGAAAATCTAAAAGAACAGCGATTCTGCATTTTTATCTAAGATTTTTGATAAATCTTCCGTTTGTATTTCCTTGATCTCGGAAATTTTGCTTAATGTGTGAACAATATAGGAGGGTTCATTCTTTTTACCTCTGAACGGAACCGGCGGAAGAAAAGGGGAATCTGTTTCGGACAGAAGTTTTTCCAGTGGAGTCTGTCTTACAACATTTACCTGATTAAAATTTTTGTAAGTAATGTTACCGCAGTATGAAACATAAAAATTATCCAGTGCTAATATTTCATTCAGTTGATTTTCATTCCCGCTGAAACAATGAAATTGTCCCCGTAGAGTATTGTCATAATGAGCTTTTATTATCCCGATGGCATCATCAACAGAGTCTCTGGTGTGTATTACTACCGGAAGCTCATGAGATTTTGCAAGCTCTATCTGTAATTGGAAAAATTCCTTTTGCTTATCAATATTGCTTTTATCCCAATAGTAATCCAGTCCGGTTTCTCCGACGGCGACAATTTTCTCGTGACCGAGTAATTTTTCCATATCATCAATTATTCTTGGCTCAGATTTATTTATATCGCCCGGATGAATTCCGACTGCACAATACAACATTTCATATTTTTCCGACAATTCAATAACGAATCTTGAAGTTTCTAAATCAACTGCAGGTACAATAATCCTGTCAATTCCAGTGCCTTTTGCTCTTTTCAGAATTTCATCTATGTCTGATAAAATTTCCGGATAATATAAATGTGCATGTGTGTCCGTGATCATGTGGTGAAGATTAAAATGAGTTTGAAATTATGCCCTTTAGAAGTTTTGAGAAATTATGATAAGCATCATTTCCTGCTTTCAAAACTTCATCATGAGTTGTGATTTGTTCAGACTGTTCAGACAAAATATTGGTAATGCAGGAAATTGCAATTTCCTTCATACCGAGTTTTTTTGCGTGCAAAATCTCAGGGACTGTTGACATGCCGACTGCATCAATTCCGAGTTTGGTCAGGTACCTTATTTCAGATTTTGATTCATACATCGGACCGAAAGTGCAGCAGTAGCAGCCATACCGCAGGTTTATTTTATGTTCTATTGCTATTGACTTTATTGCTTCGACTGATTTCTTTGAATATTCATTTGAACTTTTATTGAAGACTGAATTTTTTGTCTGGAAATTCACATGCGAAGTGATAAGCATGAGATCGGAGACTTTAAAATTTTTATTTATACCGCCCGCAGCGTTTGTAATAATCAGTGAATTTACTCCTAATTCATCAGCAATATTGACATTTTCAAGGACTTCACTTTCAGAATAACCTTCGTAAAAATGTCTTCTGCCTGAAAATACCACAACATCATTCCCGTTAATTTCGCCGGAAATTATGGTTCGCTTGTGAAATCCCGAATTATCTTCTAAAATAATTTTAGGTAATTCCAATTCCATTGCAAATTTTGTCAAACCCGAACCTAATATTATGCCTGTCTTTACTTTCAATTCTACTTGTTGAAATCTTATGAATCTTACAAATCTTACAATCTTACAAATCTTATGAATCTTATGAATCTTATGAATCTTATAAATCTTTCGAATCCAAATTACATAATCCCCTTGTAAAAAATAATGAATTAAGCTATTTTTGTACAAAAGAAACTTTAAGGTTATGTATATGTGTTTAGTAATAGAAAAACAATATTACTAAAAAATGAGTACAGATAAAATTCAAAGTCAGTTAGAAAAATCTAAAGAATATCTGAACAAAGCATATACTTTGCAAATGAAAGGCCAATTCGAAGAAGCTATACTGAACTACAAGAAATCAATAGATTTATACCCCACAACAGAGGCTCACACATTTCTAGGCTGGACATACAGCTTTCTTGGAGATCTGGATAAAGCAATTGACGAATGTAAGAATGCGATCGCAATTGATCCTGATTACGGGAATCCTTACAATGACATTGGAGCATATTTAATTCAGAAAGGACAGACCGAAGAAGCTCTTACATGGCTGGAGCTGGCGTTAAAAGCAAAACGATATGACAGCCCCCATTTTGCACACCTTAATATCGGAAGAGTACTGGAAGCAAAAGGGCTTTGGTTTGAAGCTCTTGAAGAATTTCGTGCTGCAAAGGAACTTGCTCCGGATTACATTTTAGCAAAACAATACTTTAATAAACTACAGGGTCTGCTTAATTAATTAATTCATCTTAAATTTTAAAAAAATCAATATGAGAAAAATAGTATTTACATTATTAATATTTGCATCTTTATCACTAAGTGTATCGGCTCAATTGGAGTTTGTAAGGATTGGCGGAGAAATTACATATGGTTCTACAGGTGCGAATTATGCTTATGCATATTTTAGAAATAACGGCTCGGTACCTGTAGATGTCAGATTTATGAGAACTGTAAATCAACTGCCGGATGCCAGTTGGTCAAGTTCCATTTGCGTCGGACTGTGTTACGCTCCCGATATTGATGTTGTACCTTTAATCGGAGCTAATCCTGAGCCGCCTCTAACTCTGATACCGGGCGAGCAGGATACCATGGACATAACTTATTATTCACCTACTCTTGGAACTTCACATGTTGTGGTCAGAATGTACAGGGAAGATGATCCGGATCAGTATGTTGAAAGAAATTTTGATCTTGTGGTAAATTCAGTCGGAATCAACAATATATCATCTCTGGCAGAATCATTCAGCCTGAGTCAGAATTATCCGAATCCGTTTAATCCAAATACAAACATTAATTTCGCGATCCCGAAATCCGGAAATGTCAGCTTAAAGGTTTATGACATTCTGGGTAATGAAGTAGCAAATCTTTTAAATAACGAGAAATTAAACTCAGGGTCATATAAAGTTGATTTCAATGCATCTCAACTGTCTTCAGGAGTTTATTATTATACATTAAAAACAGAAAATTTTACAGATACAAAGAAGATGTTGCTGGTCAAATAAGTATTAGGTATAAATTGTTAGGTTATAAAGTAAGCCGTTTGAGAAATCAGACGGCTTTTTTATATTATTGTCTGAACCGGGATTCGCAGGATTTTATGATTTATAGGATTAGTCGGTGAATGAGTTTTATATCCAGCAATCGAACATAAGTGTTATCACCTATTCAAATACGTTGATTGCATTTATTTATAATTAATTTACGTATTTCCATTTTTGGCATTGTTGAATTTTAGATAAAAAATTCAAATAATCTGTCAGACAGAAAAAGGAGAACAAAAATGAAAGCACTAAAACTCTGCACAGCAATACTAATACCGGTATCTTTGATCGTAACAGCATTCACCCGTGAATGTATTACTACAAAACCGGATTACAAATTTCGGGAGAATCAATTATTAAATTCACGGATAATGGAAAGCGCCGGCACTTACTCTGCTTCTTTTACATTAAAGCCCGGTGAATCTGTTTTCCTGAATTCAAAAATTACCTTATTAGAATTCATCAATGTGTATTCTATTTCAAATTGCAGCATAGACAGAAATGAATGGAAAATAACAGCGTCAAATATTGAAGGTATTTACAGCCTGCCCTGCGCCAGCAACAATTACAAACTGTTTGACTTATTAATAGAGAACAGATGCAGGCAGACAAAAACTATTAATGTAAATTTAGCATACAGCTCAAAATGCCCTTTTACATTTGAGTAAATTAGCGCTGGATTACATTTAATTTGATTTAATGCGTTAATATCTGTGTACACGACAATTTAATTTAACAAATAAATTTCCTTCTTGTTTATTACCACAAAGCACTCAAAGATAGCTCAAAGAACACAAAGTATTTACCATAGAGTAAGAATTTGTACATTTTTAAAAAAATCTTTGTGAGCTTTGTGCCTACTTTGCGTCCTTTGTGGTTAAAAAATTTTTTGTCGTGTACATAGCGTTAATATGCTTCCATCATTATTCAGATGTTTTTAAATATTTTTTTCTGTAAGTTTGTAATGATCCAATTACAAAGTTCCTTGTATAAATCTTAATTAAAGATGAACATGAGCCTTCCAATAAAGATTATTATAGCAGATGACCATCCGGTTTTCCGTGACGGTTTAGTTAACATAATAAGCAAGGAAAAAGACATACAAATTATCGGTGAAGCCGATAACGGAGAGAAAGCATATGAAATGATCATGGAGCTTAAGCCTGATATTGCTATGCTTGATATTCATATGCCTCGGATGACTGGGCTTCAGATCCTTAAAGAATTAAAGAAGAATAAAATTAATGTGAGAACTATATTTCTGACAGTTTATAATGATGAAGATATGTTCGATGAAGCAATGGAGAACGGCATCAGCGGGTATGTGCTGAAAGACAGCGCAGTCAGTGATATTGTCGAATGCATACGGAAAGTTGCTTCAGGGAATTATTATATCAGCCCTTCCGTCTCGAACTTCCTTGTCAACCGCCGCGATAAACTGAAAAAACTAGAAAGCAATAAACCCGCCATATGCGAACTCTCGAAGACAGAACTTACTGTCCTTAAATTAATTGCAGAGGGGAAAACAAGCGCTCTGATTGCTGAGGAATTATTTATAAGTCCCCGAACAGTGGAAAATCACAGAACAAATATTAATAACAAGCTAAATCTAAAAGGAACTCACAGCCTCATTAAATTTGCTATTGAAAATAAATCTCTTTTGTAAATAGTCAAAGACGACAAGTAAAATGTGGCATTCAAAAATACACACAGAATAGTTCAGACTAGAAATTTAACACATTTAAGTATTATCTGATCTCATCTAAGCTATCGGTTGTTAATCATCTGTTCTATTCTTTGTTCCGCACAATCCTCAGAGGTTCATAAATAATATAATATCCATCCTATGTAATTGAGTAGTTTCACCTATTGTGAAAGTGTATTTGCACTTATATTACTTTATTCTAAATTTTATAAACTTTGTAAAGTACAACTAGAAATTTAAATCCGGTAATACGGAGAAAGGGAAACAAAAAATGAAAGCATTAAAAATTTTTTCAGGAGTCTTAATCATGATAAGCTTAGCTGTTTTATCATCCTGCAGTGACAGCATCACATCATCATTAAATTCCGGATCAGCCGAAAATCAAATTTCAACTTCCGGCAGTAACAAGAAAGGTGACTCTTTTTCATCTTCGTTTAAAATTAAACCCGGTGAACACATCTTTCTTCATTCAGGAATCACAGGATTGAATTCAATTACAGAGTATTCTATCTCCAACTGTGGAATTACGAAAAATGATCTCTACATCTCAGCTTCAAACATTGATGCATCACAGAGCCTGCCCTGCAGCAGCGGCAATTATATACTTGATGATCTATTGATTGAAAACAGAAGCGAAAAAATAAGAGCTGTTGATGTTAATTTGTTTGGTGTATCCGGTAAATAAAGTTTACCCGTCAGACCGCTTTAGTGTTCTAAAGCGGACTGACAATTTCGAAAATTGCAACCGTCAGACCGCTTGAAAAATGGAAGAGTAGCGGTTAGACGGTTAATAAACTCCATAATTTAAAACGAAAGGAATTCAAAAATGAAAAAACTAAAACTTTACACCAGTGCATTCATCATATTATATTTAACAATAATAACAGGATGCAGTGACAATCCTGTATTAACAAAAACAGAAAACAAGTATTTACATCAATTCGCGAATACAAACCCGGATACTGCATTAGTACCGCATTCTTTTAATGCATCATTAAAATTAAATCCCGGTCAAACCTTATATCTGAATTACAATAATACTTTATTAATTCAAATCAGCAGATATTCGATATCTAATTGTATTTCAGGCAGAAATGAATTGCTCATTCAGTCATTAAATTTTCCCGGCGGAAACAATCTTCCGTGTGAATGGGACTGCGGTCCTGGATTACTGCTTGAAAACCTGTCAATAAAAATATGAGCGGTCAAACAAAAAAAATAACATTAAAAATGGATGGGTGGACATTAAATCATTAGAACCTGGATCTATAGTAATTTGACACAAAACTTTTTTAGGGATTCATTTACAGCCATTTAATGCGGGAACTTAAGCGTATTAATTAAACGCAAAGAACGCAAAATCTTTTGCAAAGATCGCTAAGGTTTGATTCTAACCAACTCAAGCATAACTAAAAAAAATTATATTTTGCGTTTAACATAGTAGCACAGAGGGATCGAATTATTTTCTAATGTTTTTTCTCTGTGTCTCTGTGACTCTGTGTTGAAAAATTCATTAAATTTACATTAGTGTGAAAACAGATTTGTAATATCACACTATAATTTGTGTAGGTCTACTTATACCGAAATCGTAATTGTCTCTATTCTAATTATCATGAGACCTGTTTATTTTTGAATCATTAAATTAAAAGTTCTTAAATTTAAAAAAGAAGGGAGAACAAAAATGAAAAAAGTAAAACTTTACACAGGCTCATTAATTTTAATTTGTATTTCAATGATCGCAGGATGCAGTGATAATCTGATCAATCCCGAAAGCACCGGACCGGTTTCCTTAAAAACCCCGGATGCTTCGATGAATTTAGAAGAGGGGTTTTATAATCTAAAATTTACACTGCATCCGGGTGAGTCAAGGACTTTTCATTACGGAAATACCGGTCTTATTCTGATTCACAGCTACTCAATTTCAAATTGTAATATCCATACAAGAGATCTGCTGATCCGTTCTTCCATGCAGGCTGACAGCAGTTCGCTTCCATGCACATGGAAAAAATTCGGTTACTTTGCTTTTGAAGATCTGACAATAAAGAATGTAAGCTCACAGTTAAAATTAATTTCGGTTAATCTCAGAGGGTATACGATTAACGGATAAAGTATTAAGTATTAGGTAACAATTTCACATTACAAATTTGACACACAGCTTAATGAGTAGTTTTACTTATTTTAAATTCAAAATAAATTAATTATTTTCAAATGTTCATTAAATTAAAATAAAGGAGAATCAAAATGAAAAGAGCAAATTACTACATCTTATTCGCACTACTTATCACTGTAAATTTAATCGTAGCTGTAATCTCTTATTCACAATGGACAATATGCGGCGACCTGGCAGGAATCGAGGGAAGGTCAACTGTTTCTGTTGTTGATGAAAACACAGCCTGGGTAACAGGAGGCTCATCTGTAAACACTACTTACAGAACAACAAACGGAGGATCCAGCTGGACTGTCATTAATACTGCTGGAATAAGTCCTTTCTTCTGCTTATGGGCGAAAGATGCTAATACACTTTTTGCCGGAGACAACGGAGGTTCGGGAATCGGAAAAATTTATAAAACTACAAACGGCGGAAATACATGGACTGTTATTGATTCTGCCGGAGATGGCATCGGAGGAATAAAATTTTCATTGTCTATGCCTTCTTTTGGAGTAGCTTTTTGCTCAGACGCTACCGATATAATATTTTTCAAAACAAGAGACGGAGGTAATACATGGAGCAGGTCATCTATACCATTATTCCCGGGATACGATTTATCTATAAGCGGGTATAATGTAATTGACAGTCTTTTTTATTCAATGGGTACAACAACCGGTGTTCCTTCAATAATCATGACAACCAACGGAGGAACAACATATGATTTAAGCAACATCGGTCTTCCTTCTATCGGAGGCAATTTTACAAGAGGAATAGCATTTAAGGAAGACAAACTTACCGGTATAGCTGGGGCAACTTCACTGCCGGTAATTTCACGGACTACAAACGGAGGACTAAACTGGACAAATGTAAGTTTGGGCAACTATGCTCCAAACACGGCGAGTCCGGTTATGAGATGGATTGAAGGAACAAACACATGTTACTTAACAAGTCCTTATTCTTCGGGAATACTAAAGAGCATAAACGGAGGAATGAACTGGACAGAAATGTCAACAGCAGGGCTGCGAATGTTTAACATGGATACAAAAAGAATAGGAACGACAGTTTATGGTTATGCTGTTTCATTTGTAAACGGTTCAACCAATGTTGTTGTAAAAGCAGCTGATCCAATTGCGGGAGCAAATAAAAGATTCTTTGCACATTGCCAGACTCTCAATCCAAAATACTTTACAAAAGGGTTTCTATTTAATTCAGGAAATCATTCTCAGTTCGGACCCGGCAATACGGCAAATTACGGAGCTATGGAATTTGATAACACAGGAAAACTTTATTGTATTAATTCTGCAGTGATTAATTCACCATTGCAAACGGTAGATACAGCAACAGGAGTCCTGACAACATTAGGTTTGATAACAGGTTTGACAGGATCCAGTGAGGCAATAGCGTCATTGGCATTTAACCCTGAAAACAATAAAATGTATTTTACATCTCATGTGGATGGTGAGGTATATTTTAGACTATATACTTTAAACTTATCAAGCAGAGAAGCGACATTTATTGGAGGAGGAGATGCTAATCTGACTGACATCGCAATTAACAATTCCGGTGAATGTTACGGAACTGCGGCTATTGGCTTAATTGTAAAAGTAAATTTATCAACCGGCTCCATTGAAATAATCGGGGATCAGGGTTACAACTCAATAGGATTCAGGCAAGGTCTTTGCTTTGACAGAGAAACAGAAACACTTTGGCTATCCGGCTGGAATATTGATTCAAACAGAGCTGAGTTAAGAACTGTAAATCTAGTTACCGGTCATACTACTTTAGTTGCACCTTTTAATCCTGAAGTAGGACGAATTGTAGGACTTTCAATTCCATTTGCAAGCACCATTGGCATACATAATATTTCATCTCAGGTTCCGGATGAATATTCATTGAAGCAAAATTATCCGAACCCATTCAATCCTGTTACGAATTTGGAATTTGGGATTTCGGATTTGGGATTTGTATCTTTGAAAGTGTTTGATATTCTCGGAAAAGAGATTGCGACATTAGTAAATACAAAGCTAGCTCCCGGAACATACAAATATGATTTCGACGGAAGCAATTTATCGAGCGGAGTTTATTTTTATAAACTGGAAGCGGATGGGTTTGTTGATACGAAGAAAATGTATCTGGTAAAATAAATTTATTCTTGTCTGAACTCGAATTAAATGAATTGAAGAATTGCAGGGATTTAATTTGCCATAAAATTAATTAAGTGAATTCGGTTAACTCGGGAATTCGGGTTCAGACAATACACTGATGTTTTTTAAAATTAAATTTTGTAATTTTAACGTACTTTTTTTGCGATGAACGATATGAAAACAAAAAATAGGAAGATATTTGTAACTGCCGTTATTTTGCAATTTCTGATTCTTTTTTCGATACCAACAGTAAATACCCAGCCAAAATATAATTCTAAAAATGATTTAAGAGGCTCTTCAATTGAAGAAACAAAATTTGAGCAGCTTCCAATTGAATTAGGTATTTCAAACTGCGATATACATTGGATAATACAGGATCTGGACGGATTCATATGGTTTCCTACAACACCGGGATTAATCAAATATGATGGAAATAATTTCAAAGCATATGGAAACGGTGGATTAAAGGGTTATATTGAAGATAGCTCCTATTCAGCTGTGGGTAATGCTATTCCGAGTGTGTGTTTGGATCGTGACGGTACTTTATGGTTTGGTACAACAGGAGGAGTCTTGGTGAGATATAACAGAGAATATGACAGATTTAGTGAAGTTGATCTTAACGGAAGTGAAAGTGCTCCGTTTTGTGATGGAGTTGGAGCTATTCTGGAAGATCAAAAAGGTGATTTAGTAATTGGAACGCAAAAGGGGGGTTTAAGAATTTTCAACAAAAAAAACCAAACCTTCCGATACTACCATACAGCTAACAGTGACCTTTTATCAAATAACATAATTTCACTATTCATTGATAAGGAAGGTTTGATTTATATTGGAACAGACGATAAAGGATTATTTATTTTAGACAGAGAAAATAACAGATTTAGAAATTATCAACATAGTTCTGATACTTCAAGTTTGAGTAGCAATAGGGTACAATGTTTTTATGAAGATAGCAAGCATAATATTTGGATTGGAACGGAATCCGGTTTGAATATATTCCTCAGGGAAAGAAATGGATTTATTAAATTTATAAATAAAAGGGACAATCCAAATAGTATCTCAGAAAATAACATTAGGGGTATTTGCGAAGATAAAAATAATACAGTATGGATTGCTACATTCGGCGGAGGGCTGAACAAATATGAAAGAGACGGTACCTTTAGTAGTTTCAAATCTGATAATAATTACCAATCAAGTCTAAGCAGTGATTTTTTGCTAAATCTTTATTCAGACAATTCGAATGTTCTGTGGATTGGAACTCGGAACAGAGGTGTTTGTAAGATTGATCTTCAAGGAAAACGATTTCATACAATTTCAAGATTTTTTCAAAACTCCACATTTTCGAAAACCAATGATGTAACCTCGGTTTATTTGGATTCATCAGGAATATTTTGGGTCGCAACAAGAATAAATAAGGGGTTATTTACTTTTACAAAAAACAATAATGGATTTCTAACATTTAAAGACTATTTAGTAATATCAGAAGAACTCAGTAACCAAACCATCACCAGTTGTTTCGAAGACATAAATCATAATATCTGGTTTTGCAGTACTAGCGGAAAAATATTTGAGTATGAAATTAAAACGAAAGCATATCGAATTTTTAATTCCAAAACCGGACATAGCTTTTGGCAAATGATGTATCTCGGTGATAATAAGTGTTTAATAGCAACACGTTCCGGTTTCTTGAAATTCGATATAGATGTAAAAGAATTTTCTGATTTTAATCCGGATTCTGACTCATTAAGATTTTTTGAGAAATATGACCAACAATGGGCTCTTGTTGACAAGGAAAAAAATTTATGGTTTCCATGGGATGCTGTCATGAAATATGAAATTGATAAGGACAAATTTACAGAATACAAAAGCATTAAATCCGATACAAATAGTTTTCAGGGTGATTATTTTCAAGGAATGTGTGAAGATAGTCTGGGTAATTATTATTTTACTTCAAATCTTGGATTAAACAGACTGAATAGATTAACAGGTAAGTTTAAATTTTATCCTGTAGAAACAGGGGAAAATATCATTATAGATAATTCAGGAATTTTATGGTCGGCAACAAATTACGAATATGGTTTAACTGAATTCAATCCTGAGACAAATGAATACAGAGTTTACAATATGACTGATGGAATACAAGGAAACAGATTCAATTATTTTGGAGCTAAAACAAAAGATAAAGAAGGTAATTTATACTTCGGAGGACCTAACGGATTGACATATTTCAATCCAGATGAAATTAAAGATAACAGTTATATCCCTAAAATCCTGATAACAAATTTTCAAATCTTCAATGAATCAGTAAAACCCTCTCCCGATAATCCTTTTCTTAAAAATAATATTACAGTTGCTAAAGATATAACCTTATCCTATAAAGAAAATGTTTTCTCATTTGAGTTCGCTGCGCTGATTTTTAATAATCCTTCAAAGAATCAATACGCATACAAGATGGAAGGATTCGATACAGGCTGGGTTTACTGCGGGACAAAGAGAACTGCGACTTATACCAACTTAGATCCGGGAGAATATACATTCAGAGTCAAAGGCTCGAACAACGACGGAATCTGGAATGAAGAAGGAACGTCAATAAAAATTACTATCACTCCTCCGTGGTGGCAGAGTTGGTGGTTTAAATCATGCGGAGCTGCATTAATTTTTCTGACTGCAGGAATTGGGTATAAGAAAAGAGTTAATAAACTAAAGAAAGAAAAACTGGCTCAGGAAGAGTATTCAAGAAAGCTATTAGCTTCACAGGAAGATGAGAGAAAGAGAATTGCAAATGAACTTCATGACTCTATTGCTCATGATATTCTCATTTTAAAGAATGATGTTGTAACTGCAATGAATACAACTAAGGATGAAGAAACAAAAAATGCTCTGAATAAAATATCAGATCAGTCAGCCGAGACACTCAATGATGTAAGAAATATCTCCTACAATCTTCATCCTCATCAGATAGAAGCCCTTGGAATTACAAAGGCGATAAGGTCGATGATTGAGAAAGTATCGACATCAGCAAAGGTAATTACGATTCCTGCCATAGAGGATATTGATGAAATATTTCCCGAAGAAAATGAAGTCCATATATACAGAATAATCCAGGAAGCCATCAGCAACATTATTAAGCATTCAAACTCATCAGAAGCGATAATAAAAGTGACAAAAAATATAGAATCGGTTTCTATTTTGATTTCAGATAACGGAAAGGGATTTGATCCCGATAATGTCGAACAGGGGAGTCTTGGATTGTCCGGGATTTCTGAGAGGGTTAAGATTCTCGGTGGAACAATGAGTATTGAATCAAAAAGAGGTGAGGGAACTTTGATTAAGATCTTGATACAAATTTGAGTATTTAAAAACAGATGTATCACCTCAAAGCATCAAAGACTCTAAATTTGAAAAAATACTCTGTACACGAGAAAAATTGAACGCGGATAACACGGATTAAGCAGAAAAATAGCGGATTTTTTTATTTGCTGAAAGAAATGTTCTTCAGGAGACTAATCACAATTCTAAATAGATACTTTGAATTTTAAGGTTATTTATTTTGATCCGCGAATATCAGTAAAATCAGTGTTATCCGCGTTCCCCACATCATCGTGTACAAAGGAAAAAATAATAAAACATATTACTTTGAGTCTTAGAGTCTTTGAGGTGATGTTGACTGGTTCCCGATTAAAGCACACGGGAATGACAGCGGGGAATCTAAAATCCAAAGTCCAAGATCAAAATCAAAATAATACCTTACCATTTATGTATCTTTGTATTATATTTGTTCAAAACAATTTACCTTTTAATGGCGATAATTAAGAAGAAAGATTTAACATTACTCGAACAGACGTACATTCCGCAGATAATTAAAGGACTTGGTTTAACATTTAAACAGATATTCAGACCGAAATTTACAAGACAGTATCCCGAAGAAAAATGGATTCCGCCGGCTTCATACAGGGGAAGACCTGTACTGGTTCAGGAAGATGACGGAACAGAAAGATGTGTTGCCTGTGCTTTATGTTCAAGGGTTTGCCCTGCGTTGGCAATAGAAGTTCAGGCTGGGGAAACAGAGAGAGAGAAAGAAAGATATCCCGAGAAATTTGAGATCAACATGGTGAGATGTATTTTCTGCGGATTCTGTGAAGAAGTTTGTCCGGAAGAAGCAATAGTAATGAGTGATGAATACGAACTGGTTTTCAGCAGTCAGGAAGAAGCGATATTCGGTAAAGACAAACTTCTTGTTCCGAAAGAAAAATTAAAAAAACGATTAGAGTTTTTACAGGAATACAGATAGAGGAATCATGAAAACATTTTGCAAAGCAGCTATATTGATTCTGCTAATTTGTAATTATACAAAAGCAGAAGGTGAAGACAAAATAATCAATAAATTAGCCTCATTCACAGCCAAGATTAAAGGTGGTGAAGTAGAGCTTAACTGGAAAATAATTAACCCAGCAAATTTAAACAAATTCAAGATTGAAAATAAAAAAGCCGGAACCGAATTATATACATCTTTGACTGAAGTCTTGTTTTCAAACTTCAGAAAAAAAGAAGATAACGATTCTGTTACGTCTTACTATTACACCTATTCGGATAGGCCTCAGGAAAACGGAGTCTATTTTTATAAAGTCAGTGTTTATGATGTTTTAAACAAAGTTGTGACTGCTGAGGAAATCAAGCTGGGAATAACAGAAGTTCCGGAGTTTAAGCTTAATCAGAATAACCCAAATCCGTTTAATCCATCCACTACTATTACATATCAACTGTTAATTCCGACAAAAGTAAATTTAAAAGTATATAGCCTTACCGGGCAATTTGTTGACCTGCTTGTCGAAGCATTTCAAACTCCTGGTACTTACAGTGTAGAATTCAATACAAGCAAATACAATGAAATGTCAAGCGGGATTTATTTTTATAAACTTGAAACAAATTACTCTTCGGACATAAAGAAAATGATATTTGCGAAATAGAATTCCATTAAATTTTTAAATCAAAATATCATGGCTAAAGAAATAGAAAACCATCCTGATCTTATTTCAAAAGAAGAAGCATTTGCAAATGCACTGATTGAAGGAGCAAAATTTATTCTTAGCGAATCAAAAGAAATACGCAAACAGAATAAAACTGTCTTAAATCCCAAAGCTCTTGAAATTTATGACATTAACGGTAAACTTTTATTCTATGACTTTGCCATTACTTCAGGGAAGAATCAGACCGGGACATTGAGAGCAGCTGCTAATAAAGCAATCGGCACACCGGTGGTTTCAATTCGTTTAGGACCTCAAAAATGGAATCTGGAAACAGCAAAGAGAAAGATCAGTGAAATTTTAAAGAAGAAGTTCTCAAAATATAAAGTTAAAGGGACCAGATTAGTTTGTTATAGTTATCCTAAAATCGGTCTGCAGGTAAACCTGACCAAGGATAAAGAAAGCAGGTCTGTAATATTTGATATTTCGGATTATGCTGTAATTCCTGAAAAACCAAGAAAAGATAATATTGAAGGATCGTATGCATGGTCTTTCCTGGATTCAATTGATAGAAAATCAGTTCCCTCAAGATTAAAGAGATACAAAAAATTAAATGATCTTACAAAAAAAGTATTTAAAAAAGATTACGGCATCGCTATTTATAAAATAAGCGATCTGTACAAGGTTGCCGATTTAGCAAAAATAAGTTTAAAGCTCCGTAATGAAAAAAAATTAAAGTTCTGTACACATTACAGGTATGATGAAACCGGATCACATCACTGTTTTATTTTGCATGCACAGCAGGTAAATGATTACTGTTCGGTTGCTACATGCCAGATGATATTATGCTATTACCGCTACTATTACTCACAAAATGACATTGCTCCGGATCTCGGTTATTCGTCAGGAAGCGGATGCCCGCCGGATGTATCAGCCGGATATGAAACTCTAAGCAACAATCATCTTAATTGTTCATTTGATTCATCACCAACATGGAACGAAGCAAGAGATCAAATTAATTTATTACAACCAATGAAATCAGGTGTACCGGGTCACGCACGGGCTATTGCAGGCTACTCAACTAGCAACTACATTATACTTAGTTCTCCTACTGCAGATAAGAAGCTGTATATATACGATCCATGGCCATGGAACGCCGATCTAAAAGCCGGCGGTGACATTTACTGGGAGGATTGGGATTCCATTACACACACAAATTTTGTTTATACTGAGCTGGACTATTAAAATAAATGTTAAATGTTATACAGATGCTCTCTGCAGAAGATATTCAGAATATTATTAAGAAAAATTTTCAGACTTTATTTCATAATTCATTTCAACAACTTATCAATACAATCATAAGCACACCCATTCCGGTTTTTGATAATCATAAAAAGCATAAATATTGGTTCGTTCCCTTACTTTTAAAATCTAAGGTCATGGGATCAGCAATTTTAGATACAGATGGGAAGCTTATTTCACATGGGATATTAACTCCTAATATAGAGGATGAGAATAAACTGATTAATAAGGCTTATTTTGAATCAGTTCCTGAAAAAATGTTAATTGAAATCAAGGATTCCTATCCGGATTACAAAATTACATCTATTTACTTTTCCTACGATTTAAGTCCTCAAAAATGGGGATGGCTAATTTGTTTGAAAAGTGACAAAAGTAATAATGAATTTAATATTCTGGCAGGTCCATTTGGCTGGTATGAAAAAAAAGGCAGTGCAGATTTTGAGGGGTAGATCATACAGTAAATCATTTAAAATTAATACCACCGGTGTAATTAATACTCTTCGGTTCATTACTCTGAACTCAAATCCTCCGAATTCTTCCAAATCATTATTCCTATTTTACATTGTAGATAGAATGTTAAATAATTATTTTCAGACATAACATATATGGATGACTTTAAGTCTATTTTTTTCGATCTTTTTCTTTTGCTTTTTTTTGTAATTCTGAATGCTTTGTTTGTTGCTGCGGAATTCGCGCTGGTGAAAGTACGGAAAACACAATTGTTACCGGAAGAAATAAGTAAAGACAGGAAAGCAAAATTAGCACTAAAACTTATTACAAATCTCGATCAGTATTTAGCTGCGACTCAGTTCGGAATTACGATTTCTTCATTAGGACTAGGCTGGATAGGCGAGCCTGTGACAGCAAGAATATTAGAACCGTTTTTTTCGCTTTTTGGGATAAGCAATCCGCAGACAATCCATACAATTTCGCTTTCAGTTGGATTTGTTTTTATTACTTTTCTTCATATTATTTTAGGAGAACTTGCACCTAAATCATTAGCCATAAGGCATCCAAAGCAGACAACTTTATTTATTGCTTTGCCGCTGAACATTTTTTATCTGATTTTCAAACCAGCGATACTTTTATTGAACGGAACGGCAAACAGAATTTTGATTTTATTTGGAATTCAGCCTGTAAGTGAATCGGAGAGATCACATTCCGAAGAAGAGATAAGGGTATTAATAGCAGAAGGTACAAAGACGGGTGAAATTGACGAAACCGAACAGGCGATTATTCAAAAAGTATTCGGATTTAATGACAAGACAGCCGCTGATGTGATGATACCGAGAAACAGCATGTTTTCGATTGACATAGACGAAAATCGCGATAAGATTATAGAAAAGTTGATAGATGAAGGATATTCTCGTGTTCCTGTTTATAAAGACAGTATTGATAACATAATTGGCATTATTTATTCAAAGGATATTATAAGTGCAGCTGAGCATAAGGAAATAATAGTTCTGCAGGATATTATCCGGCCTGTCCACTTTATACCGGAAACGAAGCATATCGGCGAGATATTAAAGGACTTTCAGAAAAAACATATTCATCTTGGTATTGTCGTGAATGAACACGGAGGAGTTGAAGGTCTGGTAACTCTTGAAGACATTATAGAAGAAATATTCGGAGAAATAGATGATGAATATGATACCGAGTCTGACAGTTCGGTTGAAAATATAAAGGGAAGCAAAAAGGGGATTTCACTTATTAACCCGAATATGACTATTGCGGATTTTAACAGAAAATTTGGAGCTGATGTCCCCGTAGATTCTGATGAATATCATACATTAAGCGGTTTCCTTCAGACTGTGACGGGACATATTCCTGATATTTATGAGAGAATTGATTATAAGGGGATTGTCATGACAGTAATGAAAAAGTCCGGCAATAAACTGCTGCAGGTAAAGGTACAGAAGTTAAAAAGTTATTAATTAATCTTTATTACTTAATTTCTATATTTTAATATAATTAAATAAAAGTAATTGATCTCATTTGTAGGCAGAAAGTTTTTACAGTTCTTTACGGAGTTAGGGGAATACTCAATAATGATGTTGGGAGTAATCAAAAACTTACCCAGGGTATTTCGAGACAGGAAACTCATTATAGAACAGATGCTTCATGTAGGAGTGAATTCTTTAACACTTGTTTCTATAATCGGAATTTTTACGGGTGCTGTATCCTGCTGGCAGGCTGCATATCAGATTAAAGGATTAATTTCATACAGTTATCTTGGTTCTGCCACAACAAAGGCAATCATAATAGAATTAGGACCGGTTCTTGCCGCAATAGTTCTGGCAGGAAGAGTGGGTGCTTCCATGGCAGCTGAGCTGGGCACGATGAAAGTTACAGAACAAATTGATGCACTTGAAGCAATGGCAATCAGTCCTATCCGGTATCTCGCAATGCCAAGAATAGTTGCTACCACTTTGATGCTGCCGGTTCTTGTCATTTATGCAAGCTCAATTGCGATAATGGGTTCATACACGGTTGCGACTGTTTTTCTTGATGTGCCGTCCGAAACATTCTTAGGTGCATTCAAGAAAGCTCTTGAAGTAAAAGACATTTGGGCAGGAACGATTAAAGCAATTTTCTTCGGAATATCCATTTCATCAATAGGTTGTTTTATCGGATTTCAGACAAGAGGCGGCGCTGAAGGTGTAGGCCTTTCGACCATTAAAGCATTTGTTATCGCTGCAGCATCAATATTGATGCTGGATTACGTGCTATGGAATTTCTTAATCGGAATGTAAATTAAAATATAACATTGAAATTTCCTGAACATTTAATTGGACTCAGATATTTAGAAAAAGAAGATTTCGGAGAAATTTTTAAACTGACAGAAGTTTTTAAAAAAAAGATTGTTCAAAGAAAACCTCTGGAAAAAATACCCGGTTCTAAATCCGTAATTAATCTTTTTTTTGAAGACTCTACACGAACAAGGACTTCTTTTGAACTTACAGAGAAAAAATTAGGATTGGATGCTGTCAATTTTACTTCTGCAGGTTCTTCTTTTAGCAAAGGCGAGAGCTTTCTCGATACGATAAAGAATATCGAAGCAATGAAGTTTGATTATATTGTAGTAAGGCATTCTGTTCCGGGCATTGCAAACCTTCTTGCGGAAAATACAACTTCTCACATTATTAATGCCGGTGACGGAACAAATGAGCATCCTACACAGGGACTTTTAGACCTTTATACGTTAAAAGAAAATTTCGGAAGTCTGAAAAATTTGAATGTTTGTATAGTTGGTAATATTTCACACAGCCGGGTAGCATTGTCAAATATTTTCGGACTGAAAAAGCTTGAAGCAAATGTCTCCGTTTGCGGACCTATTTCTTTTATTCCGAAAAATATTGAAGGATTAGGAGTTAATGTTTATACCGACATAAATGAAGCCATTAAGAAAAATGATGCAATTAATATTTTAAGAGTTCAGCTTGAGCGTGATGCCGGGAATTTACTTCCGTCGGTTCGGGAGTTTAACAGGCATTACGGTGTGAATGAAGAGAGATTAAGAAATAATTCAAAAATTAAAATATTACATCCGGGACCTATGAATATTAATGTTGAACTGGACTTTGACACGTCCGTTTCCGCTAACTCATTAATATTTGAACAGGTAACTAACGGAGTGGCAATTAAATGTGCATTGTTTAAATTAATGAATGATAAAAATTAAATACAATTGGATCTTATTTTAAGAGACATACAATTGATTTCCCCCGCAGACAATATTAATGAAGTAACCGATATATTAATTATTGACGGTGTAATTCAAAAAATAGGTAAGGTCAAAAGCACCAAAAAAAACATTAAAGAATTAGATTTAAAGAATAAAACCTGTATTCCGGGATTGTATGATATGCATGTGCATTTCCGTGAACCGGGACAAACACATAAGGAAGATCTGACAACAGGTTCTGAAGCAGCCGCAAACGGTGGTTTTACAGGAGTTCTATGCATGCCAAATACAAATCCCCCGTTGGATTCGCCGGTGCTTATAAGATACATTTTGGATAGTACTAAGGAACTGCTGATTGATATTGATGTTGCTGCCTGTGCAACTTACAAAAGGGAAGGGGAGAGGCTAGCTCCGATTTTGTCATTATCGGAAGCAGGCGCAGTGGCTTTTACCGATGATGGAAGTCCGGTTTCAAATCCGGAATTAATGCGTAGGGTTCTTGAATACACGTCGCAAATAAATTCTGTTGTGATTCAGCATTGCGAGAATATGACTCTTTCGAATAAAGGTGTAATGAATGAAGGATACATTTCGACTGTTATGGGAGTAAAAGGGATACCTGAAGTCAGCGAGACTTCAGTCATTGCACGGGATATTCTTCTTACGGAATTCGTCAAAAACTCCAGGTATCACGTTCAGCATATATCCTGCGGAAAAAGTGTGGAGCTTCTCAGAGGTGCCAAAGCAAAAAAAATAAATGTTACAGGTGAAGTTTGTCCTCATCATTTTATTTTAACTGACAAGGAGTGTCTTGAATTTAATACAAATGCAAAGATGAACCCTCCACTGAGAACAAAAGATGACATTGATGAAATCAAACGGGGATTAAGTGATAATACCATAGATGTGATTTGTACGGATCATGCTCCGCATTCTTTATATGAAAAAATGCAGGGATTTTATGACGCGCCTTTTGGAATAGTTGGTCTTGAAACCGCCCTCGGGTTGACTTATACATATTTAGTGAAAGCGGGTGTAATATCTTTTGAACAAATGATTGAGAAAATGTCAATCAATCCGAGAAAGATTTTAAACTTACCGCCGGTAAATATCACGGAAGGAGAAAAGGCGAACATGACAATTTTGGATCTGAAGTCTAAATGGAAAATTGATAAAAGAAAATTTAAATCAAAATCATCCAATACTCCGTTTGATGGCTGGGAGGTTCAGTGTAAACCCTGTTGTGTAATAAATAATAATCAGATATATTTTTCTAAACTTTAATAGATGAGTAAAATTATTTCCATTTGCATTCCGAAAGGAGGAGTTGGCAAGACTACGACTGCCGTCAATCTTGCTGCATCACTTGCAGTTGCCGAGAAAAAGACACTTCTCATTGACGTTGATCCTTTTGGTGCTTCTGCGATCGCATTGGGATTTACACCGGATAAAATAAATGCAAGTCTAGCTGAAGTATTTGCTTTTACACACTCACTGAAATCAGCGATTCACAGGACTGGACTTGAATATCTCGATTTTGTCCCTTCTAATGTTTACTCGATCAATATGCATGACAAGTTTATTAAGTATTCAGAGAACAGGTTAATATTAAAGAATGCAGTAAAGGAAGTTGAAAGCTATTATGATTTTATTATTCTGGATTGTCCGCCGGTTCTTAAAGGAATATCGACTAATGCTTTGGTTGCATCCGATTCAATTTTGATTCCGATAAAATCAGGACATTTTTCACTTGAAGCGGTTGACAGGCTGTTTAATTATTTTGAATGGATTAAGGAAATTGCAAACCCAAATCTCAGTATTGAAGGGATAATCTTAACAATGTATGAAAAAGATTCAAAGGTAACAAAAATATCAGAGAGAGAATTAAAAATTAAATATAATAAATATCTGCTTAACACTGTTATACCTAACACTAATCTGCTGAATGAGTCAACTTTTTACGGAAAGCCTTTATGCTTATATAAAATAGATTCAGACGGAGCCATAGCATATCTTAACCTTGCAAGTGAAATTTTGCAGAATAATATCAAATTAGAAAAAGAATTAATATAATATATGAATGAATTCCCCAAAAATTACGATTATAAAACTTCAGAATTGAAATGGCAGAAATTTTGGGAAGATAACAGGATTTTCGAATCACATCCTAATCCTGAAAAACCCAAGTTTTCAATAGTAATACCACCGCCGAATGTTACCGGTATTCTGCATTTTGGTCATATGCTTAACAATACCATACAGGACATTTACTGCCGCTGGAAAAGAATGCAGGGCTATGAAGTTTGCTGGGTTCCGGGAATGGATCATGCCAGCATTTCGACAGAGATGATGGTTGACAAAGAATTAAGAAAAGAGGGAAAAACTAAATTTGATCTTGGCAGAGAGGAGTTCATTAAGCTAGCCTGGAAGTGGAAAGAAGAAAACGGCGGGATAATATTGAAGCAGTTAAGAAAGCTCGGGGCTTCTCTTGACTGGTCCAAAGAAAGATTCACGCTTGATGAGGGTTTGTCATTAAATGTAAGGAAAGTTTTTGTAGATCTTTATAAAAAGGGATTAATTTACAGAGGAAACAGAATAATTAACTGGGATCCGGCAGCACAAACAGCTGTAAGTGATGATGAAATATTTTATGAAGAAAGAACAGACAAGCTTTATTATATTAAATATAAGCTCGAGAATTCGGATGAATTTATCGCTGTTGCTACCACAAGACCTGAAACAATGTTCGGAGACACAGCTGTCGCAGTAAATCCTCATGATAAAAGGTATAATGATTTTAAAAATAAGAAGGTTATGCTTCCATTTTTAAATAAATTAATACCCGTTATAGAAGACGATTATGTTGATATGAAATTCGGAACCGGCGCTTTAAAAATTACTCCTGCTCATGATATCAATGATTTTGAGGTTGGTCAAAGACATAATCTTGAAGCTATTTCCGTGATAACAAAGGATTCCAGGCTGAATGAATATGCAGGTGAGTTTAAAGGATTGGAAATTTTTGAAGCGAGAAATAAGATAGTTGAACGGTTAAGAGATTTGAATCTGCTTGTAAAAGTCGAGGATCTGAATCACAATATTGCCATTTCGGATAAGTCAAAAGCAGTGATTGAGCCGTTTCTGTCTGAGCAGTGGTTTGTAAAAATGAAAAAGCTTGCAGAGCCGGCAATAGAGGTTGTCAAAGAAGGTAAAATTAAATTTTATCCCGAGAGATATGAAAAAGTTTATTATCACTGGATGAATAACATTCGCGACTGGAACATTTCAAGACAGCTTTGGTTTGGGCATCAGATTCCGATATGGTATCATAAGAAGACAGGGGAGATCTATTGTGAGGTTGAACCTCCAAAAGATACTGAAAACTGGAATCAGGACGAAGACATACTTGATACATGGTTTTCTTCATGGCTCTGGCCGCTGAGTGTATTCGGATGGAGAAATGATGAGAGTGACGTGACAAATGAAAACTTGAATTATTACTATCCGACCGATTTATTGTCGACAGGTCCGGATATAATATTTCTATGGGTTGCAAGAATGATAATGGCAGGATTGGAATACAGGAAGCAGATTCCATTCAGGGATGTATATTTCCATTCGATACTCAGGGACGGAAAAGGACAAAAGATGTCGAAAACTTTAGGAAATTATTCAGATGCAATCGAGCTGATGGACAAATACGGAACTGATGCATTACGATTTACTATTGTATATTTAGCACCTTTGGGAAACGATGTTTTGTTTGACGAGGAGAAGACACAGATCGGAAGAAATTTTGTGACAAAGCTATGGAATGCCGGAAGATTCTTAATGATGATGAAAGAGAAGATTGTCAGTTCTGAAGTTAAGCAAAATGTAAATAATGAGGAAGATATAATTGACAGCTGGATAAAAAGCCGTTTTAACTCTGCTATAAGTAATGCCGATAAATTCTTAAGAGCATACAGGCTTAACGATTATACAAAAACGTTATACAATTTCGTATGGAGTGATTTTTGTGACTGGTTCATTGAGTTTATTAAAATTAAAACAAATGAAAAACCTGAGACGGCAGTTAAGACAATTACAGATGCCTTGAATTATTATGAAAACATACTGAAGATTCTTCATCCTGTAATTCCCTATGTAACAGAAGAACTTTGGCACATTATTGAAGAGAAAAGGGAAGGCAGGAGCATATCTTCGGAGCTGATTTCTAATCCGGTTAAGTCCGGCATTAATAATGCCTCAGAAGAGAATATTGAAAAAGTAAAAGAGATAGTTACCGCTATCAGAAATCTTAAATCACAAAATAACGTTGCCGCTTCTTCAAGACCTGATGTTTTCATCGTATCGTCAGTTGATTCCGCAGCTTCTATAAAACAATTCAATACCTATATTAAGAAGCTCTGTAATTTGGACAAATTGGAATTCACTGAGAATATTAAAGACCGAAATGAATTCGCAAAATCTGTAATTAATAGTTTTGAGATACTTCTGAGCTTAAACGGTCAGCTCAATAATGAATTGCAAACGGAAAAAATTAGAAAAGAATTAGATAATTTGAAAAATTACCTTTCCGTTTTGGATAAAAAACTAACCAATGAAAATTTTTTATCTAAAGCATCAGCTGAAATAATAGAAGCGGAAAAGAAAAAGCAGTTGGAAGCAAAGGAAAAACTTGAAAAGCTTCAAAGGCTATTATAAACTAATCATATAAAGTTGTCTTACCCAATGCAGATATAATCAGTTCGGTGGCTAAAAATGCTGTTCTATTTTTAGAATCTAAAATAGGATTTACTTCAAGCATTTCCAACGAATTCATACAACCGCAGTCAGCCACCATTTCCATAAGCAGCTGAGATTCTCTGTAAGTAAGTCCACCCGGTACCGGGGTACCTACACCTTCGGCATACTCCGGATCAATTCCATCCATATCAAAACTTATGTGAATGTGGTCCACTCTGCTCTTAAAATCATTTAAGACTTTACCAATAATTCTGTGTATTCCCAATTTATCAACTTCAGTCATGGTATAAACATTAAGATTATAATCTTTAACTGTCTTCGCTTCATTATAATCCACATCCCTGATTCCTATTAAGGCTACATTCTCTACTTTTACTTTCGGAGAAAATCCATTAATATGTGTAAGGCTTCTGTGTCCGATACCTAAAGCTATAGCAAGCGGCATTCCGTGTACATTTCCGGATGGGGTCGTTTTTTCTGTATTCATATCTGCATGTGCATCAATCCAAATCAACCCTAATGTTTTTCCGCGCTTTTTACAATAATTTGAAATTCCTGCAATTGTTCCGATTGCTGTTGAATGATCTCCGCCTATGATCAACGGGAAATAATTCTTAATCAGAAGATTTTCAACTTTTGTAGCCAGGATTTTTGATGTCTTTGCAATTTCCGGAAGATATTTCAATTTTGTATTTCTAATTTTCTGTGTTTCGGATATCTGTATATCAATATCACCAAAATCGGTTACATTATAACCTGATTTTTCTAATTTTTCTTCCAGATTGGCATATCGAATAGCAGAAGGTCCCATATCAACACCTCTTCTGTCAGCACCAAGATCCATTGGAAACCCGACAATTGCTATTTTCTTATTTAACCTTTTATTTTTACTTATCATAAAATTCAATATACAAATCCCGCTTTAAAATTTTAAGGAAGTTAGTTGAATATAGTAGAATCTGTTGAATCTATTGAATAATATTATTGAATATTTAAAATCAAAGAGATATTTTGTTTAAGAAAAATACGTTTACATTATTTTTAATTATCTGAATTATCTGAATTTATTTATACTATTACTGTGAAGGTAAGGATTTTAAAGCAGCTCGAGGAAATCCGGGCTGCCGGGATTTTTAATGACAGACTTAAAGTTGTAGTTGTTCACAATGATATCAAATACTAATCTTTTGCTTTCCCGGACAACTCACGAATGTGTTTACAAAGATTTCCTGGATAAAAAATTCATTCTTTGTTTTGAGCAGCCGATTATTAATAAAAACCTAAGACTTTAAGCCAGAAATTCATAAACGAAATAAAATCATTTAAAAAAGAAAATAATTATTTACAATAGACTATGTCATTAATAATAAGGATCAAATCTTTGGTGCATACAGGTATTTTTTTATCTGCACTTTTCTTAGTATTGTTATCCTTTCAATCTTGTGAACAGGATTTTGTAACACCATCAGGCAATAATCTTTATACAGATGTGCAAAAAATTTTTAATACTCCTTATACTTCAAGCAGTATAACATGCTCCACACCTTCTTGTCACGCTGGTCAAAACAGCGCAGCCGGTTTGGATTTAACCAACTGGCAGAGTATTTTAAACGGATCAGACAACGGGACAATGGTAATACCGTTTAACGGTTTTTGGTCACATATGGTGTCTTACTTGAATTCTGATACAAATTTAGCTCCGGTCACAATAGATTCGTTATTTCCTCAATATCATAAAATACCCCAACAGGATGTTGAGACAATATTTAATTGGATAAAGGAAGGAGCAAAAGATGAAACCGGGCAAATAGCTTTTTCAAATGTTCCGACAAATGAAAAGGGCTTTATTACAAATCAGGCTGCTGATTTGGTTGCAGTTATTAAACAGGACACAAGACAGGTTATAAGGTTAATTCCGGTTGGAGGGAGTAATTCATTAGATGCACCTCATTACATAAAATTAAGTCCTGACATGAATTATTTTTATGTGAGTTTGATTCAGGAAGGATATGTGGAGAAATATAGTGTTTCAGATTATTCCATAGTTGGAAGAACTCAGACAGGTCAGGCCGGTCAAAGTCCTGCACATATTGAGATATCTCCGGACGGTTTACACGGATATATTACCAATTTTGAATCGAGCGGGTCAGTAACTACTACAAGGAAATTCAATACTACAACAATGGCGGTGACTGATATTTTTTCAGAACCAAGAATGAAAGGACCGCACGGTATGGCGTTAACTCGGGATGGTAACACATTATTCGTTACATCAGAGATAGGGGAGTATATTTTCAAAATCAAAACAAATAATTTTTATGTGAGCGACACAACTTATATTAAAGCTCCTATAGATCCTTCCGTTCCACCGTCAGGGAACGGGACAAGCAATTTCAGACCTTATCAGGTATTACTTTCCCCGGATGAGAACTTTTTATATGTTTCCTGCAGAGGTTCAAATGAAGTAAGAATTTACAATTCAAGTGATTTGATTCAAACTAATTCAATTCCATTAGGAGCAAGTTCATTTCCGCTTCTAATGAAGTTTACAAATGACGGCAATTACTTATTTGTTTGCAATAGAAACAACAACACTGTTTCGATAATTAACGCTGCAACCCAGACAGTCCATACTACTGTCTCAGGTGTTGGTATTCAGCCCCATGGAGTAGATTTTACTTCAGACGGACAGTTTGCTTATATAGCATGTGAAACTCAGTCAGGTTTTGACGGTCATCATCCAACCGTTGGGAGTAAAAAGGTAGGTGTCACAAGAATAATTCAGATATCAAATTTTAGTTTACTACCCAATGTAAGAATAGAAATGGGATCATTTCCAGCTGGAATAGAATTTGTGAAGTAATTTGGTTATTAAAAAAAAAATCCATCAATAATATAAAGTTGATGGATTTTTTTTTAAAAAAATTCTAAACTTTTCTATTTTGTAAATAACATTTTTCTGACTTCTGTCTTTTCAGGTGTTTTTATTCTGTAAAAATAAATTCCGCTTGGAAATTCGCTGGCATCGAAATCAACAGAATGCTCACCAGCATCCATAGATTGGTCTACAAGAGTTACAACTTGTCTTCCCAGTCTGTCATAAACACTCAGTGAAACGTACGTTGCCTGAGGTAAATTGTATGTTATGGTTGTAACCGGATTAAAGGGATTCGGATAATTTTTGATTCCAAAATAAGACTCTTCGTTAGAAGATTTGCCGGATTCGTATTCGGAAAATATTTCTTTATTTATTATTTCGGATACAAGGGCTATACCGGATTCAAAGACAGAATTTTTATAATTATTACCTGCTTCAAACTCAAGCTGAATTCCATAAACATTTTCTTCGGTTACTTCAAAATTATCCTGGGTTTTAGTGATGATCTTAAAATTTTCTTCATCCAATTTAACCTTGATTTCTTTCCATCCATCATAATCCAGGGATACAGGGTTTGAAACCAACAGCAAATCTGTATTAGCGTCATAGAAGCTGTTTTTATCTAAATCATAAACTAATTGAATTACAACGGTTACGTCATTGTTTACACCTTTTAGCATTACATTCACATAATTACCTGCAGTAAACAAATGACTTCTTTTCAATAAAATTTTCCCAATATATTCATTCGGCTCTATTGATTTTTTTGAAAGTATTTCGGAAAATCCATTTTCTTTATTATCTTCTGAATGGGAATATTTCATTTCGACTCCGCCCCATATCCAATCGGGAAGAGCTTTTTTTGAGAAGTCATCAATAATTTCACCCTGGGAGTAGCCGTTGCTATAAAACAGAACGGATATAGCTGTGATTACAAAAAAACTTAATGTTTTCATATAATGTCTTAAAAATAATGTTAAAATTAATAAAATCT
Organism: uncultured Ignavibacteriaceae bacterium; assembly: GCA_964399995.1. Classification (GTDB taxonomy): domain Bacteria; phylum Bacteroidota; class Ignavibacteria; order Tepidaquicellales; family Tepidaquicellaceae; genus JAGPCH01. The sequence goes on from CAYNTN010000005.1 coordinate 59,128, forward strand.
TACTTTATAAGAGTCATTCTTTTTACAGATGTAAAGTTATTAACTTGTAATTTATACAAGTAAATTCCTGCTGACAGTTCCGAGGCATCAAACTGCTTACTGAATGTGCCTGATTCCTGGAATTCACTTACAAGAGTTTTAACAACCTGTCCTACTAGATTGTAGACTTTTAAAGTAACGAATCCACTTTGGTTTATTTTGTAGCTAATAATTGTGGCTGGATTAAAAGGATTTGGAAAATTCTGATAAAGTTTATAGTCATCAGAAATATTTACTCCGGTTCCTTTCTCATTAATGAAGTGATTTTTAGACTCAGCATTTAAATTAATGCTGATACTGAAAATCGCTGTTATTATTAATATATGTAAATATTTTTTTCTCATTTGACACTACAAAAATAAACATTATGAATTTAAAAAGCAACAATCGATTAGATTCTTAAAATCGATTGTTGAATATTATTTGAATATTAAATAATCCGGGTATTTCCACACCCGGATTATTTATAGATAAAATTACTTTATTTCGACGGCAATTAACCTTACAGTGCCTTGTACATTTTTCACTTTAAGAAGCAGAACATCGCCTTTATTTTTATTATTTACAATTGAACTGAACTGATCAACACTTTCAATTGGTTCTTTGTCTACTTCAAGGATTACGAGACCTTCTATTAACCCTCTGTCAAAACCTTCTGAGAATCTTTTTACTGAATTTATATACAGTCCCTGATTTACATCATATTTCTCTTTTATAGAATTGGTTAAACCGGTAACCGTAATTCCAATTGATTCAAAACTTTTAGAGGTTAAATCTTTAGAATCCTCTTTAGGAGTTGTGTTTTCAGCTGTTTGGTTTGCCTTTTCATCCTTTGGTTTTAAAGTAACAACTTTTTCTACAGTTTTTCCGTCACGGAAGATTTTTAACGTTACAGATTCACCGGGACGATGTGAACCAATAATAGTTTGCAGTTCATTTGCCGCATTTACCTCTTTACCATCAACAGTTAAAATAACATCTCCTGATTTAACTCCTGCATCATCACCAGCTCCTCCCACTATCACATCCTGAACCAATACCCCCTGAGCTTTATCCAATCCTAATCCTTTAGCTTCTTTTATGTCAACATCTTTAATAGTCACACCTATATATCCTCTTGATATCTTACCGTTTTTCATCAGTTCTGATGCAACGTTTTTAGCTAAATTGATTGGAATTGCAAAGCCATATCCCTGGTAATAACCATTTGTTGTTTTGATAGCTGTATTAATTCCCACTAAATTACCATTGATATCAACTAAGGCACCTCCGCTGTTACCCGGATTAATTGCTGCATCGGTTTGTATGAAATTGCTGATTGAATAACTATCTCCTCCAAGCTGAATGTTTCTTCCAAGAGCCGATACGATACCTGCTGTTACAGTACTGTTCAGTCCCAGCGGATTCCCAATTGCAACTACCCATTGTCCGACCTGAACATTATCGGAGTTCCCGATTGTTGCAGCAGGAAGATCAGAGGCATCAACCTTAATGACAGCTACGTCAGTATTTGGATCCACTCCGACTAACTTGGCTGTAAATTCTCTTTTGTCTGTTAAAGTTACCTTTATTCCGTTATCCGATGCATTTTTTATAACGTGGTTGTTTGTAACTATGTATCCGTCTTCACTGATTATTATTCCTGATCCGCTGCCTCTGCCGGGTCCTTCTTCAGGCATTCTGAATTCAGGCGGTAAATTGAAAGGAAATTGATTTTGATCGTTATCCAGTCTTTCATTACTTTCTCCGGCAGTCGTTACTTCGATATAAGCCACAGTTGGTGTTACAGTTTTTGCAATTTCAACAAATGCGTCGTTTAATCCTTTGAGCTGGGGATTCGGATTCTCTATTGCCGGTGCAGTTTTGAAATCTACCTGTGGTCCGGCAACAATTTGTTTGACATTCCCAAAATTAGCAATTAGCAATCCCCCAAAGGACAAGGCCACAACTAACAAGAGCCCCGCAAATATGATTGATTTTTTTGACATTTATTTTTCTCCTTAAAATAATTTAATTTTTTTCTTGTTAAAACTTTTTGAAAAATCAGTGTATAAATTAATTTTTTTAAAATTAATAGTTGATTACGAAACTTAAAAGTTAAAGTTTAATTCCTGAAATACTTTAGAAGAATGGTAATACCTGTATCCATTTGTATGTGATGACAAGAATTTCTCATAGCAATTGATTAATGACATTAAAGATGCGTTATCTATTTCAAGAAATCTGATTCTGCTTATTTCACTTTCTGCAAACATTTTTAAAGAATTCATTTGAAGTTTGTTCAAGTAAAATTCTTTATTCGGGAAAAAAGTTTCATTTTCAGAATATCTTCCATTAAAATCTATACCCAAACCTAGATTTAAAGCCAGTTGAATTTGAAAATACAACACATAATACTGGAAGTCTTTTTCAGCATTGTTTAATTCATTAAATGTAATCAAAAGATTATCAAATAATATTTTGTTGATGTCATGATCTAATAAAGACTTATTCAGAATTTCAATAATTCGAAAGGCAGCTTCAAGTTTTTCAATTTGAGAAGTTAAATTCGAAAAAGACTTGATGTATTCTGCGTTTGTTATCTGCTGAAGCTCCCGGCTTTTTTTCAAATAAATAACTACATTTACATAATTCATACTCTCCAGTGTCCCGCAAATTCTTGATTTGAAATTTCTTGCACCTTTCACAATTGCATTCAATTTACCGAGATCCTTAGTAAATAAAGTTACAATTTTACTTGTCTCACCATATTTAAAGCTTTTTAAAACAAAGGCTTCTGTCTTAACAATCGCCATAGTGTGAAGAAATTACGATTTTAAATTCTGCCGGTTTCAATTTTGTTTTACATATTGATTTCTTCAAATTGAGTCAATTTTTTAAATTCCTTGAATCGTTCCATAATCTTATCAATACTCAATTGCCTTATTCCATCCAAAGAGAATTTTTCCACTGCTAATGAAGCCATCGCGCTTCCATATATAACAGCCAGCTTTAAATTCTGTTCGGATAAATCATTTGTTTTAGCTAACCAACCCATGAGACCACCTGCGAAAGTATCTCCGGCTCCCGTAGGATCAAACACTTTTTCGAGAGGGTATGCGGGGGCTGAAAATATCATTTCTTTGGAAAATAAAAGTGCTCCGTGTTCGCCTTTTTTAATGATGACAATCTTGGGTCCCAATCCCATAATCTTTCTGGCTGCAGATACCAGATTATATTCTGAAGATAATTCTCTTGCTTCACTGTCGTTTATTACAAGTAAGTTTACTAATTTTAATGTTTCCAGTAATTCACTTTTAGCACCTTCAATCCAGAAATTCATTGTATCACACATTATTAATTTAGGTTTTGAAATCTGCTTCAAAACTCTTTTTTGAATAGCAGGATGCAGATTTCCTAAGCAAACATACTCACTGTCTTTGAACTTTTCGGAAATTACAGGATCAAATGACTCAAAAACATTCAATTCCGTTACTAGTGTTTCACGCGTATTCAGATCAAAATCGTATTTTCCATGCCAATGAAATGTCTTACCTGTTTGTGATATCTCCAATCCTGAAATATCTATTTTCTTTGATCTGAGAAATTCAATTTCCTCATTTGGAAAATCGTATCCGACAATCCCTACTAATCGTACCGGATTTGTAAAATAACTTGCTGAAGTTGAAATAAATGTCGCGGAACCACCTAATGTTCTTTCTGCTTTTCCAAATGGTGTTTCAATTGTATCCAGTGCTAAAGATCCGATAACTAAAAGGCTCATCTAATTTGAATTTAATTTAAATTATTGAAAATTAAATATTTAACAATGTTAATACAAGATTAATAATATAATCTTTTATTCTGGAACCTCCTGTAAACAGGTCTGTACAAAAAGGTTTTAAAACAGCTTCAAAGCCTTAAAAAAATTGTACGATATCAAAACATGAATTAACTTGAATTAACTCTAATAAAATATTTTAGTTTGCTATTTCAATTTTAATAATTTATTTTATTAAAAAAGAAATCTAAAAACTAAAATGAATAACAATAATAATAATAACAGCGACGGTACATTACCGCAGCAACAGATTAACATTGAATTGGGTGAAAAAGAAGCAGAAGGAATTTATTCAAATCTTGCAATTATTTCACATTCACCTGCTGAATTTATAATGGATTTTACAAGGATTTTCCCGGGAATTCCGAAAGCTAAAGTACATTCAAGAATAATAATGACACCGCAACATGCAAAATTATTCCTTAATGCTTTAAAAGAAAATACCCAAAGATATGAAAATCAATACGGCGAAATAATAATTCACGCTGATCCTAACAGCAACGCAATGGGATTTCAAATTCCAGTTAATCCTAAAGATGAAAAAATAAATTAAAACTATTTCCAAAAAAAATTTTTTCTCAAAAGGTTAAGAATTGCCATTGTAAAAAAAAGTAAATTTGCAAGCCAGGCAGTTAACAGAGGATTAAGCTCTCCATTGTATCCCAAAGTTTGTGAAACTTTTATAAAACCTAGGTAAATAAAAGCAATCAAAATACTAATCCCAAACTGAATAGCAGCGCCGCTTTTCCTGTTGTTTATTCCTATTGAGATTCCAAAAAATATTATAATTATGTTTGCAAAAGGAAATGAAATTTTTGAATAATAGTCTACTTTGGTTTTAGAAACGTTTTGTCCGCTTTCTTCCATTGAAGTAATAAGATCTTTTTGTTCACTGATCAACAGTTCATCCGGCTTCAATTGCTTGTTCATAATTTGAGTAGGGGACAGATAGATTTTTCCTACTTCCGGAATTTGTGAAACATAAATAGTATCAATGAAGGAAAATTGTTCTGGTTTTGAAGAATGGAAAGTTCTCTTCGAGACATCAATTAATTTCCATTCATTTTTTAAGGAATCCCACTTCATAGTTTTTATGTCAAAGCGGAATTCAAGTTGTGCGGGATCTCTTTTGCTGAAAATCTGTATAGATGAGTTGATGCCTGTTTTATCAGATTCGCGATAACTCCCGATTGATAGTATATGAGTATCTGAATCCTGAATGTGTATATTTTGCATCATGCCTGCAATTTTATTCTTATCGAGATATTTTCTTTCAAAATTGAATTTTTCCGAGTTAAATTTGGGTACGACCCAGCCATTGAAATAAATTGAAAACAGAGTTATTAACATGCCAAAAGTTAATAATGGTAATGAGATTCTGTAAACACTTATTCCTGAAGAGTTTATAGCAGTCATTTCAGAATAATTATTGAATTTGCTCACTGTAAACAATGTCGCAAGCAGCATACCAACAGGGGTGATTAACTTTAATATCTCGGGTATAAAATATATATAATACTGAAAGATAGAACCCGCATTTAAATTTTTATCTATAAATTTATCCAGGTTCTCAAAAAGGTCAACCAGTATAAATATTGAAAGAAAACATATTATTCCAAAAGCGAAGTTTTTAATGAATTGTTTTAAAATATAAATGTCTAAAATTTTCATTTATTTAAAATTATGAATACTGAGCTAACTGACGAAATACTCAAGCTCTGTAAAATAGGTTCAGGAATAGCTTTAGATGATTTTAATTTACTGGAAAAAGAAATAAAATCGTATAAAGCAAAAAAATATTCTGTACTGAAACTATATGAATGCATTTTACAAAGCTATTTATTTTGCGGCTTTCCGGCAGCCATCGAAACCCTGAAAGTATTCCGGAAATTCAATAAGCATTTTAAAATTCCTGTTTCTAATTATTCTGTATCCGAATTCAGAAGAAAAGGGAAACTCAACTGCAAATTAATTTATAAAAAGAACTATAAAAAGTTAATTGAAAATATGGCTGAATACAGTCATGATCTCAAAGAGTGGATGATAATTGAGGGTTATGGAAAAGTCCTCGGGAGAAAAGGTTTAACCCTGCAGGAAAGAGAATTCATTAACGTGTCTATTCTCAGTGCAAGGTTTTATAGCAATCAGTTTTATTCACATGCAAAGGGTCTAATAAATTTGGGTGTATCAAAGAAAGATGTAGTTAAATTGGTTAGAAGTTTAAGAAGTACAATTGGTCAGAACAATGTTGCTGTTGCTTTACAAATTATCATGAAGTTTTAGGATGATTTCAAGTATAAATAAGTGTTATATAATATATATTATGTAAAGTTAATAATCTGTATGTTTTTCCGGAATTTCTATTCTTAA
>CAYNTN010000006.1:0-64925 GCA_964399995.1 uncultured Ignavibacteriaceae bacterium
CAACTTTTAACTTTCAACTTTTAACTTTCAACTTTCAACTTTCAACTTTTAACTTGTTTGGCGAAATCTTTTTGTCATTACTATTTCATTTTCGCTGGCTAATTTTGTATACAATATTTAACTCCCACCACTATGAAAACCTTCATTACTTTAGTACTATTACTCACAACAGGAATAATCTTCTCACAGGAATTAAAGATCGTAAGCAGCCCTTATGAAAAAGCTGATAAGATAACAGGATCAAGAAAAGCCTTTCAAAGAGAAAAATGGTTTTACGAACAAAGAATGTATCCGGAGAATTTTATTCCAAAAGATGCATACGAAAAAGCTTATGCGCAGAAAGAGAATCTGAAAAAGCAATCCGGCTTTTTATTAATGAGTCCGTTTGATACATGGACAAGCGTCGGTCCGTCTCCGGGATTTTATTTCGACTGGACAAATATTACATCCCGAATGGTGTCGGTAAAATATGATCCGGCTAATCCCGCTATCATTTACATCGGAGCTGCCTGCGGCGGAATCTGGAAATCAACTAACGGAGGCGCAACGTGGACTGCAAAATCAGATTATGAAGTATCACTATCCTCAGGCTCAATTGCAATAGATCCGTCAAATACAAATATCATTTACTTCGGCACCGGTGAAGCCACATACAGCGGTGTTTCTTACTATGGAAGAGGACTGCTGAAATCAACTGATGCCGGAAACAGCTGGACTAACATAAGTTCAGATTTACCTTTAATGTCTTATACTTCACGCATCGCAATACGGCCAAACAATCCCGGTCAGCTTCTTGCTGCTATGAGCTATGACGGTTTATATAGAAGCACAAATTCAGGAAACAACTGGACTAAAATTTTATCCGGAAGATGTGATGATGTTGTGTTTTCACCTTCAGGAGATACTGTATATATTATCGGCAGCGGAACCGGTTATAAGTTGTCAACAAACGGCGGCGTTAGTTTTTCTGACAATGCAACGCTGAGCCCGGGCGAAAGAAATCATATTGCGTTATGTAAATCCTATCCCGGAATTATGTATGTGTCTATTTATAATCCCGGAGAAATCACAGTTTATAAATCAACAAATGCCGGAGCAGACTTTACGCATATTGCTGCCGGGCAGGATTTCAGCGCTGCTCAGGGATGGTATGATTTTTATATGCACGTAAATCCTTTTGATCCGAATACTGCTTATGTCGGCTCAATTGATATTTGGCGTACGACAAACGGCGGAATAAATTTTATAAATCTTACAAACGGATACGGCGGAGGTTCTGTACATGTGGATCAGCATAATCTTGATTTTCATCCGACCGATGCAAATCAAATGTTGTGCGTAAATGACGGAGGAATCTGGAAATCAACTAATAAAGGAACCACATGGAATAATTTAAATACTAATCTTACTTTAACTCAGTTTTACAGAATTGCTTCAGATCCTTCAAACGTTAATCACATACTCGGGGGAACTCAGGATAACGGAACCCAAAGAACAACCGGAACTCTGAACTGGGCTGCAGCTTTCGGAGGTGACGGAGGCGAAGTCTGCTTCCATGTGAAAAATAATAATTACATTCTCGGCGAATCTCAGAATAACGGCGTTGTCCGCTCAACTGATGCCGGCGTAAGCTGGAATTCAGCGCAAAATGGTTTAAGCGGAAACGGCGCGTGGATAGGTCCGATCATTTCACATCCGGATTCAAACGGAATATTTTATACTGCAAGGGAACAGGTGTTTAAAACTACAAACTGGGGCGCAGCTTGGTTTGCAATTTCCTCAGGAACTTCCGGCATCATTAACGAAATGGCAATAAGCAGAACTTCATCTAACATAATGTTTGCTACTCTTGGAAGATCTATTTTTAAATCAACCAACAGAGGCTATACATTTGCAGATGTTACTGGTGATTTACCCGACAGAGCAATTACAAGCGTTAGCATCCATCCGGATTCTTCACAGGTTGCAATTGTTACTTTTTCAGGATTCGGAGAAGGGAAAATTTTTAAAACAACAAACGGAGGTTCGGGCTGGGTTAATATTACAGGAAATCTTCCGGATGCTCCGGCAAATCATGCTCTTTTTTATTATCCGGGAATTTCAACAGCGACTTATTACCTCGCTAATGACGTAGGTGTTTTTGTAACAAACAATAACGGACAAAGCTGGGTTGAGCTGGCGAATGGTCTTCCGAATACAGTCATCATGCATCTTGATTATCATCAGTCTGCAAACAAGCTCAGAGCCGGAACTCACGGAAGAGGTGTTTATGAAATTCAGATCAACTCTACTGTAGTTGATGTCCAGTCATTGTCACTCGGAGTCACCGGTCAGCAGCTGTTTCTAACTTCTGCAATCATTCCTTCCGGGAAGGTAAGAAATAATTCACCTTCTGCTGTAACATTCACTGCCACACGGAAAATAAATCCGGGTGGTTATTCAAGCACAAAGACAGTTTCAAATCTTGCATCCGGTTCATCGGCTGATGTTACTTTCTCTCAGTGGACATTTTCACCGGGAACAGTTTATTCAATTCAAGATTCTGTATATATTTCAGGAGATCTGAATACACTGAATAATGTACTTACCGGATCAATCACTCCGAATCTCGGAGAGTATATCACTCTCATATCTGAAGGATTTTACTCAGCAGCTTTTCCGCCCGCAGGCTGGAATATAGAGAGTACAGGTTTTAATTATATCACAAGAAATCCGGTCAGCAGTTACGGTATAGGAAACGGCTCATTAAAATTCGATAACTGGAACTTCAACCCCGGAACGGTACAGTCTCTCATAACTCCTGTATTCCAGCCATCGGCTACCGGTGACAGCATAAGATTCGATCACGCATATTCTCCTTACAATAATAATATTTACACCGACTCTTTGATCATTGAGACCTCAACAAACGGGGGAACAAGTTATTATGCAGCTCAAAAGTTGTGGGGAAATTCTGACGGCGGACCTTTGAACAGCACAGGAACAGGTTATGATGATTTTACTCCTGCTTCGAATCAATGGCTTTCCAAATCATATGCTGTCCCTGCAGGAACTAACAGAATAAGATTACGAGGCGTAAGCGGTTACGGAAACAATCTATACATTGACAGCATTAAATTGCTCACGACAAAAAGCTATACTCAGTTTAACATAAAAGCAATACCCGAAGGATTTTATAATACTGTTCCGGATAAACTTAATATGAAAGATACAGTGAAGGCATTTCTTAGAAGAGTATCATCTCCGTTTAATAAAATTGATTCAGCCGCTGCAGTAATAGACTCGGTATCGTTCACGGGAAATTTCAGTTTTAAGAATGCTGCTTCAGGAACATATTACATACAAATAATTCACAGGAATTCAATTGAAACATGGAGCAAAGAAGGAGGCGAGAGCATGACACGCGGTGTTCTGAAGAATTTTGATTTTACAACAGCATTGACACAGGCATACGGAGGAAACATGAAATTGAAAAGTACTCGTTACTGTATTTACAGTGGTGATGTCAATCAGAACGGCAATGTTGATCTGACCGATATTACATTAATTTATAACGATGCAAATAATTTTGTAACAGGATACACATTCACGGATGTAAACGGTGATAAAATTACTGATCTTAGTGATCTGACAATAACATATAATAACTCTGTAAATTTTGTAGGAGTGGTTAAACCATAAATGTTCGTTGAGTTTGTTGATGCAGGTACGTTGGAGTATGGAGAACTTCAATCAACGGATCTTACTGGAGTTTGATCGGATTGAACAATAATACCATTTATTCTCTGCCATCAAACCAAACTCGTGCATTCCTAGAGCTTCATGTTTCAGGTCTGTTCTATTCATCGGGAGGCGCGATGAAAAAACATAGTTCCTTTGGTATCATATGATACTATTTGATCAAAATCATTCTTTTGGCATCTGTAAAATTTTCTGTCTCAAGTTTGTAAATATAAACTCCGCTTGATAGCTGATATTTGTCAGTTGAAAATTGATATTTATAAATTCCCGGGTTTTGTTTTTCATTAACCAGTATGGCGATCTCATGTCCGAGTAAATCATATACCTTCAGAGTAACCCGGCTATTTTCGGATAACGAATAACGAATATCTGTTGCCGGATTAAACGGGTTTGGATAGTTCTGATAAAGCTTATACTCTGCAGGATAAAAATTTTCATTATTAACAGAAGTCATTACCCCGTCTCCACCGTAAAAACAAATCACTCTCCCCTCTCTGTTTCCGCCGAGAAATTCATTTACACCGTTTGAATCAATGTCTTTAAGCACAGCGGCACGATCTCCGCGCTGTGAAAGAGTCGAACCAAAGCTGTAATCGAAAAGTATGTTTCCGTTTTTACCGTTAAGAACAAGCAGTCTTGGCGGAAGCTGTGTTGCAATGACAATATCATCTAAGCTGTCACCCGTAACATCACTTATATTGTCAATACCTCTTAAATAAGATGAGCCGAGAGCGTTAGACCAGATTGTATTACCGCTTCTTGTGTCAACCCTGAAAGCGGACTGCGGCGCAGAGAGAGTAAAATCAGCGGATCCGTTTCCGTCAGCATCGTCTAAAAGTGTTATTTTCCCGTTGTTGCTTGAGCCGAGACTTCTAGCCCAGATCTGTGATCCTGTATTTCCGGAAATTGTAAACACTGATCCTGTGAACCCCCCCAATCCGATAATGTCCTTACCTCCGTCGCCATTGACGTCAGGAATTTCTTTCAAGCTCCATGTATTTCCGGATGAGTTATAATTCCAGACCGTATTTCCTAAAGTATCAAATCCCGTTACTTTATAAGGAGCTCCGTTATTGTTAACTCCGATTGCGCCTCCTGATTCAGTAGCAACAACATCGTCAGTAAACGGCTCCGGCTGTGTTCGGTAAAAAATAACATTCCCGTTGAGCGCATTCAGACAAATTAAAGCATGTCTGCCGCCGTTAGTAACGCCGCTTGCGGAAACAAGGACATCATTTATCCCGTCTCCGTTATAGTCATATTTGATTTTTACTGATTCAATATCGCCGTCGCTTGTTGTAGTGGAACTTCCGTAAGACCAGAAAACATTTCCGTTGCTTCCGTTCAGCGCATAAACCATTTCATTCCCTCCGCCACAGCCTATTACGGCATCAAGAGTTCCGTCATTATTTACATCTGCAATATCTACCGCATCTTCCCATTCTACCGACCCGGTATTTATCATACCGAAATGAGTGCTGTACTGCCAGATTATTGCCCCGTTAATTCCGCTGTAACATATGGTCCAGTAATTACCCGTAGCAATAATCACATCATTAATATTATCTCCGTTGACGTCAGGAATCTGTTTCATGCTCCTGATTTGTTTATCCTGAAGAGTTGTTCCGGGATTATTCGGTATTAATATCTCCCACACTATATCACCAAACTCTAATCCTCTCGTCTGCGCAAAGGTAAAGTTCAGATTAAATAATATAATAAAAAGTAATGTGTATTTCATAATGGTTTTTTTTATTTAAAATAAATAATCAATATACAATTTAAAAGAAAAGAATTTATTAACCGGACAGGTTTTCAAAGTGTATTTTAATTAAAGAAACCTGTTAAGTTCTTTATATAGCATGTCATTCCGGTTCTTTTGGCGGGATCCAATCAACGATACTTCAATTTGTCAGAACCACACATGTCAGCGTATTACTTTAAAAAGTCCTCGACGGTCGTCAGATTCTGAAACATTGCGAATGGTTTTTCGCCCCGTTGAATGATCGGAATGAAAGGAATTTGATAGTCGGGCACCGTCGCCTGCAACTCCAGAGGAGATGAACTCGGGTTGGTGATATCGTTAATCACAAACTAGGATGGTTTTGTCAATATTTGTCTCAACAAAAAGCGCTTTTTCGAGATTAGCTCCGCCCAGATCAGCCACCGATTTTTAAATCACGACTTTGCAAGCGGATTCGCTCCCGTGCATACAACATACTGCACACTCTGTTCACTATATGCTATGCACTTTAAATCAGCAATTCAGCAACAGCTGTTATTACAATAATTCCCGCAATGTCTATCCAGAATCCCGCTTTCAGCATTTCGGATGCATGCAGCCTCTTGCTGCTGAAGACAATTGTATTCGGAGCTGTTGCGATCGGAAGCATGAAGCCCAGTGAAGCAGCAAGAGTCGCAGGTATCATCAGCATCAGCGGATTTATTCCGGTTTCTTTCTGAAGAGATATGAGAATAGGGATCATAAGCTGTATGCAGGCAACGTTTGATGCGAACTCGCTAATGACTGTAACAAGCGCACACATTAGAAGCACAAACAGGATAATGTTTATCTTTGAAGCAAAACCAAGATTGGATGCAAGCCAGGAACTGAGTCCTGAGACCTCCATTCCTTTTGCAAGAGCAAATCCTCCTCCAAAGAGGAGTATTATGTCAAATGGAAGTTTTGCAAGATCTTTCCAAACAAGCAGCGACTCACCCTTATTTTGTTTGGACGGAATGAAAAACAGCAGAATTGCCATAAACACTGCTACCACTCCGTCAGTTATGAATTCAGGACTTCCGAAAAAATTATTCCATCCCTTAAGACTTAGACTGCCGATATCTATATCCGCTCTTGTAAACCATAATACTGCCGTTATGATGAAAATAATTCCGATGAGCTTCTCCTCATAATTTATATTTCCTAAATTCAAATATGATTCCCTGAAAAAATTCTTTTCAAACCCAAATGATTCATTTTTATTTATAAAGATAAACTTCAGCAGTGCAAATGTTATGATAAGCAAAATCACTGATACCGGTAATGCTGTGATAAACCAGCTGAAAAAGCTGACTTCATTGCTCAGAGGATAAGTTTCTTTAAACATTCTGTAAAAGATCATGTTAGTCGGAGTTCCTACAAGTGTAGCCATTCCGCCAATGCTTGCAGAATATGCTAATCCAAGAAGCAAAGCCGAAGCGAAGCCTTTTGAATTGCCGTTGTGATTGTTCTCCACTCTTAAAATGATAGCCATTACACTCGCATAAAGCATCATTACAGTTGCCGTGTTTGAAATCCACATTGAAATTAAAAATGTAGTGATCATTACTCCGAGAAGAATGCGGGACGGTCTGCTTCCGACACTCATAAGAATCCTGAGAGCTATTCTTTCATGCAGCATCCATTTTTCAATGCCGTAAGCAATAATAAAACCTCCGATAAAAAGAAAAATTATCGGGTCCATATACTGCATTGATGTTTGCTTAGAATCCAGGATTCCGAGAACGGGGAAAAGAACAGCTGGCATCAAAGCAGTTACTGCCACCGGAATTGCTTCAGTCAGCCATAATACAGCCATAAGTATTGCTACAGCAGCCATCTTAGATGCAGACGCTCCGGCTTCGGTGAATTCATTAAGCAGGAAAAATACTGCTGCAGATGATAAGAGACCTGATATGACTTTCGTATATGATTTCAATTATAGGCGTGAAAAATGATGATAATATGGGTTAAATAAAAGTTAATTCGGGTTAGTAAAATTTGTAAAGTTTGTAAAGTTTGTTAAGTTTGTTAAGTTTGTTAAGTTTGTTAAGTTATGGTATTTAGATAAAAAGGACGTCCCTTGTAAAATAAAATTTAATGCCGTTTGATAAACTTATGGATTAAAGTATTTTAATGACTAATCCCGGGATTTTTAAACACTTGCGATATAATTCTAAATTAATTTCACATACTTCTGATTAAGATAGTAAAAATTTTTTAATTAGTGAATCATGAGAACTCGCTGCTATTTAAAAAACGTTTTGAACTGATGTGATCTGAAGTCAGCGTTTTCAAAAACTATTATACTTGAAAGAAATTCATATTTAAATTAACTTAACCCACAAAAATTCAGGAGCAAGTTAATGTCAAAACTTTTAGAAGTAAAAAACTTAAAGACATATTTTTACACCGACGACGGAGTAGCGAAAGCAGTTGATGATGTAAGTTTTACTCTCGATAAAGGCGAAACGCTGGGGCTTGTCGGCGAATCCGGCTGCGGTAAAAGCGTATCTGCTCTTTCAATAATGCGGCTGATTCCGGATCCTCCGGGAAAGATTGTCGGTGGTGAAATTCTTTTTAAAGGAACAGACATATTAAAAGTCCCCGAAAACGTAATGCAGGACATTAGGGGAAATGATATCGGTATGATCTTTCAGGAACCTATGACATCTCTCAATCCGGTTTTTACCTGCGGAGATCAGATCGAAGAAGCTGTCATACTTCATCAGAAGCTCTCAAAGGAAGCAGCAAAAGAAAAAGCGATAGAAATGCTTAAACTTGTCGGCATTCCGGCACCGGAACAAAGGTATCTCGAATATCCTCACCAGCTTTCGGGAGGCATGAGACAAAGGATAATGATTGCAATGGCACTGTCATGTAATCCTGAAATACTGATTGCAGATGAACCGACTACGGCTCTTGACGTTACCGTGCAGGCACAGATTCTCGAGCTTATTAAGAAACTTCAGCATGAACTCGGTATGGGAGTCATAATGATTACGCATGATCTCGGTGTAATTGCTGAAGTCTCTACAAGAGTTGCCGTTATGTATGCCTCTAAAGTCGCCGAATACGGAAACGTTGATCAGATATTTTACAATCCAAAACATCCGTACACAATAGGATTAATGAATTCAATTCCAAAGCTAAACAAGAGTAAAACAAGACTTTCGACTATCGAGGGGAATGTGCCGCCTCCGACAAGTTATCCTAAAGGCTGTCATTTCTGTACAAGATGCACATTTGCAATTGAAAAATGCTGGACAGAAGAGCCTCCTGTTGTAAATATTGAGCCGGGACACACAGCCGCATGCTGGAGAGTGGATGAAATTGATAAATTCAAAGAACAATTGTTAGCAGCGGCAATTTAAAATTTACTAAAGCATAAAAATTTCTTTCCCTGAATTTCTGAACAAGGAATTTAGGGTTTATTTTTTAAACTCTTTTTATGGACATATTAGTTAAAGACATAAAACAGTTAGTGACATGTAAAAACAGGTCACGGTTCCCAAAGTCAGGAAGAAGTCAGTCTGATATTGGTCTGATTGAAAAAGGAAACATTTTTATAGAAAAGGGAAAAATTACATTTGTCGGAAACAATTCCGATCTGAAAAAATTTCTGTCAACAAATAAATCCTCTAAGTATGAAATAATTGATGCAAGTAAAAAAGTAATAATGCCCGGTTTTATAGATTCACATACGCACTTTGTTTTTACAGGGTCAAGAGAAGATGAATATGAAATGCGTCTTGCAGGGAAATCCTATCAGGACATTGCAAAAAAAGGGGGCGGCATTATGTCAACGGTTAATGCTGTCAGAAACACTCCAAAAATCCGTCTTAAGGAATTAGCCGAAGAAAGATTAAAGAAATTTGTTGAATACGGAACAACTACAATTGAAGGGAAATCAGGATACGGTCTTGATCTCGGTAATGAAGTGAAGACACTGGAAATAATGAAAGAACTGAATGCTGAAAATAAATACCAACTCGATATCATAGCGACATTTCTGGGGGCTCACTGCATTCCCCCCGAAAAAAACAAAGCAGAATATGTACAAGAAATTTGCCACAGCCTGATACCCATTGTCGCAAAGGAAAAGCTTGCTGTTTTCATAGACATTTTTGTTGAAAAAAATTATTTCGACATTGATGACGCGGATAAGATTTTTATTATGGGAAAGCGGTTCGGATTTATTCCGAAGCTGCATATAGATCAGTTTAATTCCATTGGCGGAACGGATGTTGCAATCAAACATCATGCATCATCCATTGATCATCTTGAAGTACTTACTCAAAAAGACATTTTAAAGCTTGTTAATCATAACAAGAATAAAGCGAACAGAAAAATTATTGCCACGATTCTGCCGGGAGTTTCATACTTTCTTAATATTTCATACGCTCCTGCACGTGAGTTAATTAAAAATTCCATTCCGGTTGCATTAGCAACGGATTTTAATCCCGGCAGCTGTATGACGGAAAACCTGCAGTTGATTATGTCGCTAGCCTCGTTAAAATTAAATATGTCGGCAGAGGAAATACTGAATGCTGTTACAATTAATGCGGCATTTGCTTTAAATATGGAGAATGAAATCGGAAGTATTGAAGCAGGCAAGCAGGCTGATTTTCTGATATTCGATATGCCTTCATACAAATATCTGGTTTATAATTTCGGGGTTAATAATTTAGAATCGGTTTATAAAAAAGGGAAGTTGGTTTACAGGAATTGAGTCTGCTTCAAACCCTTCAAAGCGTGTGGAGATGACTCCGGGGTTTTCGCAGGATTCTAAATGAAAAAGTAAAATTTATTTTATTCAAAACTACTCTTTTAAGCTTGAGTTCTCTGTGCCTCTTTAGGTAAATTTTTCAGTTTTGTAACTAAAACATTTTAAATATGAAAAAAAAGTTCTCCATGATGCTGCTTTTTACAGTAATAATTTTTATTAACTGCAAGCCGACTTCTACAAGAGAAGATCAAACAGGATACGGAACAAACAAAGTTTTGAAAAAAGATTCGGGGGATGTTAAGTATGAAGTTAAAATAGTTGCTGAAGATCTGTATGTCCCCTGGAGCATTGTTTTCACTGATGATGAACGCATGCTTGTAACGGAGAGAAACGGAAAGCTTCGTGTTATTCAAAACGGTAAACTTCAGGAGAAGCCGTTAAAGGTTTTTGACGAAGTATCCTCAGGCGGCGAAGAAGGTCTGATGGGATTAACTCTTGATCCGGATTACAGAATCAATAAATTTCTTTATTTAAGCTATGCATATGATAACGGAGATGAACTGAAGGTCAAAGTCGTCCGGTTTAAAGATGAAGGTGATAAACTCTCGGATGAAAAAACTATTATTGATAATATTCCTGCTGAACGATATCATGCGGGATGCAGGTTAAGATTCGGTCCTGACGGAAAACTTTACATTACTACCGGGGATGCCGGGGAAAGAAAGCTGGCACAAAATATAAATAATCTTTACGGGAAAATACTGCGGGTAAATTCTGACGGAACAATTCCTGAAGATAATCCATTTCCCGGAAATCCTGTCTGGAGCTACGGGCACAGAAATCCACAGGGAATTGACTGGTATCCGGGAACCGGTATTTTATTTTCAACAGAACATGGACCATCGGGATTTGACGGTCCCGGCGGCGGAGATGAAGTCAACATTATAGTCAAAGGCGGAAATTACGGCTGGCCGGAAGTATCCCATGATGAAAGCAAAGAAGGAATGATTTCTCCGGTTCTTGTTTATACACCTGCAATCGCTCCAGCATCAGGAATGTTTTACAATTCTGATTCAATTCCTCAATTTAAAAATAATTTCTTTTTTGGCTGTCTGAGAGGCAGCGGTATTATGAGAGTAACCGTTGATAATAAAGATCCTACTAAAATAGTTTCGGATGGGATGATCAGCGAAATTGACTTCGGAAGAATACGTGACATTGCCGAAGGTCCGGACGGAGCTATTTATTTCTCAACAAGCAACAGGGACGGAAGAGGAAGTGTGCGTGAAGGAGATGATAAAATATATAAGATAGTGAGAAAGAATTAATTAGGAGACCTCAGGTAATTCAAGAGAAGTATCTTTTGATTCTATATCCCGCCAGATTCTCTGACAGGGAAACTGGTTTTCATATAAAGCCCTTGAAATCATTACTGAGTCTATTTCAGGATACTTTAAATCCATTATCATTTTTAAATCCCTGTAATTTGAAATTCCCCCTGCGGAAGTTATTTTCAGATTTGTATTCTCAGCAATTTCAACTAAACGGTTTATATGCGGACCGCATAAATTTCCCACCCGGGTAACATCCTGATATATAATTCTCTTCACTCCGATTGACTCCATTTGTTTTGCAAATTCAAGTGGAGTGATGTTTGCATAATTAATCCATCCGTCCATTACAACATTATTTAATTTTTCATCAATGCAAACAACAATTTTACTGTTGGAAAATTTGTCAATTATTTGTTTAATAAAATCCGGATCATTAAGCGCTGCAGTACCTATCACTATTCTGTAAACACCGAGCTCCCCTATTATTTTTTTTGCTGTTTCAAAATCCCTGATCCCGCCTCCGAGCTGTATCGGAATATCTACAGACTTGGTAATCTCTTTTATCAGATCATAATTTTTCATATTGCCTTCAAGAGCTCCGTCAAGGTCTGTAATATGAATTGCCTTAAAATTCTCTTTCCTGAAAAGCATAGCCATCTTAATGGGACTTTCGGAATAGAATTCAGTGCCTTCGGAAAGCCCCTGAATAGTTCTTACACTCTTTCCGTCTTTTATATCTATTACAGGAATTATCAGCATATTAAATATTATTTGTTTACCACTGCTACTTTACCTGTTCCTACTTTACTGCCGTCGGTATTATAAGCAACAATAATATAAACACCGGTAGCGGCAAATTCGTTGTCTGAATTTCTTCCGTCCCAGAATGCAATCCTGCCTCCGGGAGAATCAAATTCATTTACAATTTCACCGTTAAGAGTAATTATTTTAACTGTAGAATTTTCAACCAAACCGTCAATTTTCAAATTAACATCCGACGGGATCAGATAAGGATTTGGCGAAGCGATTAATCCGTCAAATTCCTGAACAGGTTCAATCGCATCCGTCTGATAAGATGACAGACCCTTTTGCGTACCGAAAAATGCTTTTCCGGTTTGATTGCTCACGGCAATTGTTGAAATTTTATTTGCAAGTATTGGTGTCTTTGCTGTATTTAATTGCTGAATCAAGGTTGAACCGTCAGCCGACAAATGAAAGACACCGTTTGTTTCGGTTCCTATCCATTTGTCATTCAATATGTCATTTGTAATTGAAATACAGTTTTCGGTAAAAGGGACTTTTAAATTTCCCGAGATAATCCCTAACTTCTGCGGTCTTGGTTTTTGTGAAGGATTCTGAATTGCCGCATAAGGATTATTAATTATGAAAACACCGTTGTTTGTAGTAATCCACACTTCATTATTTTTATCAACAATCACGTCAGTTACATTCGTAATTTCCGGACCAAAATCTGCATTATTATAAAATCCGTAAATATCATCAGAAGGATCATCAAGGGATCCATTTTCATTAAAAAAATAAACACCCGCTGCCTGAACACTGCTTGAAACTATCCATTTTGTATTATATGAATCTACTGAAACATCTGATAATTGATTTGAACCTAAAATAAATCCTATCCACTGATTTCCTCCTTTATAAGCATAAAGAAACCTTCCGGAATTGGACCCGAATAATGTTACCCAAAATACACCGTTATTATCATAACTTCCTCCATACGTAGGACAAAAATTCGGATCGTTTGAAATACCGGGGAGTGAGGAATTGGAAGGATTAAAATTTCTGATCTCATTACCGTGAATCATAGTGGGACCGCCCCCAAATCCCAGTGCCCATACAATTCCATTTCCATAAGATATTTTTTGGAACCAGTTTGAAGGTCCGATTTCAGGATGCGTTGTTGTATTATAATTTTCCCAGATCTTTCCGTCAAATTTGTATATTCCGTCAGATGGTGTGCCGCCTGCAACCCAGATATTATTATCATTATCAATGACTATTTGATTAAAAGAATTTGAATAAGGGCTATTCGGAAAAATAAAAAAATCATATCCCCTTGAATTTATTGTGATGCCATTATCAGTAAATCCTAATATTGGATTTAAATTGTTATCATAAGATAATGTGACGACGTTATTATTTGACAAAAATAAATTTATTGATGACAAACTGCTAATGTTTGAATAGTATACCGAGGATCCTGAAATAAAATAAATATTGTTTCCAATTGTTTTTATGAACTTTGTGTTTTGGTTTGATACATTCACATTCGGATAGGGCTGCCAGGTAATTCCGTCATAATAACTGAATCCTGATAATGAACCTGCGAATATATTGTTATTGTAAGCTTCAATTGTCCTCACTTCCGAACTCAGATTTGATCCGCTGTAATTGGTCCAGGCTGAAGGATTGTTTAAGTTAGATGTCAAAAAGTTAGCATAAGCAACTCCAGTTTTAGTAGCTGCATATAGAATATTATTGTTTGAAGTAAGAGAGTAGACAATAGTGTTATTTGGAAAATTACCCAGTTTATAATAAGGTGCATCAACAAATGTTAAGTTGCTCGTTGATACTTTTTGAATCCCATAGCCTGTTGCAACAAACATATAATTTCCCGACAGATAAAGGAAATTTATAATCTTATTTGTTTCCGTCGAATTTTTAATATCTAATATGTATTTCCATATTGAGTTTTGCAAATTCAATATTGAAATGGAACCGTCACTTGCACCTGCCCATAATTTACCGAAGTTATCAAATGATAAAGAAATCAAATCATTGTTTATAAGACCATTTAAATTTGTATACTTTTTAATAACATTTCCTGAATTACCGTCAACCACGTACATCCCGCCGCTTGAAGCACAATAAATGTTACCCGTACTTGAATCACAGGCAATCGATTTTATATCCTTCAGATCAGTGAAATTTTCCCATTTCTGGTTTTGAGATACGGAAAATTTTACAAAAACAAATAAAATAAATATCAGAACAAAATTAATTTTTGCCATAAAATTATGATTGATCTATTTAGTTTAAGAAATTGATAGAAATGCCTATACGCTGTAATTAATTGAGGATTTCGTCATAACCTGACTTACTTGTGTAGTGGAATAACAGATACTTCCTTATTAAAATTTATTGTTAATATTGATTTTTTAATTTATAAAATCAATTACAATATAAATTTTTAGTATGAAATTTCGTGAAAATTTCGGAATTCTAAAAACACATCCTTTTTCTGCATCACACTGTATAACACGAAACCCTGGGACTGTCCAAAAACTACTAACTACTCCTTACCAAGCCCCAGAGACTGTGTGAAAACTCAACTTTAGTTTATAAACTCATATTTTAAATTGCATTTTTAAATCAAATTTCACAGGCTAATAGCCTGTGCTACTATAAAACTAACATTTTCACACAGCCTCCCCAGCTTGGTAAGGAATTCTTTACGAAAATCAACTTTCCAAAACTGGCTTTGGAAAGAGTAGGCTTTCTAGACAGCCTCGTCTACAGTAGTCTGAAGTAACAAAAGGCTTATGTTCATTAATTTATTGAATAATAATTAATATATTAACCATATCATTTTTTAAAAAAGCAGAGATTGAAAGAACTCAGATTTTCAAAAAGCGAAACGGTTTTTATTTTAACTTTATTTTTATCTCATGCCTGTTTTTTCATTTATGCTGTCTTTTGGGGAAATATATATGTCGGAGATTCTACGGAATATATTTTACAGTCGGTAAATATAAAAGATCACTTGAACTGGTATTCGGGAGTATTCAGTGAACCATATGATCTTGATCTGTATTCAAGAAGACCTCCAATGTACGGATTCTTTATTTTCCTGATTAAACTCATATACAATTCTGACTATCTTGTTTTGTTTTTCCAGTCATGTCTGAGCATTATTAATTTTTTGGGATTAATGTCTTTACTTAAATCGTATAGTTTTAAAACCAACATTTACATAATTCTCACAATTTTTATAATTGTTTATCCAAGTCAGCTGATTTATGCCAACCTTATATTGTCGGAAATTCTGTTCCAGACTTTTTTATTCTGGGCTTTCTATAATTTTGTTAAATTTATAAAAAACTCCGGAAACAAATATATTTTTTATTACAATGTTTTGATAATGCTTGCGGCGCTTACAAAACCGGTTTTGTATCTGTTCTGGATATTTAATCTTGTCTTCATGATATACTTTTTCTTTAAGGATAGAAAAAATTATTCTCCCGTAATATACGGATTGATTCCGCTGACAGCTGTTTTAATAATCAGTTTTTATAATTATAAAGTTACCGGATACTATCATTACAGCAGTTTGAAGCATAATAATTTATATGATCTGAATTCAAAATTTTTGCTATTAAATAAGTTAGGCGAAGAAAAGGCAAATAAAATATTTAAATCTGATAGTTTAAGATTTGATTCAATTAAGGATTATTCCGAAAGATCAATAGAGAAAGAAAAAACAGCAATAACGGTAATTAATGATAACCTGACAGACTATATTAAGTTACATCTGAAGGGAATGGTAATTTTTTTCATAGATCCGGGAAGGTTCGACATTGCCGTTTTTTTTGGAAAAAATAACACTTCTTTTGGTGATTCAGGAATTTATTACATTTATTTGAAAGATGGATTCAGAGGAGTTTTGAATTATATTTTCAAACTGCCATTTGCAGTGATTGTTTATCTGACAATTGTTATGATCATAAATATTTTAATGTTAGTTTCTATAATTAATTTTATTTTTCAAAAAAGAACAGAGCCTGAAATCAGAATTTATTTTATTTTAATAATTGCTTACACATGCATTTTATCTGGTAATATCGGAGCACTAAGATTTAAAATACCTTTGCTTCAGATTATACTTTTCTCGATGCCCTTTCTTTTCGACAGGTTTAAATCTCCTTCTGGTTTGTCAAAATAGAATTTAATAAACGGCAGTTTATTTTTAAAATTGATGTTTGGCACAAAAAAAAACAGGAATTATTGATCAATTCCTGTTTTCTTACTTAGTTAGAAATACTTAATTATTTCAAATTCTCATCAATGTTACATGAAAATTTAAGATTTACCTGCGGCATATCGGGATCATTAGTAAATACCAGCACGTGCTTTTCCTGATGACCGGTTCTTCCTTGGGTGTTAAAAGTTACCTTTATCTCACCGCTTTCACCTTTTGAATATTCATTCTTACCTCCGGTAGTAGCGCCGGTACATCCGCATGACGGCTGAACTTTTTCAATGATTAAAGGTGACTTTCCTTTATTGGAAAATTTGAATGCATATTCAAGTACCGGTCCCTGTCCGACTGTTCCGAAATCATGATACTCTTCTTCAAATAAAATCTTTGATGAGCTTCCGGATGCGACAAGCTTTGAATTATTCATTAAAAAAAACATCACCGCTGCTATGACCATTAATCCGAAAACCAGATAGCCGGCTTTAGCTGCCTTTGATTGAATGATATTACTCATTGTTGATTCTCCTTGTTGATTATTATTTTTGATTTAATATAAATTATTATTGTTGCGATTAAAAGAAATATGTCTTCAATTATTCTGATTAAAATATCACTTTTTTGTCCTGAACTTTCAAGTGAAAAACAGGCGCAATTAATATCCAGTCCTCGGGCATATGCCTGTGTAAGAGCAATTATAAAAATCACAAGCATAAATGAAATTAAAAATGAACTTCCTCTTTTATAAATTCCAAGTATTAAAAACAATCCTGCTATCAGCTCGACATACGGGATGACTATTGCGAAAATATTTATAAACGGCGACAGGAAATCGATCTTATAATTGTAAATTGCTTTTGAAAATTCCTCCTGATTCATCAGCTTATCAAAAGAAGCATAAATGAAAACTGCGCCGACTATAAGTCTTAGAATAAAAAGAAAATACTTATTGGATAAAAAGTTCATTTTATGATTTATTTTTCGACAGGGTAACCGAGCTTATTCCATTCCTTGTAACCGCCGAGATAAATCTTTACATCATTGTACCCGGCTTTTGCTATTTCATATGCGTTGTCAATGCTTATTTCACATGAATCGCTCCCGCAGTATGAAACTATTATTTCTTCCTTACCGATATTCTTTAACATCTCTTGTTTCTCGGGAATTGTTTTGTCTTTAAATTCTATGTATGAAAGGTTAATCGCTCCTTTTATGTGTCCCTGCTGAAATTCTTCCGGCGGTCTTCCGTCAATGAATTTAACATTCTCATCAAAAAGCTGCTTTGCAGCTTCGACAGGAATGTTAACAGGCTGGTAGAATCCCGCTTTGTTTAATTTACCACGCATCTTCAGATCAACACTCTTTTTGGAACTGTCAATAACAAATCTCTCACTGTCATCTCTTACTAATGGAATTCCTTTTGAACTGATTGCGTTTGCGGCCAGTCCGAGGATTACGCTGATAATTAAAATTATAAATGCTTCTTTGAATGTTTTAGTCATAAAAATTAAATTTCCCTTAATAATGTATATATTGCTTTGAAAATTTTTCTGTGTGCAATGTTATAAACCATTACTTCCTTTTTCTTATCAACTATTTCATATAATATTCTGTAATCACCCAATCTAATACGGTAAGCATTTTCGCCTTTAAGCTTAACTGAGCCAAAGGGTCGTGGTTCACGTTCAAGAGTTTTAATTTTATCAAAAATTCTTTTTACAACTTGGTAGTCTATTCGCTCAAGATCTTTTTCGCATTATTATCAAGATTTATCCTACCTTAGATTCTCTTTTTGTTTTTTCTAACAACTCACTATCTTCAATTAATTCAATTACTTCTTTAAAGTAATCAATTTTTTTTTATTCGTTCCAGGTTGAAAGAGGAATTACAACATTGTTTTTTCTTATTTCAATCATGATAAATTTATTTTTGTGAAATTACCTTGCAAACTTTTGCAAACTTCTGCACAATAATTTACATTTATTTTTTCTATTCAAATAAACTATTTTCTGTTTTTGAACTTCTTTTTCCGACTATTCCGAGATGTTTGTAAGCCAGGTTAGTTGCTTCCCTTCCTTTAGGCGTGCGCTTTATGAAACCTTCAATCATAAGAAAAGGTTCAAATACATCTTCTATTGTTCCCGGATCTTCACCTATAGATGCTGCTATTGTTGAGAGACCGACCGGACCGCCGTTATGCTTTAATATAATAGTTTCTAAAATCTTCTTATCGGTTTTGTCCAGACCGTATTCATCTACATCTAATGAAGTCAGTGCATAATCGGCAATTTCCTTAGTTATGTTACCGTCACCTTTTACGATTGCAAAGTCACGGGTTCTGCGGAGGAGACGGTTCGCTATTCTCGGTGTGGCGCGGCTTCGCTTTGCAATTTCAAATGCTCCTTCTTCGGATATTTTAAGATCCATTATATTTGCCGAACGTTTAACTATTTCGACAAGATGGGATGTGGAATAGTAATCGAGTCGGCAGTTAATTCCGAATCTGTCAAGCATAGGTGATGAAAGTAATCCCTGTCTGGTGGTAGCGCCAATCAATGTAAATTTTTCCAGCTTAATCGGAATGCTTCTTGCAGCCGGTCCCTGATCTATCATGATGTCCAGTTTATATTCTTCCATTGCCGAATACAGAAACTCTTCAACAACTTTCGGTATTCTGTGTATTTCATCAATAAAAAGAATTTCGCCGTCTTTTAATTTCGTCAGCATTCCTGCCAGGTCTCCCGGTTTTTCAATGACCGGTCCGGAAGTTGTGACAATGTGTGTATTTAATTCATTTGCAATTATGTTCGCTAACGTTGTCTTTCCTAATCCCGGCGGTCCGGTAAATAAGATATGATCAAGAGATTCATTCAGCTTTTTCGAGCTTTCAATGAATACTTTTAAATTTTCCTTAACTTTATCCTGCCCGATAAAATCGCTGAATTTTTTCGGACGGATCAATGTGATAAAATCACTTTCTAAAATTTTAACATCATCCGTAATTCCCGGGTCTAAAATATTTACTTTGTTTTTCATTCATGTAAAAATAATGTTAATTTATTCTACAAACAATTTTATAAAAAATTAAGTTTTACATGATGATACTCAGGATTCAACTTATTTTCATTTAAATATTAAATTGAAAATCCGGTATAATAAAAGTATATTTAATTACAAAACATATGGTGCTCGAAAAGAATTTATTAGCTGTAAAGTCCAATATTAGGGAAATCTGCAGCAGAATAAACAGAGATCCTGATGAAATAAAGATTGTCGCCGTAAGCAAAACATTTCCAATTTCACAAATTATTGAGCTCTATTCCCTGGGACAAATTGACTTCGGGGAAAACAGGGTAAGTGAGTTAAGAGATAAGTATTATAACGTTTCTTTTAATCAGTCCCAAAAGATTAACTGGCATTTGGTCGGACATCTTCAAAGCAATAAAGTACAGGATGTCATTGCTTTCATTAGTTTGATCCATTCCGTAGATACATTCAAACTTGCTCAGATTATTGATGCAAATGCAAAAAGAATAAAACGCTGCATTGACATTCTTATTCAGGTCAATACAAGCAATGAACCGCAAAAATATGGAACGAAGGTCGGTGAAACTTTAGAGCTCTGCAATCAGGTTTCTCAACTTGAAAATGTCAGGATCAAAGGATTGATGACTATAGCAAAGTTTACGGCTGACAAAGAAAATATAAGGCAGAGTTTCCGGACTTTAAAAACCTTATACGATAATCTCAAACCCGGTTTGAAAGACTTTGAATATCTTTCAATGGGAATGACTAATGATTATGACATTGCAATTGAAGAAGGCTCCAATATGCTCCGTATAGGAAGCGCGATTTTCGGAGAAAGAACCGGCAATGTAACCTGACAGATTTGCCGGACAGATCTTAATTAAAATAATTTAAAAAATATTATGAGCATAATCTCTCCTAAAGACATTAAGAAAACTGATTTTAAAAAAACATTCCGCGGATATGATCCGATTGAAGTGGATGCTTTTCTTGAAACGGTAAGTCTGAGATATGAAAGAATACTTGAGGAAAATGCAAACCTTAACGACAAACTTAAGACACTTTCAACCGACATAGACGTGTATAAAGAGAATGAGGCAACTCTTCAGCGTGCGATAGTGAAAGCTCAGGACCTTGCAGAGGAAATTTTAGGCAACGCAAAAAAGCGAGCCGAAAATATTACCAGGGAAGCCGAGCTTAATGCACAGAAGATCTTACAGGATAATGAAAAGGATTTGCTTTCCAAGAAACAGGACCTTGAAGAATTGAAATTAAGAAACGATAAGCTTGTCGAAGATGTAAAGCTTTTCTTCATGGAAAAGCTTAATGAGATGGATGAATTCATCAAGTCAAGAAATATTTACAAAATGGAGCTTGCTGCAAAAGAACATTATGAACCGGAATCAGATGCCGGTGATTTACCGATGAAAAAAATTTCCATCAATACTGCCAATACAAACTTTTCAGAGTAATATTCACAAATCCGGATGACAGGTAAGCACAGTGAAGCAGTTAATTTTTTAAAAGAGCGTCACAAAGAAGAATTTCAGGTCGGAATTATTTTAGGTACAGGTTTAGGCGGACTGGTAAAGGACATTAAAGTAAAATCTCAAATAGATTATTCCGAAATTCCTCATTTCCCGGTTTCAACTGTTGAATCTCATTCAGGCAAATTAATACTCGGTTCTTTATCCGGAAAAAATATTGTTGCAATGCAGGGCAGGTTTCATTTTTATGAAGGATATTCTATGAATGAAGTAGTATTTCCTGTTAATGTTCTTAAAGATCTCGGTGTGAAATATTTAATTGTATCAAATGCATGCGGTGCTTTGAATCCGCAGTTCAGAAGAACTGACCTGATGATTATGACTTCTCACATTAATCTGTTATTCGATACTCCGTTAAAAAACATGTCAGTCACATTTGCAGACGGCGGAAATTTTTATTCAAAGAAATTAATAAAACTTGCTGAGGATACAGCGCTGGAAAATGAAATTATTGTTCAGAAAGGAACATATGCCCCCGTACAGGGTCCGAACCTTGAAACAGCTGCTGAGTACAGAATGATCAGAAAATTCGGAGGTGATACTGTAGGGATGTCAACTGTACCGGAAGCAATGATTGCCAGTGGTCTCGGCATGGAAGTTCTCGGACTTTCAATTATAACAGACGAGGGATTTCCCGATACTTTACAGGTAGCTTTGCTTCCTCATATTCTTGAAGCGGCAGCTATTGCAGAGCCGAAGCTTACTTTGCTGATCAGGAAATTAGTGGAAAAGATAGTTTAGAGTGTATTAATGTGTGGAGTGCTTAGAGTGTGTGGAGTCGAAAAATCAAACTTGTTTACCAAGCAACTAATTAACCAATTAACCAATGAACAAATCAACTAAAAATGGGCGAGCAATTAGATAAAATAATTCAATCTTCAGATTTCATACGAAGTAAATTTCCGAAAAGCTATAAGCCGGAGATAGCATTAATAGCTGAGAATGATTCAGAAATTATCAAAGAGTTTAAAATTTTATCAGAAATTGATTTCTCTCAGATTCCTAATTTTAACCAAACTTTAAAAAAGGTTAATGGAAAAGTTCTGTTTGCAAAAATTAAAGGAACGGATGTAATTATTTATAACGGCAGATACCATTATTACGATGGTGTTTCCATGAGAGACATCGGACATACTATCTATGTATTGAAATATCTCGGAGTGAAAAAAATCATTTCAGTTGATGAAATCGGTCATCTGAATCCGAGATTTCACTGCGGGGAAATTGCGTTGATATATGATCATATAAATTTAATGGGAGACAATCCTCTCATCGGAAAAAATGAGAATAAACTCGGACTTAGATTTCCCGATATGAGCAATGCTTATGATAAGGAACTGCATGATAAAGTTTATGAAGTGATACAGAGCAATATGTTAAAAATAAATGACTCTGTATTGCTCGGTTCGATCGGTCCGCAAAGCGAGACTGACGCTGAAGCAAGGTTCTACAGAGATATTGGTGCGGATATTGTGGGTTATTCAATTGTACCGGAGAATATAACGGCTGTTCATTGCGGAGTGAAGTTTATAGGAATAGGATTGATTACAAGAGAGCTTGTTGCGGATAAAATGATGGAAGATGAAAGAAACGAGAAGCAAAAGCTAAAAGAACAGAGTGATAGTTTGAAGAAAGCTGAGAAGAAGCTGGGGAAAATAATGCAGGATATAATTAAAAATATTTAGCGATGAAAATAAAATATATATTTATATACTTAAGTTTAATCTTACTTTCTTCAGTTGCAATAATTAATTGTTCGGATGATAACAATAACGTGATAACACCCGTGCCGGTGGAC
This sequence comes from uncultured Ignavibacteriaceae bacterium, assembly GCA_964399995.1. Lineage (GTDB taxonomy): Bacteria > Bacteroidota > Ignavibacteria > Tepidaquicellales > Tepidaquicellaceae > JAGPCH01. The sequence continues at coordinate 22,935 of CAYNTN010000006.1, forward strand.
AGTTCAGATTTCCGTTATCCGTTTACTGACGGAAGCAGCTGGAGTTATACTGCAACAACATCGGTATCGGATATACGTCCGGATTCAATTCTCTATTATTTCAGTGAATATCCTTTAGTTACAATTGGTACAGCAACAATTTTATATGATACTACCATTAATTCAGTTGTCACAAAATGTTTTCTTGATGAATTTACAACCAAAGGGTTTTCATTTTCTAACAGGTATTATTACATAAATAATGATACTGCTTTGATCTTATTTGCACAACGTCAGCAGGGACCGCCATCCGGTATTTTACCATTACAAACGATTAAAAATATTTTACCGGATGAGGATGCCGATAATCTAAACAAAGTTTATAACAATGAATTTGAAGTTTTAAATGATTCATTATACAGCACTTTAAAATATCCAATGGTCACGGGAACTGAATGGTCTTATATGATAAACGGAATAACAATAAATAAAAAATATCTTGGATTTGAAAATGTAACTGTTCCGGCAGGTACAATAAGCTGCATGAAAGAAAGTTTCATTTATAGCCATTCCCCATCATGGGTTTTTTACAATTATTATTCTAAGTTCGGATTAATAAAGGCATATTCGTCAATTGATGATCTCGTCTTTTCTACTGTAACTCAACCAACAGGTATCGGAACAATTGACTGGAAACAGGAAACTGCTGTAACATCTTTTTATATTCCGGAATAAATTTTAAACTGAAAAAATCTTATGTCAACACGTCTTGAAATCCCAAAAATGTACAAGCTCTTTATCGGCGGCAAGTTCACGCGAACCGAATCCGAAAGATATCTTGATGCAATAAATCCAAAGACAAAAGAAAAGATCTGCAATATCTCAAGAGCATCAAGAAAAGATCTGCGAAATGCAGTCGTTGCTGCAAAAGCCGGCTTTAATGACTGGAACGGGAAGACTGCTTACGAGAGAGGACAGATTATGTACAGATTAGCTGAGATGCTTGAAGGGAGAAAGGAACAGTTCATAGATGAAGTTTATATTTCAACTAAACAAACAAAAGCCGAGTGCATTAAGGAAGTTCATAAAGCAATCGACAGGGTAATTTATTATGCGGGCTTCTGTGATAAATGGATGCAGCTTGTGGGAACAGTTAATCCGGTTCAGGCTGGATATTTTAATTTTTCCGTTCCCGAGCCGACCGGGATCGTCGGAATAATTTTACCGGATGATCTTAGTTTTCTTCCGCTTATCTCACGGATAGCAGTTGTTTTGTCTGCTGGAAATTCCTGTATTGTTCTTTCAAACGAAAATTCTCCCTTACCTGCTTTATCATTTTCTGAGGTAATTGCAACGAGTGATTTTCCTGCAGGTGTAATTAATATACTGACAGGACAAAAGAAGGAAGTTGTTCCTCATCTGGCGGGTCATTTTGAAATCAATGCAATTGACTACTGCGATAAGAATACAGAGCTGAAAAAAAATGTGATGGAGCTTTGTGCAAATAATGTTAAGAGATTTCATTCTTTAGCAAAAGACTGGAACTGGTATTCTGATGAAATGAATGAGAATCTGAAGGAGATTGAAAAGTTTGTTGAGATAAAGACGGTGTGGCACACGATGGGCAATTGATTAATTACTAATTACTAATTACTAATTACTAATTACTAATTACGAGTTACAAATTACTTAGTCACAAGTTAAATTCTACTCAAAATGGTAAGAATATTTTATCCAATAAATAAAATTAGATAAGTCTTAAACTATATTTTAAAACTAAGTACACTAAGTACACACTAAGAAAAAATGATTTAAAAAAAATATCTTTGTGCTCTTAGTGTAATTAGTGGTAAAAATAACATCGCTTTTTAGACAGCACAAAATTAAGATATAAACAAATAACATTTTCAATTTTGGTAGTGGCTATTGCCAGTTTACGAATTGTGAGTAAGAATAATGAGTAACGAATTTACAAGTAACGAATAACGAATAATAATGTCCAATATATTAAAACTAATAATCAGCATTGTCATTTGCCAGCTTGCAGGCGTGTTCGGAACAATTTTTACTTATGATTCCATTTCAAACTGGTATGTTGGATTAAACAAGCCTGCATTGAATCCGCCTGACTGGCTGTTCGGACCGGTCTGGATTATACTGTATTTAATGATGGGAATTTCCTTATTCATTATCTGGAAAGAAGATTTAAAAAATAAAGAGATAAAATCTGCTTTTATTTTGTTCATGATCCAATTGATTTTCAATGCTTCATGGTCAATCGTTTTTTTTGGAGCACAGACGACGATCGGCGGATTGATTGTTATTATAATTCTATGGATTCTGATACTGGTAACAATTTTAAAATTCATGAAGATTTCACGGACTGCCGGGATTCTTTTAATTCCATATTTGTTATGGGTATCATTCGCAACTTATTTAAACTTTTCAATTTACAAACTAAACTAAATTTAAAATTCAAGAATGACGGATATTTTCAACAGGAATTCAATAATAATTCTAATTTCATTATTCTTAATTTCAGCCGGAAGGTTAGCTGCCAATGATAATCCCGACAGCAGTAGCAAAAACACGTCTTCCGGAGTGGAAAATGAAAAACTATTTTTTGAGACCTATGACATCGGATCAAGTGATGCCGTAATTTCAGAACATCTTCTGGATCATTTTCCGATAATATCCGAAAATGAAATTAATAAAATAATTTTAACAAAAACCATTTCTCAGGTCCAGTCACAGGACAGTACGTTTGCATTGGCTTCGGAAACATTATATAAAGTTTCTTTTGAAGTTCCTAAAAATTATCTGGTTGATACCGCTAAAATTCTTTGGGAACTGAACATTGCAGGTTTTGAATCTAAAATCTATCAGCTTTATAATGATCAGCAGATTTACATTGATACATGGCCGAATGTCATCGGAACAATAAGCACAAAAACCTATACCGGAAATTTTCAGGCATACAGAATTCGTAACTGGCCTTTTTATAAAGACCCGGATCCAAAAAAAGCAGATCTTCCTCCGACCAAACCCGGTCCAGGAAATCCGCTTGGTCTGTTTGTAGTTCATTATGATGAAAATTCATTGCGATATTTTCACGGGACAAATCAGAATAAACTTCTGAAAAATAAAATGCGAAATCTTTCACACGGATGTGTCAGAAATGATAATGACAACATTCAGAAGATGAAAGAGTTTATTATAAAAAGAGTCATTAAGTCAGAAGATCTGTCCGGCTGGCTTAACAGTAAAAAAACTTTAATTTATGATTTCGAAGAAATTGATAAATTTCCTGTAAGGATTATTTATAAGACTTTTGAATTCGGTAAGGATGAAACAGGAGATTATATTATATTATACAGGAATATTTATAATTACAGTAACGAAGATAATATCAACACCGAGCTGAATGACTCAGCTTTGATTACATTATCAAGCCGTGATAACATCGTGACCGAATACCGGGAAAAATTCGGAACATCTGTCTCTGTTGAAACAATTGGAATGATTGTGGATTATTTGCTTGACAATGGTGAGGAATACGAAAAATACTATATTGATGAACTGTATGAAAAATTCATGGTACAGAATTAAAAACTTTCATCACGCCATCTCCGGATTTTCCATACATCATCGGAAGTATTTCTGTGCATATTCATATCTACAAAACCGTTGATCCTTGTTATGTCACTGGGATTAAAAGTGATCGTCAGATTAAAACTCCTTTTCACATTCTGTTCAAGAGAATCTCCTGCCTGAAAAATTATGTTGTTCCAGATTATATCAAGCTTCTGAGCGCTTTGAAACAAACCGTTAGTCGTTCTCATTTCAGTCGGCCTGTCCCACGAAACATCAAATCCCGATTCATAATCTCTGTATGTAAACACAAAATCTTCTGCAATAAGATTTCCATAGACAGTCGTGTCCTTGAACGTATATGCATACTTAAAATTCTGAAATAACCCCTCTATGGTTTTCTGATCGGTTAATATTGAGGTAGGTGTACTTTCGTCCAGGCTTGGTGAAAAAATGTTATCACAAGAAGCAATGAACAACAAGCAATGAGCAATGAGCAATAGTAAGATCTTTGAGAATGATATTTTTCTTTCAACTTTCAACTTTCAACTTAATTATAAAAATTCGCCTTAAGCACACTCCATGTAGTATCGTTATTAGCATCGATAAAATCATACCATGTATGAATTGACCAGAGACTCCTGCTATCTGTACCCATTATGAATCTTAATTTGCCTTTCACTTCTTTTGCAACATTAGTGCTAGTATGATTGAAAACAAGAATATAGTCCATGTCTATAATTGCAGAGTCTATATATGTTATAAAAGATTCGTTGTCGGGAAAAAGATTGGACGAAGCATCCGAAGGCGTACCGGTTATGAGATTGCTGAAATAAATCCGCTCATGGTTCAAATTCCAGTTAAGGAAAACAGGATATGAAGACTGTGACAAAGCATCCGGAATAAAACTGAATCTTCTCACTGAATAAATTGAATCCACAAAACATCTCATGTAATTATCAAGATCCTTTTCAGCAATGGCGTAAATTAAATTAGTAAGTACAATGTCCGGAGATGTCGGCTGAATAAATGTTGACCTGATCTGTGAGGGAGGCTCAACATCACGTGTGTCAAACAGTCCGCATCCTGCGATTAATGATTCAAGCAGAAATATTAATATTAATTTATAATTTTTTCGCAATGATTATTAAACGATGTGATTTGTTTTCGTTAAACCTGTTTCCAAAATAATCTCCGTATGTCTTCTGAAAGTAAAGTCCATAACTCTCAAAAGCTTTTTTAAATTCATTAACTGAATACAGTTTAAGAACTTCATCAAAGTTCATGACCTCACTTCCCTCCTTAATTGCAATGTGCTTTTTTACAAAACCATTTTCAATTTTCCTGTCCTGAACTATTGTGATCTTCCCGTGCATTGCCTTTGAATGTGGAACAATGTTATTCTCAATGTATTTTTTGTTAATAAAATCAAAAACAAAATAACCTCCGCGTTTTAGAGAATCGGATACATTTTTGATCACCCTGAAATTTTCATCATCATTATCAAAATATCCGAAGCTTGTAAATATATTGACTGCAATATCGAAGGTTTTCTTAAAATTAAAATCCCTCATATCCTTTATTAAGAATTTTACCTTAAGGTCTTTTTCTTTAGAATTCTTTAGCGCTTTCTTAGCCTCATCGATCAGGAATTTTGAAAGATCAAATCCCGTGACTTTAAATCCCCTTCTGGCAAGCTCAAGAGAGTGCCTTCCTGATCCGCATGCTATGTCCAGTACCTTTGCGCAGGTATTGACAGGAATGCTTCTCTGGAGAAGGTTCACCATCCAGCGGGCATCTTCTTCATCCCTGTGCTGATAAAGCTCCAGATAAAATTTACTTGAAAACCATTTTTCAAACCAGCTCTTTGATTTGGAATTTTTTCTGATTTGAGATTTGGAATTTCGGATTTGGAATTTCTCGATCTCTTCTTTATCAACTGTATGAGGTCTAAATTTCATGGACTAATTAAATTTGAAAAAATCCGTTAATTTTAAAACTCTAAATACTCAAATCAAAAAATTCCAAATCCCAAATTAAAAAGATTCCAAATCCGAAATCCCAAATTCTAAATTCAAACCATTACTCTTCCCTCGAGGGCTTTGGCTAAGGTCACTTCATCGGCAAATTCAAGATCAGAGCCGATAGGAATTCCCCTGGCTATTCTGGTAATTTTAATTTCAAGAGGTTTAATAAGTTTGGACAGATAAAGGATTGTAGTCTCGCCTTCTACGGTGGGGTTCAATGCAAGTATTAATTCTTCAACAGAGTTGCCGTTTTCCCTGTTTAGTCTCATTAACAATTCTCTGATGCGTATATCGTTTGGACCTATTCCGTCGAGCGGTGAGATTATTCCGTGTAGTACGTGATACTTGCCCTTGAATTCGTTTGTCTTTTCGATCGCAAATACATCCTGCGGCTCTTCAACTATGCATATTACTTTATCGCTTCTTTGAGTTGAGCTGCAGATCCTGCAGATTTCATTTTCTGTAATGTTACAGCAGATACTGCAAAATCTCAGTTTGTCCTTTGACTCAATGAGTGCTCTGGAAAATTTTTCAACTTCCTCCCTTGGCTGCCGTGTAATGTACATCGCCAGTCTCTGCGCAGTCTTCCTTCCGATCTGAGGAAGTTTAGAAAATTCCTCAATCAGATTTTCCAGAGCATCCGGATTATTTTGCATTTACAATTCAGTTTAAAAATTAGGCAATTTCAAACCGGGTATATTCGGCATCATGCCTGATGTGGCTTTTGACATTTCGTCATTTGCCATTTTCTGTGAACTTTCAAGAGCCTTGTTAATTGCCGCAATCAAAAGGTCTTCAAGCATCTGAGGATCTTCCGGATTGATGATCTCTTTTTCGATCTCAATTTTAGTGATCACATTTTTACCGTTTACCGTAACTTTCACCATACCTCCTCCGGATTCTTCAGTAATAAACTTATTCTCAAGTTCAGACTGTATCTGATCCATCTTCTCCTGCATTTTCTTTACCTGTTTCAGCATTCCCTGCATTTGTCCCTGATTCATTTTACTTTCTCCTTATTTTAAATTATGTTATTGTTAATAATAAAATTTGTATAAATATGATTTATTACAATGTTTAAATCATAACACTTAATTCCGTTAATATAAACCTGACAGGTTTATAATGTGTATCCTACATAATTTAGAAAAGACAAATAAACCTGTCAGGTTTGCTGTCACAAAAATCAAATTTTAAATAAACTATTTTCATTAATTTTTATTGCACTATGACTAAAATACGGTTCACCGAATTCTACGCCGATCTTAAATCCGAAATGTCTCGCCCGCACCTCGACATCTTTATCAAACAATTCAGTGCTGATGAAAGTCTGCGGTTCTTTACTGGCGGCATCATAAAACTGTGATTTATAGCATTTCAGAACTTGCAGTTTTTTTCGAAACGTTTTACTGATGTCGAATATAAAACTGACCGGAATGTCAAGAGCATTGCGGTAATAATAAATATTATACGGTCTGTATGATTCAAGATTTCCGGTTTTTATTTTACTTAAGCCTGAGTAAAAAAATGATTCGCGGATAAGATTACCGGCATTAATATGGTCAGGATGGCGGTCATGAGGATACGGAGCGAAAACAATTCCGGGTCTGTATTCTCTCAAGGTTCTTATTATTTTTTCTTTATTAACTTTATTAATTTCAATTCTGCCATCAGGGATTTTTAAATTAATTCTGCTCGAAAGCCTTAATAATTCAGTCGCACTTTCAGTTTCCTGTTTTCTTATTTTCAGATTTCCTCTTGTGCTCAATTCACCAAGAGTAAGATCAGCAATGCCAACTTTATTGCCTGCATCTGTCAGACTTAAAATCGTGCCGCCGCAGTTTAATTCGGCATCATCCGGATGTGCTGCGAAAAACAACACATCGAGCTTTTTTATATTTGGATTAGATTTTTTGATTGGCAAATATAATGAATATGAAACTTGGATTAAATTAAATTCCAAAGTTGCGTAAGGGACTTAAATCAATGCTGTCCAAAATATTTTTTATTCAGTATTTAAAATATCAAATTCAAATTTGGAATAAACACATAATCGTGTCTTCAAAATACAACCATCATTACTGTCATTCCCGCAAGCTCCAGAGTGTCCGAAAACAGGAAATTGCCTCAAAGTCTCGAAGACTCAAAGTTAAAAAACTTTCAAAACAAAATCCTTTGAGCCTTTGAGTCTTTGTGGCAAACCAAACTTAATCGTTTTCGGACAGTCTGCTCTTAGCGGGAATCCAGTCATGTCGCCTTCAAAAGTAAAAGTTCTATCTTATTGTTTAGAGTGATGGTGCTAAATTGTAATTATACTATTCATTGTGAAGTCGCTGTATTAATTCAAAACTATAAGCAATGTATACTGCCTGTACACCTTTTAGAATTTTTTGTGATTGGATTCCCGCTAAGGGCATGCGGGAATGACAACCAGTTTGGTAATTTACCTTGAACGTTTTGGACAGATGTGAATCTAAATGCATTGAACAAACTTGATTCAAACTTTTTGGTCACCGACGGTTTACTTGTCATTCTGAGCGAAGCGAAGAATCCAATCAAAGAAATTTAAAGAATTCATAGTAACCGATAATATTTGGATTTCTTCAAGGATCAAATTTATTTAATTTCAAGTTGAAAAAAAGGTAACCAAATTTAACTGGTTTTAAAAAAGAAATATAAAAAAGAGGAAGGTTATTATGTCAATAAAATCACATATAAATCATCTCTCTGAATTAATAAGAGATTATAATATTCTGTTATTTCTATTTCTAATCTCGTTCGGATGGTTGATAGCATGGTTGTCATTTGTCGTATTTGCAATTTTCTTTGCAAGATAAAAAACAATTTAGATTCATCAGATGCAAAACCATAGTCCCGCTGAGCAGAGAGCAGCTCTGGTGCAGGATTTTTATGAATGTAATTTAATTTCTGACGGATAAATTTTTCCGTTCTCATCTCTTTGTAATTGCTCAAGTCTCTTAACTATTTCGTAAGCCATTAATCTCTTTCCGTTCTGTTGTTTTTTCCGTGTTACAAGTAATCAGCATAGATCGTCATTCTGTACGTCGGGCGACATAAGGACAAACGCTTCCTCTAATAGCATATCATCCAGATCTATAAAGCACTCAATGAAAAAAATTTAATTAACTTTAAACTTTTCTTTAATTACAATAAATTGAGGAAAATTAATTTATAGTATCAATGTCCGACATGTTAAAAGTTTTTGCTGAAGATTTAAAAGCAGTGAGATTGGAAAAAAAACTTACCTTGAAAAGCATCTCGCAGCAGACAAGACTGAATGTAACCATACTTGAAAATATAGAGAGCGGGGATTTTAATTTTCAGCCCCAGGCTTATATCAGGGCTTTTCTTAAACAATACATAAATTGTCTTGAGCTTGATCCGGAAGAAACTATGTTTGATTATGACCTTGCAAAAAGTAATAAATATAAATCCAAAAGGACAGGCGTCTCAAAAACTCAGGAGCCGGTAATTGAGAAAAAAGTATCGGCAGAAGATGAAATCTTAAAAAAAACACCTCCGGAAAACCCGAAAGGGGAACCGGAAACACCGATAGAAATTGCAGATGAAAAAAAGACTGATGCAACTCCTGAACCGGAACCCGCTAAGATTCCTCCAACAGCAAAGAAGGATACAGAAGTAATCCCGGAATCTAAAACTCAGCCGCAACCTATAACCGGAAAAAATTATGATTACTCGCAGCCGCAGAAGGAAAAGAAAAAAATTTCATTTTCATTTCAAAATTCTCCTGTCGTAAGAAATATTTCCATGATATTGTTTGCAGCACTTGTACTGATTGGTCTGTATTCATTGGTTAACATACTTTTTTTTGAAGGGTCAAATGACAAACCTGAGGTCATCAGGCAGAATTTTGATGATGTAGTAAAAGAACAGGAACAAAAGATCCTCAATAAAAGGACCCCTGAGGAAATTCAGGACTCTATTAAGAAAGCAGAGATGGAAAGCGCTCTTGCCAATGATTCAATTACTCTTAAAATTACAGGTGTCAGCTCCGGTGTTTTGTATCTTGTTACGGATTCATTGAATATCCGAAAACCGCAGAAAGTGCAATATGAAAAAAATGATGTGATGATGTTCAAGGCTCAGAAGATGTTTTTTATTTCATCTGATGAAACAGGTTCGTTCAGAGCAACTGTCAATGATGTTCCTCTAAAATTCAGCGAGACAGATGTGAGTAGAGTCAGAGTGGATAGAGACGGAGTTGCGAAATAATTACAAATTACTAACTTAAGTTGACCGCTTTTATAATTGAAATTTGTTTTTCGCCACAAATTCACACGAATGAACACGAAAATCATTTCTTTTAATTCGCGATAATTAGTGCAAATTCGTGGCATATTCTAACTTTTTTAGAAAAATCGGTCAACTTGAGTTTCTAATTTACTAATTTAAGACCTCTGAAAAATTATTTCATCAGGTTGTTATTCCCTAACGCTCCGGTCGGGAGTCCATTTATAAATTAGTTCTTAGTGATTGGATTCCCGATAAAAGCATTCGGGTATGACATAGGTGTTTTTTCAGACGTCCAATATTTACTAATTGTAAATCAAATTACAGGTCACAGTTGTTAACTAAAATCACTTCTCAAAGTTTAAATGATTCCGGCTGAAATAATTAAAAAAGTCCAGACACTTAAGGATAAGATCACTGATGCTGATTATAAGTATTATACACTAGCCTCACCGGATATTGATGATTATAAATATGACATGATGATGAAGGAACTCGCCGGTCTGGAGAAAAAATATCCCGATCTGCTGACGGAAGATTCCCCTACTCAGCGAGTTTCCGGTGAACCAACCAGGACATTCAAGACTGTTCAGCACAGCATCCCGATGCTTTCGTTATCAAACTCATATAACTTTGATGAACTGATAGAGTTTGATAAAAGAGTAAAGAATATTTTAGAGAATCAAAAATATGAATATGTCTGCGAACTTAAATTTGACGGTATTGCCATTTCACTGATCTACAGGGAATGCAAGCTTGTCACCGGAGCTACGCGCGGTGACGGCTTAAAAGGAGACGACGTAACGCAGAATATAAAAACCATCAGGTCTGTTCCGCTTTCAGTAAACAACAGTAAAATAAAAAACTTCGAAGTAAGGGGTGAAGTATTCTTTAAGAAAGAAGAGTTCATAAGGATAAATGAGGAACAGGAATTAAAAGGCGAAAAAATTTTTGCAAACGCCCGGAATACAGCTGCCGGTACTTTGAAGCTCAAAAACTCAAGGATAGTTGCAGGCAGAACGCTTAATTTATTTTCATATGCTTTCTATTCGAATGAAATAAATCTGAAGACTCATCTCGAGAGCATTCACTTACTTGAAGAATTGAAATTCCCGGTTAATAAATATTATAAGAAAGCCGGTTCGATTGAAGAAGTAAAACTTTTCTGTGATGAGATAGAAAAGTTAAGGGATGATCTTCCGTATGAAATAGACGGTGTCGTTGTCAAAGTTAATTCCATTCAGCAGCAGGATCTTCTCGGTACTGTTTCAAGATCTCCGCGCTGGGCTGTTGCATATAAATTCAAGGCTAAGGAAGCTGAAACAAAACTGAAGGATATTTTTTGCCAGGTCGGAAGGATAGGAACCATCACACCGGTAGCTGATCTTCAACCTGTCTTTCTTGCGGGATCAACTATCTCGCGTGCAACATTACATAACTTTGATGAAATTGAAAGAAAAGATATAAGGATTGGTGATTATGTTAAAATAGAAAAAGGCGGCGATGTAATTCCGAAAGTCCTTTCCGTTATAAAGGACAGACGAAGTAAAGATTCAAAACCTTTTAAGATACCTGACAGGTGTCCGGTATGTAATACAAAGCTTGAGAAGCCGGAAGATGAAGTTTATTATTACTGCCCGAATTACAACTGCCCTGCGCAGGTTCACGGACGAATTCAGCATTTCGTTCACAGGAATGCAATGGAGATTGAAGGGCTCGGAGAAAGCATCATAGAAATATTTCTGCAGAAAGGTTACATAAAAAATTATGCTGATATTTATGATTTAAAAAAATACAAAAATGAATTAATCTCGCTGGAGAGATTCGGTGAAAAGAGCATAGAAAATATTTTAAGCGCAATAGAAGAGTCGAAGAACAGACCTTTCGACAAAGTTTTGTTTGCACTTGGAATAAGACACATCGGCGAAAGAACTGCAAAGATACTTGCAGGTAATTTTGGTTCTTTGGAAAATCTGTCCGGAGCCTCTGAAGACGAGATTCAGAGTGTACATGAAATAGGACCGAAGATTGCTCAGAGTGTTGTAAAGTTTTTTAAAGATAAAAAAAACTTAGAGATTTTAAACAAACTAAAGAAAGCCGGACTTAAGTTTGAAGCTGATAAAAAGATAACCGGCGGTAAGATCAATGAAATGATAAACAATAAAACATTTGTTCTTACCGGCACACTTGATAATTACAAAAGAGATGAAGCACAGAAAATAATTGAGGAGCTTGGCGGAAGAGTCAGCTCTTCGGTCAGTAAAAAAACGGATTATGTTTTAGCAGGCGCGGAGGCGGGAAGCAAGCTGGATAAAGCAAAAGAGCTGGGTGTTAAGGTCCTTGACGAGAAGGAATTCGAATCGCTGATTGCACTATGATTGAATGAATTAATGATTACTAATATCTCTGTGATTACTTTGTACTTTAATGAAAGCAGTCTACTGTTTTGATAAGGTTAATTTTTAAGTTCACTAACAACTATGTCATTTGAAATAAAAACAGACAATTCATTATCCAAAGAAGATAGTTACAGATCATTGTTGCCGCAAATTGATTCCTTGATAAGTGATGAAAAAAATTTGGTCACGAATCTTGCAAACATAACTTCTGCTTTGAAATATTCATTTGATAAATTTCTATGGGTTGGATTTTATCTCACCGAAAGTGAAAATCAGAATGAGCTTGTGCTCGGTCCTTTTCAGGGAAGGGTTGCATGTACGAGGATTCCATTCGGTAAAGGAGTTTGCGGAAGTTCAGCACAGAAGAAAGAAACTATTATAGTGGAAGATGTCGATAAATTCCCGGGTCATATTGTGTGCGACTCTTTATCAAGATCGGAGATAGTTGTACCTGTCATTAAAGAAGGTGCCGTAGTTGCAGTACTTGACATAGACAGTGACGAACTGAATAATTTTGATCTGACAGACAGAAAATATCTTGAACAACTTATCAAAAACATTTTAAAAATATTTTAGCGTGAAGAAAGAAGACCTGATAAAAAAAATCTCAAAAGAGTCTAAAATTAAAATCAAAAAGACTTCAAAAATATTTGACAGAGTAATTGATTTAATTTCCAAGGATATCAGAAAAAAGAGAAGCGTCTCAATCAGGGATTTCGGCAATTTTGAAATTGTAAGACAGGAAATGAAAATACTTCAAGGCAAAAACAATACAAAAGTTGTAATTCCTCCGAAAGATGTTGTTGAGTTTTACTATTCAGAGAATATTAAATTAAAAAATGGATAAAGAAAGAATCATATCAGCTGTGTCAATTGAATTCGGATTAAGCCGCGAGCAGTCTGAAGCAGCCGTAAACAATATCTTTACTTCAATAAATCAGCTTCTCAGAAAAAATAAGAATCTAGAAATTCAGAAATTCGGGAAGTTCAAGTTGATACAGGATAATGGTGGAGATTCGCCGGTTATAAAATTCATCCCTTCAAAAAAATTATCACAGAGAGTAAACAGTAATTTTGAAAACCTGACGAAGGTTAAGATGAAAAATACCGTGCTTCAAATAACAGATGAAAAACAGATTGAACCCGCAAAGGAAGAAATAACGGAATTAGTTACCGGATCAGATGATAATATTGTTGTTGATTTAAATTCCGATGAAGATGAAATTGTAATTACTGAAGCTCCGAGAAAGTTGATTTCAGATGATGTGATTAAGCTGCATAATGAAATTACTGAAGAAAAGGAAGACAATCCTTCGGGGACTAATCTTTGGGGCTGATATTTTTCTTTCTTAATACAAAAAAATTAACGGCAAAAAACAGAATCCCAGTTATTAAACACACTTTAGAAAAAATATCACCGTTCATTGTATAAAATGTTTTTTCTTTGATTAAGCCTACATTAAAAACGATATTTGTTTTTTCATTTATCGCTGTCTCTTCGAAATAATTCCCTTCAGGATCAATGAAATCCGATATTCCGGTGTTAGCACAGCGAGCAATCCATCTTCTGTTTTCAATTGCTCTGAAGACCGCAAAACGGTTATGCTGGTAAGTGCCGAAAAATTTTCCCCACCATCCGTCATTTGTTATTATCACTGAAAAGTCAGCATCTCTTTTTACAAAGTACGAGAAAAACTCCGGATAGACAGATTCATAGCATATCGCAGTATTAAACGCAGTGCCATCTTTCAGAACAAACACATTCGTATCCCTTCCGATCTGCCAGCTGCTTAATCCCACTCCCCATTCAACGAGACTTTTAGCGAAAGGCAGTAGTTCCTGATACGGCATCCTTTCGCTGCCTATAACAAGTTTTATTTTTTCATGTCTTTGAAATTCCTGCTTATCTTTTCCCGGCTCAAATAAAACCGCTGAATTGTATGTGTCATATTTCATTCCGTTGCTTTTCATAATTTTCGCATCCACAGGCGCATTAGCCTGATCTTCATAATAAAGCAAATCCGGAGTTCCTATCAGCAGAGGAACATTAATACTGTCACATAAATTTTTCAGCATCAGATATCTTTCTTCAAAATGTCTTTCACGGAAATAATACGGAAGAGCAGTTTCAGGCAGCAGAATCAGCTTAATATCCGGATGTTCAGTATAAATCTCCTCTACCTGTTCAATGTAGGATTGAATTAATTCATTTTGCTTTCCGGACCATTTCTTCCACGGATCAATGTCCGGCTGTACTATACCAACTTTTATTCTACCGTATTCCGTGTAGTGTTTAGTATTCAATGAGTTATAAATTTCCGGTACAAAATAAATGAGAACAGCAGCAGCGATCAAAGAAATATTTCTGAATGATACCAACTTATATTTACCGGAAGATAAATTGATAAAGAAGGAGTATAGGATTATACTTATTAGACAAATCCAGAATGACACTCCGAATACTCCTGTATAGTCAATATATTGAATTTTAGAAAGATTATAAGACTGTGAATTTCCTGCAAAGAGCCACGGGAAATTTATTTGCCCAAGTGTCTGAAGGTATTCAAATCCCGTCCAGAGAAATGGAAAAGAAAGCAATGATATTCCCTGAAATTTCTTTGAAGAAAAATTTTTGCTGATGTAATAAAAAAATACTACCGGAGGAATAAAGAACAGCGGATAAACTAAGTTGACGAAAATTCCGGCGACAATCAAAAAAGAATCTGCATTGTCCCGAATTCCGCTCAGACCGATCCAAGAAACTGCCAGAAGACCTGCAATAAAGAAAACAAGATAACCCCTGAAAAAAACCTGTTTGAAGCCGGAGCTTTTTAAAGTTATGTCGATAAGAATTACAAATGAAAAAAAAATTAATAAATGGAGATTTATGGGAGGAAAAGACAATCCGTAAAACAAGCCTGAGATTAATATGGGAATATAAACTTTACGATTCATTTTGATTCGTAAGATTCGTAAGATTCATAAGATTCATAAGATTCGTAAGATTCGAAAGATTTACAAGATTCATAAGATTTGTAAGATTTACAAGATTCATAAGATTCGTAAGATTTGTAAGATTTATAAGATTTGTAAGATTAATGATTTAATAAAATTTAATACTTTTATCATGTGCTAATTCGTTTTAGCCATTTACCTAAGTTATTTAACAAACAAAAACTTACGGTTGAGAATTTTCCACAGATAAATAATCATCAAAGCAAAAATAACTCCAATGGCAGCACCGGCTAAGACATCAAAAGGATAATGAACTCCGCACATTACTCTGGACATTGCAACTATGAATGCCCCCGTAAAGAGAAAATATTTCATTGAGGGATAGAAATATGAAAATAGAGTTGCTGTAGCAAAATTATTTACAGCATGATTGGAAGGCATAGCATAGGACTCTGAACAATTAATCAGCAGGTTGACATTTTCCAGAACATGACATGGACGAATCCTTTGAAAAAGAGGCTTTATAACATTGTCAGCGGTCTGATCCGCAATTAGTATCAATAAAATAATCAGAAGAGCAGATGCTTTTCCTTTTGCTCCGCCTTTGAAAACCAGATAAAGCCATATCAGCACGTAAAAGATAAACCAATGTTCACGCTCCGTAATGAACGGCATGAGTTTATCAGTTAACGGATTTGCAAGAGTCACATTAAAAAAATAAAAAAGAGCCGTATCTATGTTTTGAAGGAATTCCAAAATGATTAAATGATTATTTCCGGTTCAGGAAGTCACCTGACTGAATAAGAATTTTACTTGTATATCAAAACCGTGCTGTAAGCAACACACCCTTTATTCTTTCCTATAAACCCAAGCCCTTCCGATGTCGTTGCTTTTATGGAAATGTTGTCTGTCTCTAAAATCTCCGATATGTTTTTTTTCATCAAATCAGAATGCTTATATATCTTAGGTTCTTCCAGAATTATAACCGAATCGGTATTACTTACTTTCCATTGCTCATTCTTCAGGAGAAGAAATGATTCTTTCAGCAAAATCAGACTTGAAATATTTTTAAACTTCGGATCGGTATTCGGGAATTGATGTCCGATATCCTTTAAACCAGCTGCACCAAGCAACGCATCACATAGCGAATGCAGCAATACATCCGCATCAGAATGTCCTTCGAGCCCAAAGTCTGATTCTATTTCAACTCCGCCTATGATCAGCTTTCTTCCTTTCGAAAGCTTGTGTACATCATACCCGAAACCAGTTCTGAAGTTAAAATTATTCATGGAAGGATTTTTTAAAAACTCTTACTCACACACTCTATACACTCTATACACTCTACACACTCTATACACTCTATACACTCTATACACTCTATACACTCAATAACTTTCCTTTACGGTTGGAAATTTCTTTTCTTTTACGTCTTTAATGTATTTTCTGAAAGCTTCTTTTGTATCGTTAGCCTGATTAGCATATCTTCTGACGAATCTCGGTTTAAATTCTTCTATCAGACCAAGCATGTCGTGAGTAACCAATACCTGCCCGTCGCAGTCCGGACCGGCACCGATTCCAATTGTGGGAATTTTCAATGCTCTCGAAATTTTTTTCCCAAGGCTAGCGGGCACTTTTTCAATTACGATTGCAAAGCATCCGGCTTTCTGGAGCAGCAAAGAATCCTTATAAATTTTATCTGCTTCTTCCTTTTCCGTTCCCCGGGTCTTATAACTTCCGAATTTATTTATTGCCTGCGGAGTAAGTCCGAGATGACCCATCACCGGGATTCCGAGCTCAACGACTCTTCGTATAGTTTCCGCTATGTAATCTCCGCCTTCCATCTTTACAGCATCGCAGCCTGTCTCTTTCATTACACGACCGCAGTTGAAAATCGCTTCCTTCACTCCGACCTGATAGCTCATAAATGTCATGTCGGCAACCACTATTGCATTCTTCACGGCACGTTTAACTATTTTTGTATGATAAATCATTTCCTCGAGTGTAACCGGCAGTGTAGTCTCATTTCCCTGAATTACATTCCCGAGTGAATCTCCGACGAGTATCACTTCAATTCCCGCCGCATCAAGAAACTTTGCCGTAAGATAATCATAAGCTGTCAGCATTGTTATCTTTTCTCCCCTCTGCTTCATGACGGAGAGAACTTTCGTCGTAATGTGCTTTGTATTTTCCTGCTTTTGTGAGGACATTTAATTGCGGTTAATTAATAAGTCTGAATACGATTTCTTTATGAGTTCATATTTACCCAGACCCAACTGTGTGATCAATTCCTCCATTTGCTTCTTCGGATTGGAATCCTTTTCGTAAATAATTTCTATTTCAAGAAATCGTCCGAGACCTTTTACTGTATCTATGTGAACTCTGATGTTTTTATTTATATAAATATTTCTATGCTTGGATACTTTTACCAGCACATCAAACTGTTTTCTTAAAATTAAATCAGCTTCCCGGAAATCACTGGTCTTCGAAATAATGTAATTTGAAATTCTCTTTCCGGTTTGTTCTTTTCTGTCATAAAAAATCAGATTACCAACTCTGTCATTTATTATTCTTAACTTCAGCCTTCCGGATTTAACTTTATAATAAATATCAATCTGCTTTTCGAAACAATGCTTATAATTCCTCAGCAAACCACTAACTGCCTTTAACTTTCTATCATCACACTTACACTTAATCTCAAAATTCTTATTCAAAAATTACACTATCCCTAAAAAATATATAAAATTTGTAATTTGTAATTTAAAATTAACTACCTTTGACTATTCCCCTCTCACTATTTTCGATGAACTTTACGATGGTTTCTATCTCCGGAGTCATTTCGAATGTCTCTTTAATTTTTCTGACAGCATCACCGAAATTTAACTTTGAATTGTAAATTTCATCATATGCTTTTTTAATGGAATTGATCTGCTCGGTAATAAATCCCTTTCTCCGTAATCCAATAACATTTATTCCTTCGTACTTTAAAGGATAACCGCCAGCTAATATATAAGGAGGAAGATCTTTGACAACACGGAATCCGCCACCGACCATGACTCTCTCACCGATTTTGGTAAACTGATGAATGGCAACAATCCCGCCGACTATAGTATGATCACCTATAATCACATGACCTCCCATTTGAATGCTGTTTGCAAGAATTACATTATTGCCGAGTTTGCTGTCATGGGCTACGTGTGAGTATGCCATTAAAAAACAATTCTGACCTATAACTGTTTTCTTGTTTTGATTTGTTCCCCGGTTTAAGGTCGCATACTCCCTAACTACCGTACCCTCACCTATTTCTAATGTAGTTATTTCACCGCCGAACTTTAAATCCTGCGGAACTGTAGCAATGACCGCACCGTGATGAATTTTTACATTATCTGAAATCCTGGCTCCGTTGGCAATCAATACATTTGAGGCTATTTCTACATTATCACCGATTTCAACATCGTCTTCAATTATAGTAAAACTTTTTATCGTAACATTTTTTCCAATCCTTGCTTTCTTGCTTACTTCCGAATTTGACATTGTTATAAATTAGAAAAATAATTACAGTTTGATAAAACTTTTAACTTTTAACTTTTAACTTTTAACTTTTAACTTTCAACTTACAGCGTTACTTCCACAAGAATATCATCATCCTTCAGATTCGACTTTGTAATCATCTCTGCAATAAGCCCCAAAGACATAAACTGTATTCCGACGATTATCATAAATATGCTTATAAGGAATAAAGGTCTGTCACTCAGAGCTTTTCCCTCTATCAGCTTCAGGATTATAAGATACAAAGAAATCAGGAACCCGATCAGTGAAGTTAATATTCCGATACTGCCGAAAAAATGCAGAGGACGTTTCATATATTTATTTGTAAAAACGACAGTGAGTAAATCAAGAAAGCCGTTGACAAATCTGCTTGATCCGAATTTTGTAACGCCGTACTTTCTTGCATGATGCTTTACAGGTTTCTCAGTTACTTTAAAACCTGAAAGGTAAGCAATAGCAGGAATATACCTGTGCATCTCCCCGTAAATTTTTACTGATTTGACGACATCTTTCTTATAGGCTTTCAGACCGCAATTAAAATCATGAAGTTTCACTCCGGAAAGCTTTGATGTAAAATAATTAAAAAACTTTGATGTATGCTTTTTTATAAACGGATCATATCTGATTTTTTTCCAGCCGGAAACCAGATCATAGCCTGAATTTAAGACCTTTACAAGTTCAGGAATTTCTTCAGGATCATCCTGAAGGTCGGCATCCATTGTAATTACAATGTTTCCCTTTGCAGCCCGGAAGCCCTTAGCGAGAGCTGCTGACTTTCCGTAATTTCTTCTAAGCTTAATACAATGAAACTTGGGATTTCTCCTGTGTATTTCCTTAATTCTATTGAAAGAATTATCGGTGCTTCCGTCATCAATAAAAAGTACCTCGTAATTACATTTAAGTATATTAAAAACCCGCTCTAGCCCCTGACTAAGCTCGTTCAGTGATTCCTCTTCATTATATAATGGTATTACAACGGATATCATCTGATTATTTCTTACAATACCGGGTGCATCGGAAGTTTCTCTTGAAAATCTTTGCGGTTTAAATCTCGGGACTCTAACCGGTGTTTCAGGTTTTTTAACGGTGCTTTCAAGTGGCTTTTCAGGTGAGGCGGAAAGAGATGTCTTATCGGCAGATTCGGTCTTACTTCGTAGCTTCTTTTTTTTATTATAGTAAAATCTTTTTCTCGTATGATCCATTAATCATTAGTAAATGTATCCAAATTTTATTAATAAACTAACTTTTATATGAAATAAAATCAATTGAAATTACAGAGAAAATCTTTGTTAAAAATATTTAAAAGCAATTAATGAAAAATCTCAGATGGTTTGTGCTTATTTTAGAACTATATTAAAAAAAATTCGAAAGTGCTTTCCGGATTCTACACTGTTTTAACCTTTTCGGAAATTTTATATATAAAACCACTCGGCTATGCTTTTCATTAACCCGGCAAAAACAGTTAATTTATTCTATTTATTGTTTGACATTAATATTATTTTGCGTATTTTTGTATATTTAGTGGGGTAAAGTGGGGTGAAGTGGTGATTTATTTAAAATCGTATTAAGTAATTGTTAAATTAATTAATTTTTTTCTTATATGATAAATTTATAATTAATTACCCATTAACCTTACTTAATTAAATAAATATAATTAATTAATGTTTCAGGGACATTCACTTTGCAGCTTAGATGCCAAATCAAGATTGATTTTACCTGCTAAATTCAGGAAGTACATCAAACCTGAGGCAGATAATAAATTAATTCTTACCAGGGGTATGGATGAATGTCTTCTTGTTTATCCTCTCGATGAATGGGAAAAGGTTAAGAATGGACTCACGCGATACAATCAATTCAACTCTGACCAGAGATTTTTTATAAGACAGTTTTTATATTTTGTAAACGAATGCGAACTTGACTCACAAAACAGGATACTTATTCCTACTCAGTTAATTCAGTTTGCTAAATTAAAAAAAGATGTCACCGTTGTAGGACTTCTTGATAAAATGGAAATATGGGATCCTGAAATCAAAGAGCGGTATGATAACTCGATGGCTAAGTCTTATGAGGAAATAGCCGAAAAAGTGTCTGATATAATCAATTCGTAAGATTCATAAGATTCATAAGATTTGTAAGATTCATAAGATTTGTAAGATTCATAAGATTTGTAAGATTTGTAAGATTTGTAAGATTAAGAATTACAATGTCTACAGAGAATTTTCATATACCGGTTCTTTCACATCAGGCTGTAGATCTACTAATCAATGGGGTTATTTCCGATCACAAAATCATTGACGGAACGCTTGGAGGAGGGGGATACACAAGATTAATTTGTGAAAAGCTCAAAGTTCAGGATAAGGTAATAGCGATTGATAAAGATCAGAATGCGCTTAAGTTTGCAAAGGAAAAATTAACTTCGTTTAAAAATAAAATAATTTTTGTAAACGGTAATTTTGCAGATGTAAAAACAATTTTAAAGGAAGCTGATGTCAAAAAAGTTACCGGCATAGTGCTGGATCTGGGTTTGTCCTCATACCAGCTGGAAGCCGAAGATGGTTTCAGCTTCATGAAGGATACACCTCTGGACATGAGGGCTTATAGAAAAGATGAACTGACAGCAGCCGAAATTATGAACAGTTACAGCAAAGACAATCTTCTAAAAGTTTTTGAAGAGTTCGGCGAGATTGGTAATGCTGAAAGGTTAGTAAAAGCGGTTATTAACAAAAGACGGGTAAAAAGGTTCAAAAGTACATTTGATATTACCGGGCTTATAGATGAAGAATATGATCTGAACAAAAAGAACAAGATAGATTTTTTTGCAAAAATATTTCAGTCGCTGAGAATTGAAGTTAATAATGAATTAGGAAATCTGGAAAAAGCATTAAAGGATTCAATGGACGTTGTTGAGAAAGGAGGCAGGATTGTAATAGTTTCTTATCATTCGCTTGAGGACAGGATTGTAAAGAATTTTTTTAAAGAAGAATCATCAAGGTATCTAAAAACAGATGATCCGTATGGCGATAAAGAAAAAATACCAAGATTAAAAATTCTGACAAAGAAACCGGTGGTTCCTGCATACGAAGAGATCAGATTTAACAGCAGATCCAGAAGTGCCAAACTAAGAGCAGCGGAGATTGTATAGTAAATAGCTAAAAGTGAATAATGAATAATGAACTAGTGAATAATGAATTTAAAAAAGCACAGTTAAAAAAAAATTTAAAAGACTATGAACAAAAAACCTAATTCCAACAAAAAAATTTCAATCTTTTATTTTCTGATAATGCTGATAGTAACTTCAATAATCGTTGTAATTTATATTAACAATATAGTTGAAGTTAACAGGCTTGCAGTGGAAAATAATTCACTCAGAGAAGAAATCAAAAACAACATGCAAGTGAATGATCAGTTAAGGACTGAGGCAGAAAAGTTAAGCAGTTTTGAAAGGATTAAATCAATAGCAGCCGAAAGATATGATCTTTCTTACAGGGAAAATTCTTTAGACGAAAACAATACAATAATTTTAAGTAAATCAAAGTTGAAATAAAAATTACGTTTTGCAGTTTAAATTTTACAAAAGTCCGGACAGGAAGTTAAAACAGAGACGAAGAATTAATCTATTCATCGTCATGCTGTCAGGGGTTTTCATTGTAATACTTGTAAAGCTGATTAACATACAGATATTAGATTCCGAAAAATACAAGATTGCTGCGAGAAAGCAATATGAAAATAAAATAATACTGACGCCTAACCGCGGACTGATATACGACAGGAACATGAATGTTCTCGTATCCAATTCATTTGAATATTCCTTTGCAGCTGATCCAAACATGATTGAGAAGCCGGAAGAGATTGCAGAATTATTTTCAAAAGTTTTCGGCAGAAGCAAAGAAGAATATTTATACAAGCTGACTTTGCAGAATACTTCTTTTACATATCTTGAAAGAAGAATTCCGGCAGAGAAAGTTTACGGATTGGATACAATGGATATCAGCGGAGTGATAGTCCTGAAAGAGCCAAAGAGAGTTTTCAACTACGGAAGCCTAGCTTCGCAGGTACTTGGCTTTACAAATATAGACAACAAAGGACAGAGCGGAATTGAGCTTTCAATGGAAAATGAACTTGCGGGAAAGGAAGGATTTATAATAATGCAGAGAGACGGTAGAGGAAACAACCGACCGTCACTTGAATTTCCCAGAAAAGATTCGGAAAACGGTAACAGTATAGTTTTAACAATAGACATTAACATTCAAAAGTTCGCTGAAGAGGAACTGGCTGAAGGAGTAAGAACTTTCAATGCTGACGGCGGAAAAGTGACAGTAATGGCTGTGAAGACAGGTGAAGTCCTGGCAATGGCTTCATTCCCGACATTTGATCCGAACAATATTTCATCTAGCGACACCACAGGAATGAAGAATGCTGTAATATCCGATATTTATGAACCGGGTTCTACTTTTAAATTAATAACAGCAGCAGCATCTCTTGAAGAAAAGATTGAAGATAGGAATTCAATGATCGCGACAGAAAATCTTAACGAGATAAAAGGAATAAAAATCACAGATGTCCACGGAGCTTCAAGTATGTCATTTCAGCAGGCGATTGAACAATCAAGCAACGTAGCATTCAGCAAGATCGCGATCAAACTCGGAAAGGAAAGATTTTATAAATATGCCAGGGATTTCGGAATAGGAATATACAGCGGTATTGAGCTGCCGGGGGAGAACAAAGGGATATTAAAAAGACCTGTTGATTTCTCGGGAGTATCACTGCCTTATATGTCAATTGGTTACGAGGTTCTGGTGAATGCATTGCAGTTAACTAATACATATTCGGCAATTGCCAATAAAGGTACAATGATGAAGCCATACATCATAAAAAAAGAATTTGGAAAAGAAGGGAAAGTAATTTATGACAGCAAACCGGTTCCTATAAGACAAGTTGTTTCGGAAAAAACCGCAGTGACACTCACGTCCCTTTTTTCAGGTGTAGTAGAAAGAGGAACCGGAGTGGATGCAAAAATAGACGGCTTAACAATAGCAGGTAAGACAGGGACATCACAGAGAATCATTGAAGGAAAATATTCGAACAGTTCACATAACTCATCTTTTGTCGGATATTTCCCTGCTGAAGATCCTCAGATTATAATAACTGTAATTTTGAATAACCCGAAGTCAGGTGAATATTACGGCGGAAAAGTTTCAGCTCCTGTGTTTCAGAAAATAGCCAGCAGGATAATTAATTTTTCAGGATCGGCAAACATTACCACACAGGATTTTGTAAATGTAAATTATCCGGGAAAAAAAGATTATAATTCAGAGGTTGTCACAGATGAAGGTGAACGGAAAATATTAATACCGAACCTTATCAATTTAAGATTGGATGATGCCAGGGATATACTTATTGAAAATAATCTGAAGTATGAAATCATTGAGGCTCAGACGGAAGTGAAAAACAAAAATTCTGTAAAAATAATTGAATCACAAATTCCTTTCCCAAACGAGAGGGTTTCATTTGATGACAATCTGAAGATTCAGCTTGTAGTTAAGAATAGTGCGGATGTTGATGACAGGTTACTGGAAATTCCGGATGTCAGAAATATGAGCCTGCGCAAAGCTATAAATATACTTTTGTCCGGCGGATTTGACGTTGATATAAACGGAAGCGGAAAGATCATTGAACAATCCCCCGCTCCGGGGACCCGACAGCTTCCTAAATCGAGAATTATTCTGTATTGTAAAAATCAGCACTAAAAAATGAAGATGTCAGAGATCATAATGAAAAGCCGGAGAAATATTGAATACGATTCAGCAAAAGATTTCGAGGTGACAGGTTTGTCATATGATTCACGAAAAGTAAAACCCGGTAACGTATTTTTTGCAATTAAAGGATTAAAGGATGATGGAAACAAATTCATAAATGATGCAATTCAAAAGAGAGCGGGTTTAATATTTACAGAAGAAGATATAAAATCAGAATCGAATGTACCTGTTATAAAAGTTAATGAAATAAGAAAATTAATGGCAACATTAAGCGGTATCTATTACGGAAATCCCTCTTCAAAATTAAAACTCATCGGGATAACCGGTACAAACGGAAAGACAACAACCAGCTATCTTATACAATCTTTATTAAATGATGCAGGACATAAAACAGGACTCATCGGAACAATAGATTATCAGATTGGAAATGTTAAAATGGATTCAAGTCTTACAACACCTGATTCAGTAGAGCTTAACATGATACTTGGTGAAATGGTAACGGCAAAAATGGATTGCTGTGTGATGGAAGTTTCATCAATTGCATTAGTTATGGAAAGGGTTCACGGTTTAAATTATGATAGCGCAGTTTTTACAAATTTAACTAGCGAGCATCTGGATTTTCATAAAGACATGAAGAATTATTTTCAGGCGAAAAAAATGTTGTTTGATAATCTGAATGAGAAAAGTTATGCAATTTCAAATGCCGATGATGCTTACGGGGAGAAAATACTAAATGAATGTAAAGCAAATAAGTTTTATTACTCTATGAGAAATGAAAGTAATCTGAGATCATATGATGAAAAACTTTCATTGGACGGTATTGAATTTGATGTGAAATGGAACGGAGAAACATGTAAGTTAAAATCGAATTTAACGGGAAGATTTAATATATATAATATTCTTGCCTCGGTGTCAGCAGTTCTTCAATATGATGTTGAAATGAAATCAATACAGCAGACACTGCTGAATTTTCAGGAAGTCAGGGGAAGATTCAACAAGGTAAAACTTCCAAACGGTGCTATAGCCGTTATTGATTATTCACACACATCAGATTCTCTCAGGAATGCAATAGAGTCCGCAAGAGAGATAGTAGATGCGGAAAAGAGGAATGCAAGGGTCATCACGATATTCGGCTGCGGAGGAAATAAAGACAGGACAAAGCGTCCTGTAATGGGAGATTTTGCCACGAGCATATCGGACTATTCGATAATAACTTCGGATAATCCAAGGTTTGAGGATCCGATGGAGATTATTAATGAAATAATTTCCGGTATAAGAACAAAAAATAATTATGAAGTAATTGAAAACAGGGAAGATGCCATAAAGAGAGGAATTGACTTATCAAAGGAGGGTGACATTGTTCTGATTTGCGGAAAAGGTCATGAGACTTATCAGGAAATAAATGGTATCAGAACTCATTTTGACGACAAGGAGATAGTTGGAAAATATTCTCATATTGCAAAATGATATATGATTAAAGCTGATGATCTGATTTTGATTGAACATGCTGAGCTGTTTAATTTTGATAAATTAAAGAAAAGGGAATTCACGGGAGTTTCGATTGATTCGAGAATAATAAAGAAGGACGAAATTTTTTTTGCGATTAAAGGTGAGGTTACGGACGGACATAAATATATTGAAGAAGTTTACAGAAAGAAAGTACGGCTTGCAGTAGTGAATGAAGAATGGTTCAAGAAGAACAGAAGGAAATTTAAAGACAAAGCATTATTTGTTGTAAAAGATACGACTTTAGCATTAGGCTCATACTCAAGAGTTCATAAAAGTAATTTTGACATTCCGGTTTTATGCATAGGAGGAAGCAACGGAAAAACGACAACCAAGGATCTGGTAGCTGCAGTTCTTTCACAGAAGTTTAAAGTATTGAAGACTGAGGGCAACTTTAACAATCACATAGGGCTGCCTCTTACTCTACTCAGATTAAACAGTAGTCACGAATTTTGCGTGCTTGAAGTCGGCTGCAATCATTTCAATGAGATTAAATATTTATGCGAAATTGCCGAACCGGATTTCGGACTGATAACAAACATTGGAAAAGAGCATCTGGAGTTTTTTAAAGATCTAAAAGGAGTGGCTAAAGCGGAATTTGAGCTGTATGATTATTTAAACAAGAAACCGGAAGGAATTATTTTTTTAAACTATGATGATAAATTCATCAGAAATTACTCAGGGAGATTAAGCAATGAAAAAAAATTTTCTTATTCTTACAAGTTTAACACGGATGTCAAAGGAAGATTTAAGGGTTATAATAAAAATTTTGAACCCGAAATTGAAATCAGCTTCCGTGAAAAAAAATTCAAAACGTTCATATCAACATTCGGGAAGCATTCGGTCTTTAACGGTTTAGCTGCTGCTGCTGTGGGGCTTTATTTCAAAGTAAGCAGAAGAAAAATTAAAAAAGCCCTGCAAAACTTTAAACAGGCATCCTCCAAGAGGATGGAGGTTTTAAAAGTTAAAGGAATTACTGTGATAAACGACACATATAACAGCAATCCTGAGTCAGTAAAAATGGGACTGGAGACTATGCTTGAATTTAAAACAGAGGGTAACAAGTATGCAGTTCTATCAGACATGCTGGAGTTAGGAAAAGTGAGCAGAGATGAGCATTCGGACATAGGAAAGTTTGCAGTGGCATCAGGAGTAAAGAATTTGTATACATTCGGTAATGAGTCTTATTATATATTTTCTAATGCAAGAAAAATTAAAAATAATTTCTATTTTGAAAACAAAGGCGATCTGATTGAGATGTTAAAGAAAAATCTGAAGAAGGATGACATAGTTTATGTAAAAGGCTCGAGAGGTATGAGGATGGAAGAAGTAGTATCAGGTATTACAGAAAATTAAAGCTTATGCTGTATAAACTAGCGGAATACATAAATACTAAATTTGACCCTCCGGGGTTTGATTTGTTCAGATTTATTACATTCCGCTCTGCGCTTGCAGCAATCACAGCTTTAATGATAAGTTTTATTTTAGGACCAAGGATTATAAAGATACTCCAGAGAAAACAGATCGGGGAAGCCAGAAAGGAAGACGGACCGCAACTCCACTGGTCAAAAGCCGGCACTCCGACAATGGGCGGATTTATAATTTTATTTTCAGTTTTGATACCGGTTTTACTTTGGGGAGATCTCGGGAATATTTATGTAATAATAATTTTATTTGTTACTGTCGCACTCGGCGCCGTTGGATTCACGGATGATTATTTAAAAGTTGTAAAAAAATACAAAAAAGGACTTGCTGAGAGATATAAACTTTTAGGACAACTGACAGTCGGATTATTAGTAGGATGCGCGATTTATTTTTTGCCGCAGTTTGAAGGGATACATTCAATAACGACAATTCCTTTCTTAAAAAGCTATGAGTTTGATTTTTCATATTTCTATATACCGATAATTGTTTTTATAATCACTGCAACATCCAATGCTGTAAATTTCACAGACGGATTGGATGGTCTTGCGACCGGAACAGTCGGAGTCGTTGCGCTTACTCTGGGAATAGTTGCATATGTTTCCGGAAATATAGAGACAGCGAAATATCTTAACATAATTTATTTAAGAGGCAACGGTGAGCTTGCTATTTATTGTGCCGCTTTAAGCGGTGCTGCATTAGGTTTTCTCTGGTACAATTTTTATCCAGCGCAGATCTTCATGGGGGATACGGGTTCACTGGCATTAGGCGGAGCGGTAGGAACTTTATGCGTGCTTGTCAAGAAAGAATTTATGCTGCCTATTTTAGGAGGAATATTTTTCGCCGAAGCATTGTCAGTGATTCTGCAGAGATATTATTTCAAATATACAAGGAAGAGATTCGGTGAAGGTGTAAGGATTTTCAAAATGGCACCAATACATCATCATTTTGAGCTGAAGGGAATACCGGAACCTAAGATAGTAGTAAGGTTTTACATTGTTGCTATACTGCTGGCAATCATGACTTTAGCATCATTGAAGATAAGATGATTGATTTTAAAAAAAGTTCTTTTACAATACTTGGCGCCGGAAGGAGCGGGATTTCAGTTGCAAAACTTCTGAAAGGAAGAGGAGCGAAAGTATTTCTTAGCGATGGCTCTGATAAAAGCAAACTGAAATATCTTGATGAAGCTGTCTTAAAAAAGGATAACATTGATTTTGAACTGGGAGGTCACACTGAGAAAGTGTTTCAATCTGATTTTATTATTAAGAGCCCGGGAATATTTCCCGACAGTGATGTTATCACAAAAGCCGTGAAGCTGAATAAAAAAATTTATTCTGAGATTGAGGCAGCGTATTGGTTTTGCAAATGTCCTGTAATCGCGATCACAGGGACAAACGGAAAGACAACGACAACAGTTCTGACCGGAGAAATTTTTAAGAATGCCGGGTATGATACGAAGGTCTGCGGAAATGTCGGACTGGCTTTTTCAGAAATTGTAAACGACGTAAAGGAGGACTCTATAGTTGTACTTGAGGTAAGCAGTTTTCAATTGAATAATATAGAGGAATTTAAGCCGAAAGTATCAGTCCTTTTAAACATAACACCAGATCATATTGACTGGCATAAGAGCTTTGAAAATTATTTAAGATCTAAGCTTGAAATTGCTAAGAATCAAACTGAAGAAGATACTGTAATTGTAAATTATGATAATGAAATATTAAGAGAAAGAATACAGAATTTTATTCCTAAGAAGGCATACTTCAGCATAAAGGAAAAGCTGACCGATAAGAATATTACGACCGGATGTTTTTCAAAGAACGGCAGGATAATTTACTTTGATAAAACTAAAAATATTGAAGAAGAGATAATGGAAACAGGAGAAATTAAAATCAGGGGTAATCATAATTTATATAATTCATTGGCAGCAATCATTTCAGCAAGAGCATTTGAAATAAAAAGCGAAATTATACGAGAAGCTTTGATGAAATTTCAAGGCGTTGAGCACAGAATAGAATTTGTGAGGGAAATAAACGGAGTGAATTTTTATAATGATTCAAAGTCAACGAACATAGATTCCCTTATAGTTGCACTGGAGTCATTTGATAAAAACATAATTTTGATATTAGGCGGCAGGGAAACTGGTAATGATTATACAAAGGTTGATGAGCTCGTTGGTGAAAAAGTAAAAATAATAATTGCATTGGGTGAAACAAAAGAAAAGATCTTTGATCACTTTGATAAGAATAACAAAGTAATAAAAACAGATTCACTTGAAGAAGCGGTAAGCACAGCATACCGGTTTTCCGAAAGCGGTGATACGGTACTTCTGTCACCTTCGTGCAAAAGCTTTGACATGTTTGAAAGTTATGAGCACAGGGGAAATGAGTTTAAGAGATTGGTAAATTTTTTAAAGTAAAAAATATTGGCTCAAAAATACAGAATAGACATATGGATTTTACTACCGGTTTTAGTACTGATGATATTCAGCATCGGAGCTGTCTTTAGCGCGAGTTCAACATTTGCCCTGGAAAAATTTCAGGACAGCAATTATTTAATAAAGCAGCATGCTATAAAAATACTAATTTCGATAGTAATCATATTTATAGTTGCAAGAATTGATTACATACACCTTGAAGGAATATCGAAACTGCTGATATGGATTACAATCGGTTTATTAATTTTCACATTATTCAGCGGTAAAGGACCTATTAAAGGAGCAAGCAGGTGGATCAACTTAGGTCCGCTGAGTTTTCAGCCGTCAGAGTTTGCAAGATATGCAATAATTATTTATGTAGCTAATTTACTTGCGAAGAAAAAGGATTATATTAATTTGCTGTACAGGGGATATCTTCCGCTTTTGTTTTATGTACTGCTAATAACGGGATTAATTTTAATACAGCCGAATTTTTCGGTTGCATCAATAATTTTCATAACATGCATGATAATGATATCTTTGTCAGACGCAAAAAGAAAACATCTTGCATTTACATTTGCAGCATTGATCCCGTTTGCAATGATTTTTGTTTTATCGAAGGATTACATAATGGAACGCATATCATCTTACAGTGAATACACATCCGGCGGAATGTCAGGCTATCAGCTGCAGCAGGCACTTATCGGGTTCGGCAACGGCGGCTTGCTGGGAATAGGACCGGGCAATTCCAATCAACGAGATTTCTTTTTACCTGAAGCTCATGGAGATTTTATTTTTTCAATCATCGGTGAAGAATACGGTTTTATCGGAACATTCATAATACTGAGTTTATATTTTGTAATAGCAGTACGCGGATACAGGATTGCCAAAGATTGCAATGACGAATTTGGAAAATATCTTGCTTTTGGAATCACGACTTTAATAACATTGAATGCGCTTGTCAACATGTCAGTAGCAAGCGGGGTAATACCGACAACAGGAGTGACACTGCCTTTTGTCAGCTACGGAGGAACGTCAATAATATTCACGGCAGCTGCAATCGGGGTATTACTCAATATTTCCTCACACAGGGATGAACTAGATGAGGAATTAACAATTGAATAATGAAATATTTAATGGCCGGCGGCGGAACGGGCGGACATGTATTTCCGGCGATTGCAATAGCGGATGAAATAAAGAATTTAGACAATAAAGCGGAATTTTTATTTATCGGTGCCAAAGGACGGATAGAAGAAAAGATTGTTCCTTCAAATAATTACAAACTTGTGACAGTAGACTTAAGCGGGTTTGACAGAAGCAATGTTTTTAAGAATGTGAAATTACCATTTAAACTGGTTGCAGCTTTAAGGAAATGCAGGAAAATTATTAAAGAGTTTCACCCGGATGTTGTAATAGGAACAGGAGGATTTGTCTGCGGTCCGGTGATATTTATGGCGAACAGGCTGGGGATACCGACTTTAATTCAGGAAGGAAATTCTTTTGCAGGTAAAACCATAAAGTTTCTTTCCGGTAAATCGGATAGAGTAGTAATAAATTTTGAAGAGACAAAGAGCTACTTTAAAAGAAAAGACAATGTGATACAAATTTCTCATCCGGTCAGAAGTTCTTTGAAAAAAACAGACAGGGAAAAAGCGCTTGAACATTTCGGACTACCTTCAGACAGGAAGACGATTTTTATTTTCGGAGGAAGTCAGGGAGCGGCGGGAATAAACAGAGGAGTTGAGAAAATCATTAAAAAACTTTATGAGAATAATTTAAATATAATTTGGCAGACAGGTAATCGGGATTTTGAAAAATTGAGTTTAGAGTTTATTTATTTAAAGGACAGGGTCAGGATTTTAGAGTTCATTGACAATATAGATCATGCTTATTCAGCGAGCGATGTTGTAATCTGCAGAGCCGGTATTACGAGCATAATGGAGTTAGCATATATGAAAATGCCGGCGATACTTATACCTCTTCCTTCATCTGCTGAAAATCATCAGGGGATGAATGCAATGAGCCTGGAGAAAAGAAATGCCGCGATTGTAGTTTTGCAAGATGAAATAGAGAGCAGATTGCCGGAAGAAGTAACTGCTTTATTAGGCAACGAGGAAAGACTGAACGGTTTAAGAAACAATTTAAGTAAATTTTCTGATCCTGAGGCTGCGATAAGAATAGCTGAGGAAGCAATGAAACTAATAAGAAAAAAATGAACGACAGGATTTACAAATACAAACTTGATTTCTACTACAAGTCGCTGATAATATATCTTGTGACATTAATAGCTTACATTTTAATCAAAGGGAGATTTTTTCACGAGAGCTTTGAAGTAGTTGTAAAAGATCCGATAATATATATCATTGTTATATTTATATTTTTTTTTCTGACAGTGTTAATTGCAAATGCGGTCAGTGCGCGCGAGATAATCATTAATGACTCAAAAATAATTTTCAAGAACAGATTTGGTCAGAGGGAAGTCATGATAAATGAAATACTGCATGTAAGATTTTCACGCGAGAAGAGGAGAAGAAACGAAGAAAGGAGTGAAGTGAGAATCGTAAAGTTAAAATTAATTCACAGAAAAAGATTATTGAGAATAAGGCTGAATGATTTTCAGGACGAGAAGAAGCTTATAACTGAGTTTAAGAATATCGCAAGAAGGTCAATAAGGAATTCATAATTAAGAATTTTAATAAACTGCTATGGAGAATATTTTCGAAAATGTAAAGAAAGTCTATTTAATTGGGATCGGGGGGATCGGTATGAGCGGGATAGCAGAGTATCTTGCCAGGAAAAACTATGAAGTACTCGGAAGTGACATGATATTGAGTCCTGTAACGAAGAGACTTGAAAAGTTCGGCATTAAAATAAATGAGGGTCATGATGAGAATAATCTAACTGATGATTGCGAAGTTGTGATTTATACCTCTGCAGTAAAAGAGGACAACCCGGAATTCATTAAGGCAAAAAAGTTAAATAAAAAATTAATCAAAAGGGCTGAAGCACTTGGAAGTATTGTGAATGATAAATTTGTAATTGCCGTAAGCGGGACTCACGGCAAGACAACGACCACTGCAATGATCGGGAAAATTTTAACGGAGAGCAAGTATGATCCGACGGTTTTTGTCGGAGGAAGCATTGATTTTCTTGACGGCGGATCATCGAGGATAGGACAAAGCAACATTGCCGTTGTGGAAGCTGATGAGTATGACAGAAGCTTCCTTCATTTAAAATCAAATATTATCATCATTACGAATATAGATTCTGATCATCTGGATATTTTCAAAGACATTGATGATATAAAAGATAATTTCAGGAAGTTTATAAAAAACGGGAAACCAGATTTGAGAATAATTGCATGCGGGGATGAGAAGAATGTCATTGATACGGTTAAGGATTTTAAGAACAAGCAATTTTACGGATTCAAAAAAAATAATGATTTTGTAATTGATAATATTACTCACGGAAAAAAAAGCAATTGCTATTCGATAGCAGGTGATGATATCCGGATAAAAGTTTTGGGTAATCATAATATTCTGAATTCGGCGGCGGCGTACCTTGTAAGCAGGCAATTAAACATAAACGAAGAGAACATAAACCGGAGTTTTGAAACATTTTACGGAGTAAGAAGGCGACTGGAATTAAAATACAATAACGGAATTAAAATTTACGATGATTATGCTCATCATCCTGCGGAAGTAAAGGCGACTCTTGAAGCGATCAGAAAAACCAATCCGGGAAGGATAATAACGGTATTTCAGCCTCATCTGTTCACGAGAACCCGGGATTTTTACAGAGAGTTTGCCGAAGCATTTTCCGGAACCGACATATTATTACTTTTGAAGATTTATCCGGCAAGAGAAAAAGAGATAGCAGGTGTAAACAGTGAATTGATATTAAATGAATATAATGCAAAAAAGCTAAACGACACCGGAACAGGTCAGTATATTGAGGACAGGGATAAAATTTTAGACGAACTCGAGAAGATTGCAAGAGAAGGCGATGTGATAGTTTTTCAGGGAGCTGGTGATATTACGGAGCTGTGCGGTAAGTTCGTAAAAAGGATTAAAGCAAAAAATAACTGGTTTGTTCCCTTATGAATTCAAAAAAGATAATACTAATTTTTGTAGTCTTGTTTGTCGGAGCAACGGCATTTTTGTCTCTGGAATGGAGAAGCGGAAATACGCTTGCGAAAATTTCTTTAACAGGAAATTACACCATTCCGCGTGAAGAAATATTGGGAATGGCAAGGCTAAGCGATTCAATAATAAATTCAGATGAAATTAACATTGACCTTATACAGGACAGGATTTCAAAGCATCCGGAAATTAAAAAAGCATTTGTCAGCAAAGAGCAGCCATCCGAATTAAAAATTGATATAATAGAGAGAAGACCTGTGGCAATTCTGAGCGTTGATAACGAAATGAAATTGATTGATGATGAGCTTGAAATATTTCAGTTCAAGACTTCTTCAAAGATGTATGATCTGCCGGTGATCAGCGGAGTGAGAATTAATAATCATCCTGACCCGATGAAAAAATACAACAGGGAAGATCTTCGCTTAGCATTATTCATAATACTTAATTCATATAAGGAGAGCAAAGCTGTTTACAATAATATTTCTGAAGTTAATCTTGCTGATACAGGCAAAGTAATAGTTTATTTGACAGAGGATTCTTGTCCGTTTTATTTTCCGAGGAAAAAAAACGAGAGCATTTCTAATAAGGAATATCAGAATCTGCTTATTAATAAGCTGGCGGTATTTGAAAGTTATCTGAAGCAATCATTGGATAATCATTTGAAGAAACAGATACAATATGTTGATTTAAGATATGACAACGCAATAATAGTAAATTCAAATAATTAAAAGATGGCAGCTAAAAAGAAAAAAAAGAGATCCGAAATAGCAGAAGACATAATTGTAGGTCTTGATGTCGGTACGACAAAAATTTGCGTAATTGTTGCCCGGATAAAGGAAGATAACAGCATTGACATACTTGGTATAGGTAAAGCGCCGTCATTCGGACTTCACAGGGGAATCGTCGTAAATCCGAACAAAACCACCGAATCAATAAGAGCAGCACTCGAAGAGGCGGAATTAAATTCGGGAGTAAGCATAAATTCCGTTTCGGTCGGAATCGCAGGGCATTACATAAGATGCATTCAGTCCAGCAGCATCATCGGTATAAATAATACAGACAGAATAATACAGGAAGAAGATATAGCAAGGCTAATAGAACAGGCGAAGATTATGAAAATGCCCAGTGATACTACAATAATAGATGTGATACCGCAGGAATATGTGATAGACGGGAAAGACGGAATTTTTGAAACACCAGTGGGCATGTTCGGAATAAAGCTTGAGGCTAAAGTAAACATCATAACAGGACTTGTTTCTTCTATTGATGATCTTTCGAAATGCGTAACAAGCTGTGATGTTGACATAGATGATATAGTTCTCGAACCAATAGCATCTTCTTATTCAGTTCTGGATGAAACGGAAAAGAAAGTCGGAGTGGGAATGATAGATATCGGGGGAGGAACTTCAGACATTGCCGTTTTTAAAAAAGGAGTTTTAAAATATACAGCAGGCATTGGTATAGCAGGAAATCTTGTAACGAATGATATAGTGGAAGCGCTTGGAATTTCAGAGACAGAGGCTGAAAGAATTAAGAGGGAATACGGATACGCAATGGTTTCTGAAATTCTTAATGACGAAGAGATCACTGTAGAATCAATTAAAGGTAAAATCCCTAAAAGAACAAGCAAGAGTATTTTAGCAAGGATTATACAGGCAAGGATGCAGGACATATTTGAGTTGTCGGCAATTGAAATTCAGAATTCACAAATTGCAAAGGAGCTTCATGCAGGAGTTGTAATTACAGGGGGAGGTTCCTTAATTAAAGGCACAAAGGAACTAGCAGAGGATATACTTGGAATGGAAGTCAATCTCGGAATTCCGACGGGGCTAAAAGGAGGTCTTATAAAAGAAGTTGAGAATCCAATATTTGCGACCGGAGTGGGATTGGTTTTGCACAGATTAAAAACCATGAATGATATTACTAAATTTTCGGAAATGAAAAAAAACCGGAAAAGAAAATCATTAACCGTGTCCGGAATATTTTCGAAGATTCAGCTTTGGTTTGATGAGCTTTAGTAATGAGTAATGAGTAATGAACAATGAATAATGAGTTTTGAGTTTTGGTATTTATATAATAAAAGAATTTTAATTAATAAATTAATTTAAAAATTAAAAAAATAATGTCAAAAAAATCTGTTAACAAAATGCAGAGAAAGGAAAACAAAAAATGGCAATCAAATTAGCAATCAACAATCACAATGGAGCAAAGATACGTGTTGTAGGAGTCGGGGGCGGCGGCGGTAATGTAATAAATTCCATGCTGGACAAAGGTATCGAAGGAGTGGAATTTATCGCAATAAACACGGACGCACAGGCATTGGAGAAAAATGCTGCCGAACAGAAAATCCAGATCGGAAGGAGTCTTACAAAAGGACTCGGGACCGGAATGGAAGAAGAGATAGGATTCCGGGCAGTGGAAGAAAGCAGAACCGAAATAGAAGAATCTTTATCAGGCAGCGACATGGTTTTTGTTACTGCGGGGATGGGAGGAGGAACCGGGACAGGCGGAGCTCCTGCAGTTGCAAGAATAGCAAGAAGTCTGGGTGCACTGGTGATTGCGATTGTAACCAAGCCTTTTTACTTTGAAGGAAAGCCGAGAATGGAACTGGCGAATAAAGGTTTGGATAAATTGAAAAATGAAGTTGACAGCATGATAATAATTCCGAACCAGAACATTCTTAGACTGATCAGTAAAGATGCAACAAAGAAACAAGCATTTGAGCTTGCAGACAGGGTATTATATAATGCCACTAAAGGCATTTCCAAAATTATTACCGAGACCGGAGATATCAATGTTGATTTTGCCGATGTCAGGACGATAATGAAAGATATGGGTGATGCAATGATTGGCACCGGAATAGCGGCCGGAGAAAACAGGGCTGAGCGTTCTGCTAACGATGCACTTGTTAATCCTGTTTTGGATGAAATTAAGATTGAAGGTTCGAAATGCGTGCTTTCAAACATCTGCAGCAACGGAAATATTACAATGGGGGAAATAGAGAGAATAAATGAAATCATACAGAACGCCGCCGGTGAGGATGCAAAATACATTTTTGGTCTGGTAGAAGATTCACGAATGGGAGAAGAAATTATGGTTACTGTGATTGCCACCGGCTTCAACAAAGCAGGGATCAATTTATATGATGATGTTAAACAGAATGAAAGAGCTGAGGAAAATTTTTATGCGAGTCATACTAGCACCAAGGGGAAAATAACTACTCTTCCCAGTCATGATGATCTTTCGCAGTTTGATAAGCCTGCGCATTTGAGAAGAGAGGTAAATTTAAATGCTGATCTGAGTGAACCAGTTAAAAGGACAAAACTGTTTGAAGATGACGAATTTGGATTTGAAGATTTGAACATTGATGATGATTTTTCCAAGCCGGCTTTTTTGAGAAGACAAATGGATTAAGAAGTTAAAAGTTGAAAGTTAAAAGTTGAAAGTTGAAAGTTGAAAGAGAGGATCGTATAAGTATATAGGATATTAATCATTATTTATATTCTAAAGCTAACGAATAACGAATAACGAATAAAGAACAACGATTAACGAATAACTAGTAACGAGTAACGATTATACAAGTTTTGACTTTTTAAAAGGGGTCAAAAAAATTATCTTAAAATGAATTTAAGTTAAGAATAAATGACTTCCGTTAAAGTTGATTTACATTTGCACACAAATTATTCCGATGGAAGATTAACCCCGAAACAATTGTTAGACCTGTCAAAAAAATCCGGCATACCGGTAGTCAGCATTACGGATCATGATAATGTAAATGCAATTCCCGAAGCAATAAAATACGGAAACGAAATCGGTGTTCAGGTGATACCCGGGGTAGAGATAAGCGCTGATCTTGCCGAACTGGAAGTACACATTCTCGGATATTTTATAGATTATAACAATAAGAGATTTCTGGATTTTTTGAAGAGTTCAAGGCAGCTCCGTATAGAAAGAAATGAAAAGATAGTAGAAAAGCTTAATACTATGGGGAGCAGTATAAAATTTAATTCGATACTTATGAAAGCGGGAGCCAAAACTTCGATAGGAAGACCGCATATCGCGATGGAGCTTAATGAAGAAGGGTTTGTTAATTCTTACTATGATGCATTTATTAAGTATATTGGAGACGGCAAGCCTGCATACGTAAAAAAATCCAATCCAAATTCAGCTGATGTGATAAAAATTATTTCAGAGATGGGTGGGTTATCTTTTATAGCACATCCGGGGAAATTCATCAGAGACGAATTATTGCTAAAACTAATTTCAGAAGGTTTAGATGGAATTGAAGTCGTTCATCCTTCGCATTCAAATGAAGATATTGAGTATTTTACAAGAATAGCTGCAGAGAATTTTTTATTGACCAGCGGCGGGTCAGATTTTCACGGAGGAGGAAAGAATGACGGAAAAAATTTCGGCAAGTATCATGTTTCGATGAATGAACTGTTAAATATGAAGAGAAGACTTTTTAATTAAAACCAATTCATGCAAAAAAAATTTGAAGGTGATCTGCTGAACGAGAATGTCAGAATAGGAATTATCATCAGCAAGTTCAATGAACCGATCATAGAAAATCTGCTTAAAGGCGTGCTTAAAGCTTTTGAAAATAACGGTATAGTAGATGAAAGCATTGAAATATTTTTTGTACCCGGAGCTTTTGAAATCCCCCCGGTGCTTAAAAGACTTTGCAGAGAGAATCTGGACAGGAAAAAATTCGACGGATTTGTTACAGTCGGCTGCATAATTAAAGGAGAAACTGCTCACTTTGAATACATTTGTGAATCCGTATCTAAAAGTATAAATACAATTTCTTATGAGTATGAAATTCCTGTAGGTTTTTGCATTCTGACATGTTACACACCTCAGCAGGCAAATGAAAGAAGCAGGATACCTCCTGATGCAGATAATAATAAAGGCTATGAAGCTGCGCTTGTTGTTTTGGAAATGATTAGTTTAATGAGAAAGATCTAAAAATACATCCTTCCTTGTTGACACACAAAAAATTCAATACTTACGAAGAAACAATTCAGTATTTATTTAATCTCGAACGTGCGGGAATTAAATATGATTTAAGAAACATCAGGCTTCTTCTCAGGTTTCTGGGGAATCCACATAAGTATTTCAAGTCAGTTCATGTAGCTGGGACTAACGGAAAAGGATCAGTTTCTTCATTGATAAACTCTTTATTAATGGAGAAAGGATTTAAGACTTCCCTTTACACCTCTCCGCATATAAAAGATTTCCGGGAAAGAATCCTCGTTAACGGTAAACTTGTCCAAAAAAAGTTTGTAGTAGAATTTACAAATAAAATATACGATGAGATTGAAAGAATCAAACCCAGTTTCTTTGAAGTTACAACTGCTTTGGCGTTTGAGTATTTCAGAGTGAAAAAAGTTCAGTATGCAGTAATAGAAACTGGACTTGGAGGCAGACTGGACTCGACGAACATCATAAAGCCTGTACTGTCTGTAATTACAAGTCTATCCATGGATCACACTGAGCATCTCGGAAAAAGGATTGAAAGGATAACATATGAAAAAGGAGGAATTGTAAAAAAGAATGTCCCGCTCGTAGTTGGAAATGTTCCTATGATATCCGAAACAATTCTAAAGAAAATCGCAAAAGCAAATAATTCGGAAATATTATTCAGTCAGAGGACAACTAAAGTTAACATTACAAAGAGAAGCGAGTCCGGATTTTATTTTGATATTAAGAACAATTACTTCAATTTATTTTTCCCCGTAATTGGTGATTACCAGACCCACAACATTAAAACATTTTTTTCGGTCACTGATGCTCTATACAGATACGAAAACATTAAGTTCAGCGGGGAAATAATTTCAAATGCATTTAAAAACCTGAAGAATAATTCGAATTTCTACGGCAGGTTTAACCTTGTATCTGTAAAGCCAAAAATAGTTATTGACGTTTCTCACAATTTGCATGCTATTGAGAACATTAAAAAAAATCTGGAATATTTTAAGTATGAAAATTTGATAATTATCTTTGCAATGATGCAGGATAAAAATTACGGTGAGTGTGTAGAGGAAATAGGGAAACTTAAGGCAAAAATTATTCTTACGAAACCTGATTATAAAAGAGCAGCTGACGCTGATTTGTTATATGAGAAAGTTAAGAGAAACAAATCACGGTTTATACTAACGCATAATTTCAGGGATTCACTGGAATTGTCAAAACAGATTGCAGGCAAAAATGATTTGATATTAATCACAGGCTCATTCTTTCTTGTGAGTGATTACTTCAAAGTCTCAGATCAAAATAAATAAGCATATTATTAGTAAACTATTAGTTTTATATTTGTAAAAATGAAAATAGAAGACGTAAAATCAATATCAGTTGTTGGCTCAGGTACAATGGGCAGAGGAATTGCAATATGCTCCGCATCAGCCGGATACAATACTACCCTTTATGATATCAATGATGAAATTCTGAGCAATTCAAAAAAACTAATTGAAAAGGATCTTATAAAATCGGTCGGGAAGAATAAAATTACAGAAGAAAAGAAAAGTCAAATCTTAAGCAGCATTAAATTGACGGTTACCTTTGATGACTTAAAAGAATCCGATTTCGTAATTGAAGCTGCTCCGGAGAACATGGATCTGAAAAAAGAAATTTTTGTAAAGCTTGATAAAATCTGCAAACCGGAAATAACTTTATCAACGAACACATCTTCCTTTTCGGTCACTGCCATTTCAACATTCGTGAAGAATAATCCGGGACGCATTGCAGGGATGCATTTTTTCAATCCGGCAAATATTATGAAGCTGGTGGAAATAGTGAAGGGAGATTTCACTTCTGAAGAAACGGTTATCTTAGCAAAGGAGCTTTCAGGGAAAATGGGTAAAGTTCCCGTTATTGCCAAAGATACTCCGGCATTTATTGTAAACAGAATCGCCAGACCTTTTTACGGCGAGGCGTTAAAAATCTTAAGTGAAGGAATCAGTCAGGTTGCTGATATTGACAGGATAATGAAAAATTGCGGTAGCTTTGCAATGGGACCATTTGAACTGATGGACTTGATAGGAATTGATGTAAATTTTTCGGTTACAAAATCAGTGTATGAGTCATTTTTTAATGATCCGAAATACAGACCGAGTTTTATCCAAAAGAAAATGGTTGATGCAAACTTACTTGGACGAAAGACAAAAAGAGGATTTTATAAATATGAATAAGCCGGCAAAAGAAAAACGCAGAAATCAAAATCGCAATCAGACTGATTTCGATATTGAAGAGTTTAAAATAGTTCTTAATTCAAGATCACAAAAAATTACTGCACCCAGGCTGGAAATACTCGGTATTCTTAAGTCAAATCATAAGCCTCTGACAATGTCGGAGATTCACAATCAGACAAAAAATAAAAAGATAGACCTTGCTACGGTGTACAGAACAATTAATTTATTTGCTGAACTCGGAATTGTTTATGAAATAGATTTCAAAGATGAATTTAAAAGATACGAACTTGTGTATGACAGGCATCATCATCACCATATTGTATGCAAAAAATGCAAGAAAGTAGAAAATGTGGAAACCTGCATTCTGGATGAGCTTGAAAAGCTTCTGACTAAAAAGGGTTATACTGAAATTTCACATTCGCTTGAGTTTTTTGGAGTGTGTGAGAATTGTAAGTAGTTTATAAAGTTTGTAAAGTTTATAAAGTTCATAAAGTTTGTAAAGTTTGTAAAGTTTATAAAGTTTGTAAAGTTTGTAAAGTTTATAAAGTTTGTAAAGTTCGTAAAGTTCGTAAAGTTGTTAAGTTCTTATAGTTCGTATAGTTTGTATAGTTCGTAAAGTTCGTAAAGTTCAGATTTTTACAACCCATAAGAACAAAAGTAACTTATAAACTTATAAACTTTACAAACTTTACAAACTTTACAAACTTTACAAACTTTACAAACTTTACAAACTTAACAAACTTTACAAACTTTACAAACTTTACAAACTTTATAAACTTTATAAACTTTA
>CAYNTN010000007.1:0-64770 GCA_964399995.1 uncultured Ignavibacteriaceae bacterium
AAGAATTAGGAATTAAGAATTAGGAATTAAGAATTAGGAATTAAGAATTAGGAATCCAAAATTTTTGAAAGTTCATTTCAATTTGAACAAAAATCAAAGATCAATAAATATCCCGGTACTATATTGTACTATATTTAAATCCCTAATGTATAAATTCTAAATTCCTAATTCCTAATTCCTAATTCATTTTAGAGGTTTAATACATATATAGAAATTAAGTGTTAAAATTAACATCTTATCAAAAAATTATAACATGGGCGAAGTAAAAGAAATTAAAACAGATTTAAAAGATATGATAGAAATCCCCGGCGGAAAATTTCTGATGGGTTCGGATAATTTTTATCCTGAAGAGAAGCCGGTTCACGAAGTTACAGTTGATGGATTTTGGATGGATAAGTATGAAGTTACAAATGAACAGTATGAGAAATTTGTAAATGAAAGCGGTTATGTTACTGTTGCCGAAAGACCTCTGGCGCCGGAAGATTATCCAACGGTTGACCCCGCTTTGTTGGTTCCGGGAGCTTTGGTATTTCAGAAATCCAAGGGACCGGTAAATCTTAATGATTATCATAACTGGTGGAGATGGGTGCCCGGTACATGCTGGAATCATCCGAAGGGACCTGAGAGCAGCATTAAAGGAAGGGAAAAATATCCTGTGGTTCATATAGCTTATGAAGATGCCGAGTCTTATGCAAACTGGATTGGAAAAGAATTGCCGACGGAGGCTGAATGGGAATTTGCTGCACGAGGCGGTCTTGAAGGAAAGAATTTTATCTGGGGTGATCTTGATATTCAATATTCAACTCCGCAGGCAAATACATGGCAGGGAGAATTTCCATATCAGAATTTATTAATAGACGAATATGAAGGAACTTCACCGGTCGGCTCTTTTGCTCCTAACGGTTATGGTCTCTTTGATATGGCAGGAAATGTTTGGGAATGGACAAGCGACTGGTATGTCGCACATCTAGATGACAGCGCAAATGAATTTAAGACTTGCTGCACGCCGGCAGTTAATCCGAGAGTAACTTCTCCCGGGGGAAGCTATGATGTACGCCAGCCGCAAATTAAGATTCCGAGAAAAGTAGTAAAAGGAGGATCACATTTGTGTGCTCCGAATTATTGCTTAAGATACAGACCTGCAGCGAGGCAGCCACAGATGATAGATACAGGGATGAGTCATATCGGGTTCAGGTGTATTGTGAGGAAGTAGTCGGGTATTGGTATTGAGTAAGTCAAATAACTCAAAACTCATAACTCAATACTCCTTACTTCAAAAGCAGCATTCTCTTTGTCATAATGAAATTTCCATCCGCTACCATTGAATAAAAATAAACGCCGCTTGATAAACCGCCTCCGTTGAATGTAACTGAATAGCTTCCGGCGTTCTGTCTTTCGTTTACAATTGTCGAAACTTCTCTGCCGAGTGTGTTATAGATCTTTATGCTGATATTGCCGGCATCTTTGAGATTGTAGCTGATTACTGTTGAAGGATTGAACGGGTTAGGGATGTTTTGCTTTAATTCATAACCTTCAATTATTGATGCACTGCTGCCGGTATTTATTGAGGTCATTATTCTTGCGAGCTTTACAGCTTCCCAGCAGTTTATCAATCCCCAACCTCTTCTTCTGTTCGGTGCAAATGCACTGTCTGCAGTCTGTGTCAGAAGTTGTCTTACCTGCATTGGAGTGAGACCCGGATTTGCAGAAAGTATTATTGCACAAACTCCCGCAGTCATAGGACACGAGAAAGATGTTCCGCTGCCTGAGGAATAACCTGTGTTACCAGATCCTGACTGAGCAACTACATTGCCGTTTCCTAATGCACAAACATCAGGTTTTATTCTGCCATCAACTGATAATCCGACTGATGAAAATGAAGATCTGTTTTTATTTGCATTTACCGAACCGACACAGATTACACTGTCGCCGTCTGAAGGAGCGCCGAGAGTGTTGTGAGTTGCGTGGTATCCTTCATTACCGGCTGAGTTACAGACAATTATTCCTTTATTGACAGCAAGATCCGCACCGATAGTAATGACACAACTGTCTCCGTTCATCCATGTCCAGTCATAAGAACGGATTGAACCCGGATCCATTCCGATGTATCCAAGCGAGCTTGTAATAATATCCGCGCCAAGACTGTCAGCCCACTCTGCAGCAGCAATCCAGTTGTCTTCTTCTAGCGGCGTTTCGCT
This sequence comes from uncultured Ignavibacteriaceae bacterium, assembly GCA_964399995.1. GTDB lineage: Bacteria > Bacteroidota > Ignavibacteria > Tepidaquicellales > Tepidaquicellaceae > JAGPCH01. The sequence goes on from CAYNTN010000007.1 coordinate 2,199, forward strand.
TTCTGTATTTTCTGTCTTTGCTAAAATATACTTAGATCTGAAAGCCGGTGAAATTAAATTCCCCGGTCTGTATCCGCCAACTAAAGATAATGTTGCTGTTCCGTGTGAACCCTCTCCCATCTGTCCATTTTCATTAGCTACATTTGTATCATGATTTACAAAGTCATAAGTCCGAAGTCCTCTTGACCTTATCGAATCAAATGAAGGATGCTGAAGATTATCAAATCCCGCATCAAAAGAAGCAATCAAAACTCCCTGACCTTTGTATCCGCTGTCATGAGCCATAGGTGCATTGATAAGTTCCATTTGCGCAAGCGAGCTACCGTAGTTAAGCTGATAATCATTATCATCCGAAATCGCATAATTTTCCGGAATAATTTCTTGTAGTTTTTTTAATTCAATATCTTCCGCGTTCTTTTTAAATTTTATTACAAGATCAACCTTCTTTACATAATCGTGATGGATAATTTGTTCGAGCTGAACTTTCGTTGCATAGCACGAAACGCTGTTAAACCATTTCGATTTATGTTTTATTTCAATGCCTGAGTTTTTCAGACCGGAAATGTAATTATTGCTAACCGGTAGATCGGTAATATCAACTAAAGCATTAACCGGCTTAACTTTTTTTCTTCTGTCAATCGCCTTTTGAGTAAGATACAATTCAGGATGAGCAAGTAAATAATTCACGTTGGTTCCTTTATCAGCAAAGTTAATCCATACGAGTATCTTTTCATCATCGGTTCTTACATTCATCTCGGACATAAGATTTTTACCGAGCTTGTATTGACTGCTGAAATTATTGCTTCCGAGAAGAGAAAACATTGTAAAGAAGGAAGCTATTACAAATATAAAAGAGGGGAACGATTTTTTGCTTTTCATTTGGATTGGGAAAGTTTGTTTGATACTGTAAAAATTGTTTTGTTAAAATTAAGCATTTTAGATTTAATATTCTAAACTTAATTAAATGGTAAAAGATTTCGATTAGTTGATTGGTTAATTTATTGATTTCGTTAATTTGTTGATTTGTTAAAATTAGTTCAGTCACGTACAGACAAACCAATTAACCAGTCAACCAATTAACCAGTTAACCAGTCAACCAATATTTAAGGACGATAAACGCTCACAAAATTGTAGGAATTTTCATAAGCCAGTAAAATATCATTCAGATCAATTATATTTTCACCCGTCAGGTCAGTATTAACATATCCTGTTACAAAGTTCGAAGCGTCATTGTAAATTGCAATTACATCCGGAAGCCCGATCACTCCATCTTTAATGACATCCCCGTTATACAAAGTCCATTTCACGCCTGCTTTCTTTAAATTATTTCCAAAAGCCTGAGCTGAATCACTTGTGAAATTATAAGATATATTGTTTGTATTAAAACTCAATGGATTTCTGCTCCATGTTTCCAGTCCGCTGCGGTGTGAGATCTGTAAATAATAATCTGATGCGCTTAAAATATTGTTAAACATTAAAGAAGCATTCCCTGATGAATTCAGAGTCTCTTTTGCAGAATCAATTGTATTGAAAGGGGAAACATTACTTCTTAAATAAACTCTTACTGTATCATTAATCATAAAGTTCGATCCTGAATTATAAAGACCTTCAATCAGTAATGTCAGATTCAGAGTTTTCGATCTTGCGAGCTTCACCGCTTCCCAGCAGTTTATCAGTCCCCAGCCTCTTCTTCTGTTAGGTGCAAAGGCACTGTCAGCTGTTTGTGTCAGTAACTGCCATACCTGACGCGGTGTGAGGTTCGGATTTGCAGAAAGTAATACTGCACAAACTCCTGCAGTCATCGGACATGAAAAAGATGTCCCGCTTCCCGTTGTATATCCTGTACTTCCGGAACCGGGAGCAGCTGTATAATTTCCGCTGCCTAATGCACATACATCCGGTTTGATTCTTCCGTCAACTGACAATCCTACCGATGAAAATGAAGATCTGTTTTTATTTGAATTCACCGAACCGACACAAATTACACTGTCACCGTCTGAAGGTGCAACGAGTGTGTTATGGGTTGAATTAAATCCTTCATTGCCGGCTGAGTTGCAGACAATAATTCCTTTATTCACTGCAAGATCAGCACCGATAGTAATCACACAGCTGTCTCCGTTCATCCATGTCCAGTCATACGACCGGATGGATCCGAAATCCATATCAAGATATCCCAGAGAACTTGTAATGATATCGGCTCCAAGACTGTCAGCCCATTCAGCTGCAGCGATCCAGTTGTCTTCTTCGAGTGGTGTCTCACTGTCTGTATTTTCAGTCTTTGCAACAATATACTTTGATCTGAAAGCAGGTGAGATCAGACTTCCCGGTCTGTAGCCGCCAACAAGTGAAAGGGTCATCGTTCCGTGCGAGCCTTCACCCATCTGTCCGGATTGGTTGGCTATAATTGTATCATGATTCACAAAGTCATATGTTCTTATTCCTCTTGCCCGTATAGAGTCAAATGCAGGATGCTGCAGATTGTCAACTCCGGTATCGAAAGATGCAATCAAAACTCCTTGACCTTTGTATCCGCTGTCATGTGCCATTGGAGCATTTATGATCTGCATCTGAGCAAGTGAATTACCATAGTTTAAAATATAGTTGACATTGTTTATACCTCCGCTATTGTCCTCTTCAGTCAGCGGATATTTTTTTTTTAATTCAATATCTTCAACACTCTTTTTAAATTTCATTACAAGGTCCGCCTTTTTCACATAATCATAATTGATAATTTGTTCGAGCTGAACTTTCGTAACATAGCACGAAACCCTGTTAAACCACTTTGATTTATTCTTTACTTCTATGCCGGAATTCTCAAGGTCTGAAATGTATACACCATTTAATGGTAAGTCTGTAAAATCTACTAAAGAATTTACGGGTTTGACTTTCTTTCTTCTGTCAATTGCTTTTTGAGTAAGATATAATTCCGGATGTGTCAACAAATAACTTGTGTTATTTCCTTTATCGGAAAGTTCAAGCCAAACAAGAATTTTTTCATCATCAGTTCTTACATTCATTTCTGACATCAGACTTTTGCCGAGTTTGTACTGATTACTGAAATTATTGATTCCGGGAAGTAAAAATATTAAAATAAAAGATAATATAGCAAGAAAAAACACAGAGTTGGAATTTTTGATTTTCATAGGAATGGGCAAATATTGTTTTTGAAGGAAAATTGTTTTGGTACTTTATACATGTTAAAATTAGAGTACTAAAACCTTAAATTAAATGTCAAAATACATCGGATTCCGCTGATTGGAATTGATTCGAAGGCTTGTACACTACATTTTTTCTCGAAGATGTTCGCAGATTATTAGATTCAGAAAAAAAACCCGGATGGCTTTTCAGCCAACCGGGCTTGGATTACGATTTACAAAATTAATTCTATGGTCTGCGAACCGTAACAAAATTAATGTTATTATTGAATGCTATTATTACATCATTTAAATCTAAAACAGCATCTCCGCTTAAATCAGTAACTAATTCTCCGGTGGTAAAGATTGCGGCTTCATTGTATATTTGTAATACTTCTGTGAGATCTATTGACCCATTTTGATAAATATCACCCTGATAGATTCTCCAGCCGGGAGCAACAAATGTTTGATTATTTCCAAATGCCTGCCCTGCGGCAGTCGTGAAATCATAAGCAAAGATACCTCCGCCTACTACCAAAATTGGTACAGAACTCCAGGTTTCAAATAAATTCCAGCCTTTAATTGAAATGTAATAAAATCCGCCTATTATAATTGGAAATGGCGGAAAAGCTGCAACAGCATCACCGTTTAAATCTATCACTGCAGGACCTGAAGTTATTACTCCGAATGGTGCAACACCTGCATGAAGTGACACTTCTATTGGAATTGTATAATTCGTCGGATATGTGTGACCTTGAAGCATACATGTAACAGTTTGAGCGTTAGTTTTCAAATTAACAGTTATAAAGATTATACTGAAAGCCACGCATGTTACGATGGTGAATTTAACACGTGTTTTCATTATAGTTTTATTTTTAATTTTATTAATTATTTGAAATTTGACATTTGAAATTTGTAATTGTAGAACCCCGCCCGGCTGTTCTCATTTCCGGAGAAAACCGGACGGGCTTTTCCGTAACTTTTGCAAAAAGTTTATATGTGAGATGATCATAATTTGTGAGGTTAATGTTTTTACAAATTAACAAAACTTTCCCTTAAGTCAAAAGAAAATTTTTCTCAATTTTCTTTCAAATGTAACTGAACTTTTTGTAAATTTCTTTAATTCGAATTCAGAAATTAAAGATTTGTTAATTTGATTTTCACACGAAAATGCTATATTTTATTTATGAAACCTTTATGTTATTTGTGAACAAAACCCGGATTACTTTTCAGCCATCCGGGTTTACAAACAAGTTACATGCTAGTGGTCAGTTACTTTACATTCGTTTAACAACAGAGAAATTTCCTGCCGTTATTTTATAAAAGTACTCTCCGCTTGCAAATCTGCTTCCATCAAATTTAAACTTCATATCTTCCCGGTGAAAACTTCTCATTAACAAGTACATCAACTTCCTTTCCCGAGATACCATACACCTTCAAAGAAACAAATTCCAAATTCGAAATCTCAAATTCCAAAAATCCTAATCCAGACATTCATTCCTCAATATTCAATATCCCTCCACACTTATTTCTGTTATCATATTAATTTTCTTACCATTTGAGATGAATTTGACTTATGACAGTCTAACTGCTACAGTCCGATTCAAAATGTTGTCGTTTCGTTTTATCTTAATGGTTATTTCGCTCATTATATTACTTAGATTTAATAATCCGCTTTTTATTTCATCAAAAATAATACGAATTTAGATTCTACAATAAAACACTTACTTCATTCTAAAAGCATTAAAATAAAAAACCCGGATTCTTAAAAGCCATCCGGGTTCAATCATCTTAACGCCATGAAATAAATTCAATTCTTACGGGCATGGGCAAGTACAAGGTTTAAAGCATTGAACAAAGATTGTACCATTATTGTATGCTAGAATCAGGTCAGGCAGATCAACAAAACCATTTGCATTCAGATCTTCCCTCAAACAGCACCCCCGTTTCCATGGATTATTATAAATTTCAACCATATCATTTAAGTTAACAAAGCCATTACCGTTAACATCTCCATTGTAAATTGCATAGTGACCATTTTCAAGTACCTGATTATCCATGTATGCCTGATTTGCACTTGTCGAGAAATCATACGAATAACTTCCGCCTTTTACCATATTCATTGGCAGCTTGCTCCATGTCTCAACTATGCCGTTGCACATTGCCTTTACAACTACATAATATCTCTTATTTGAATAAGCGCTAGTATTCGGAGGAAGGTTATTAAATTTTATTCCGGGAGTTCCATCCGCATCGTAAGCAATTCCATTTGGCTGTAAAAACACATTTTTCTCATCCACAAAATTACAGTCTTCATCATACAAACAGACATTAGCTTCAGTTACTCCGGTTCTGCCCTGGACAAATGCAGTTAGGTTTAATGTAGTGTAAGATGTCGGAACCGATTTCGATAAATCTAAATATACCGCTCCTGTTACGTTACCGGAAAGATCTTCAGCTCCGGGTGCACTCCATAAAGCATCATTTCTTCCGTCACCGTTAATATCGCCTGCCCATGAATTTGAATAACCTACCTGCGCTCCGGCTGTTGGACCCGTCATGATATCATAACCTGAAGGAAGATTAACGATATTATTTGGTGTAGTAACACCCGGGAATCTATACTCCCTTCCAACATTTTGTAAAATATCGTCATAGCCCCTTCCTCCAATTAGAAAATCATTTAACCCGTCACCCGTATAATCACCTATACCTGCTACTGTAGAAGAGAAGTAAGCATAAGGTGCTGAAGTATTTTGCTCATTAATCTCATAAATAAGTGGAGTAATATACCCGCTAGGTGCAGGTGAAAGCTGTATGCCGTCATACACATAAGCTTTTCCTTCAGTGTAACTCGGATATTGCCAGTCTCCAACTATAAAGTCCCTGTAACCGTTTCCGTTAATATCTCCGAGACCTCCTACAGAAATTCCAAAGTCATTCCCATTTGTATTCTCTCCGAAAAGTACAATACCGATAAAAGTTAAATTACAATTGCCTAAGATTATATGAGCCATTCCGCCGGGTAGTAAATTTACAGGTTCACCTATTATTATATCGTCTACTCCATCATTATTTATATCACCCACACTGGAAGTCGAATAACCGAATAATCCGGAGGCTATAGGCGAATTGTTAGATAGTCTAACTAATTGTGAAATTGCCGGCGGCGGATTAAGATTGCCTCCAAATAAGATATAAACACTCCCTGACCAATTGATACTGTAAGGTGCGCTCATCATCACATCATCAAGACAATCTCCGTTCAGATCACCGGCTTTTGAAACACAGAATCCAAGCCTGTCCCCGGGTGCTCCTCCTTGATAAATCAAATCAGCATTTACAGCCTGACGAGCAGAGGGAAAGTTACATCTTCCATAAAAAATATAAACTCTTCCTGCATTGCCGCCATATTGTGAGGCACCAATGATTATGTCTTTAAAACCGTCATCGTTAAGATCAAAATTGCCTGCTGCTGAATTTCCAAATCCTTCACCTGCTTCTCCGGTAATGACAATATCAGGATTGGGTGCATTAACAGGATAGTTTGACTGTCCGAAATAAATTTTTGCAGTCCCGATATTTGTTCCGCCTCCGTTTACTGATGTTATCAGAAAATCATCGAACCCATCACCGTTAAAATCTCCGATACCGGCTGTTGTTAAACCGTTCCCTTCATTAAGACTACTTCCGTAAAATGGAACTACCTGTCCGCTTTGATTATTGTTTGGCGGAATATCAGCAAGTCCAAATATGTAATTAGAAGTGTTAGCAGAGAAAGTAATGACTCCGGATGCAGTTATTTTATAACCTGCTGTACCGCTTGGGTATTTCACTCCCGATGCGAGAAATTCTCCATTACCGGCATAAAGAGCACCGATAAAATACTTAATCGGATCACCTGATTGAAAGACAACTGTTTCGGAAAAGCCGACCGGATCAAATTTGGTTAATCCGGGAAAATCTTCACCATCACCCCATCCATACCAAAGATAAATCCTATCATCATCATTGTTGAATGCTAATGTATAATTGAGAATTTTTTCACTGCCAAAATATTTACGGAAAGTAAGTGCTGCGGTTGTTGTATTTACCTCAAACATTTTACCCATAGAATGCGGGGTTTGCTCAGCACCTTGGATTGCATATAGTGTCCCGTATAATGCCCCCGTTTTAGTATTGAATGTTAAAGATTGAAACCTTTCTCCCAAAATACCAATATAATGACAAGTTCCTGCATTTTGACCCTCAACTTCTACTCTTGCCAGATATGCATTAAGATCGCCACTTACCCCTACTATAGCGTAATATAAGTTATTGAACGGATTCCTTGAAATTGATCGTAAGGTTACTCCGGAATAACCGGTCATTGTCAATGGAGCCGAAGAAACCTCACTCCACGTTGTTTCATCAATAATACAGACACTTACACCGTCTGAACCAACAATGTTTGCTCTCATTTGAGCATGCCCTAAACTCAAAATTATTAATAAAATACCAAACACAGTTCTCATTGTTAACCAATGCTTAGTGATTGACCTTTCTTTATTGACATTTGTTTTCATTGTAATTTTCCTTATAGTTTAATTTTTTTTAAAATATTTATTTGATTAAAATCATTCTCTTCACTGAAGAAAAAGAACCTGCTGTGATTTTATAAAAATACATTCCGCTTGCAAAATTGGCTCCGTTGAATGTTACATCATATCTGCCCGCATTCATGTGCTCATTTACCAGCTTTGCTACTTCACGTCCTGTAATATCATAAATTATTAAAGTAACAAAGTTTGAAACCGGCAAGTCATAGCTGATCTTCGTTGAAGGGTTAAAGGGATTCGGATAATTCTGAGAAAGTGCAAATTCCTTAGGAAGTTCTGTTTTATCCTGAACCTGCTCATTTGCCGGATTAACTCTTTCGGCAACATTGCTTCCGGTGCTCTTCAATTCCACTAATTTACCATCAGCAAATGCAGCTATGCTCGATCTTTGCTTATCTGTATCTTCCGACCACTTTAAATCTAAATCTTTGCTGGAGAATCTACCATCCGATGTTTCGAGCTTCATACGATAAATCAATATCCCTTTATCATTATTTGGAATTGAAGGATAGCCTTCGACATCCGAACCGGGCAGATTCATTGAAATCCTTAATTGATTTCCAAATACGTCCATCTTTCCAGGTCTCATTGATTCAGGCAATTCTGATTTAACGACGGATAATTTCAATGATCCTGATTTTGCAATATTTGGATTAAAATGAAGAAAGTATTGACCGGCAGCATATCTTAATTCTTGTTTTTCGCTTGTATTAATTAAGTAAATATCAAACTCCACTGATTTTTCAGAAGTAAAGTTTATGTTTGTTAAATTAAGCTTGTAGCTTAATTCATCTGCAAAGCTTGTGTTGATAAGGAATAACATTCCTGCGAATAAATTTATTAATGTTTTCATTTTGGTTTAATTTAAAGTTATTATTTAATGTTTTAAAAATTTTTGAGTATTAATTCTTTGTCATATTTGCCATTCCGTTTAATTAAATCCCGGAATGGCATGATCCGCAACTTTTGTTTTAAGTTTTTATTTTTAATAATTTTTTTCATGGCTCTTAAATTTTGATTTTATTTTCAATATTGTGAATTAAATTTTGCACCGTTGATGCAGTAACTGTGATTCAGATTTTCATCGGATTTTGTGAATATTGCAGTTTCTCCATCAATAGGATGAGTTACCTGCCAGAGAATCACCATATTGATTACTATGTAAAGCGCGAAATAAATTAGGACCTTTTTCATTTTTTTTATCTCCTTTTGTTTTTTATTTTTTTAGTGTTTCTTAATCTTTCTGTTCAAATATAAACTTGTACTTTCTGGTTATCAAAGAAACTTTTTCCTGATTTCCTCACAATTAATTCTGTGTAATTCCATAAATTCCTTAATTCGAGTTCAGAAATGAAGGATTTTGTGAATTTGTTTTCCTCAGAAAAAACAGTATTTTTTTCCATGAAAGACACACGATTGCTGAAGCTAATTAAGACATTTAAAAAGGAAGAATTAAAAGCCTTTGAGAAATTTCTTCAGTCACCGTTCTTAAAACCCGCTCGAGATACCTCCGAACTTTATTACTACATCATAAAATTTTATCCGGATTACGATACTTCTAAACTGGAAAAGGAAAAGGTGTTTGAAAAACTTTTTAGAGGCGAAAGCTACAACGAAAAGAAGATGCTGAATCTGATCTTTGATCTGACAAAAGCGGCTGAAGACTTTTTGACACTGTCTACTATGATGGAAGATGAGACTGAATTGCTGCTGAACTTAAGCAAAGGCTACATGAAAAAAAATCTTTCGGAAGAGTCGAACAGGATTAATAAACTGATAGAGAAAAAACTTAAGCCCGGTTTTGCACCCGAGAGAGATTATCTTTCCAAATTCAGACAGCTTATTCTTTTGAAGAGCAATTATTTTGTTGAGGAAAATGATTACGAAAATGTGATAGCCTGTAAGAAAGAATATTTCGAAGCTTTGTCGACACAGTTTATTGTTGATTATGCTGACCTGATCGGATCTATAGTGCCGTCAAGATCTACTTACGGAAAGATCATTAGTGATGAGTTCATCGAAAACGTAATACAATGTTTTGATATAGAAAAGCTTTTGAAAGCTCTTCAGAAATCTGAACATAAGAGTAAAGATCTGATCCTGTTACATTATTATCTGCTGAAAATGAACACTGAAAAAGAAAGCGCCCCTTTTTATTATTTGTTCAGAGACACTTTCTATGAACTTGCAGAAGGACTCGACAGAGCTGAAAGACATATCTTATTTAATAATTTGGTTCATTACTGTGTCACCAATTATGTTGATTCTGAATTCAAAACGGAAATGCTTGATGTTTATAAGAAGATGCTTGAGACAAAATCATATTCACTTTCGGAAAATGAATACATGCAGGAAATGAACTACCGGAATATTTTCTTCGGATGTATAACGATTGGAGACACTGATTATCTTGAATATTTTATTGAAAATTATTCAGACAGGATTCAGCCTGAGCTCAGAACGAACATGAAGAATTTTGCATACGGGTATTTGTATTATGCAAAAAAGGATTTTGAAAAAGCGCTGGCATATGCATCGAAAATCAATCATGAATTCTTTCTTTTTAAATCAGACCTGAAGAATCTGATGCTGATAATTTATTTTGAACTCGGATACATTGAACCGGCTTTCTCTATGATAGATTCTTATAAACATTTCATAGCTAATACAAAAGAACTTACAGATGAATTTAAGGAAGTCTACAAAAGTTATCTTAAATATTATGCAGATCTTTTAAAGATCAAATGCGGCCAGAGCCGGGAATCACCGGCTTACGTGAAGAAGCAGATTGAAAAAGAAAAATCCCTGATAAGCCGGAAATGGCTGACTGATAAAGCTGATGAACTGTTAGCCGGAAAGAAATATATAAAGTAATGGTAATAAGAGAAATTATGCGAAATTTCTCTTCGAGTCTTTTTAATAAAAAACAATAACCTTTCAAAAAACTAAACCATCACGGCGCTATCGATGAAACAAAAGCTGATGAATTATTATAACAAATAAGAACATCCGACAGATCAGCAAGGTTATCTCCATTTAAATCTGAAATAATGTAACCTGTTGAAAAACTATTTGCCGAGTTTTGAATTACTATTAAATCGGAAAGGTCCACACTGCCTTCACCTGTTACGTCTCCACTGTAAATGCAATACTTGGTTCCCTTAAGTTTCATATTATTCCCGTACGCTTGAGACCCCGAAGTTGTAAAATTATAAGTAAGATTACCCGAAGTGAATATCAATGGTGATTTGCTCCAGGTACTTATGCTGTTTCTATGTTTCAGCTGAAGGTAATATGGAACTCCGTTATTTACATTTGAAAAATTGAACCCTGCAAAACCGTTTGCATGAATATATTTTTTAGCGGAATCTATCAGCAAAAATGGTGATGAGCTGCTTCTTATATATACTCTCATCGTGTCTCTGACCATTTGGTTTGTAATTTCATTGTAAAAACCTTCTACCAGAGAATTTATATTTAGCTGATCGTATTGAATCTTAGGTGAAATATCAATTACAAGATTCTTTGAAGAGTCGCTGAAATCATACCAGATGTTGCCTGTATCAGGTGCTGTAAAGAAAAATGCATTACTGCGTACAGGGACTTCGGTTTGAAAGGCGGCTCTGATATTTGAACTTGTAGTTTGTCTTAAACCTACAAAAAACTTTTTCCCGGGTAAGATACTTACCGGAGAACTTAAATTGTATGAAACTGTTTGGGGCGAATTTGTACCAGCAGGTGAAGTTAATAATGGAGAAATATGCATTAGTGAATCTGGCTTTCCAGCACCATTACCTGAATAGACAACAACTTTGTATGGCTTAAATCCGCTTCCTATTGTATCAAAAAAAGTATGCTGAACAGAAGTAACTAAAACATTAGACGGACCCTGGTTCCTGAATCCTGCAACTATATTTCCAGGTCTTCCTGAAAATACTGTACCTTTCGTTTTTGTTTTACAGGAATCTGCATGATTCCATCCGTCTTTAGTTACTTTGTAGCAATATTTTAAGAAGTCAGTTTGACCGTTGATAGTCCCTTCGCCTTTTACGGCAGAAACTATTATCAGGTCATTTTCTTTAATTCCTGAATTGTCAATTTCAAAATTAACAACCGAATCAAATGCATTGTCATTCTCTATGATAATTTCATCAAGAATTTTAGGAGTTCCATCGAAGCATGAATCATCAAGATTTGTCAGTGGATCACATAAAACTGTTCCATTATTGTACACTAGCAATATAACTCTTTTATCTTCTGGGTTTGGGATATCAGAAGAAACCACAGCCTGAATTGTATCCGGAACCCCGGCCGGATAGGGCACCATTCCTTTAGCATAAAGGGCTGTTATTTTAAATGAATCATTTTGTGCTGAACTTCTTTTCGGACCTGAATCAGAATTGTTTAACAGATAATTTTCGTTCAAAGAATAAAAAGAAAAACTCAGAAAAATCATTAGTATTGGAAGTAATGCATAGTTTACTGCTTTTTTCATTTTAAATCTCCTTTATTTTTAATTAGGTTTTACGGTTTTAAAAATAAGATTTTTTAAACCCTCTCATTCTCTGTAATTTGTAACTTAAGTTTCAAAATTTTTTTAAAATTTTAAAGTTTGTAATCGTTCCGGTTAAGCTGGAAACATTAACTAAATAAGTTAGAATTATGAGAAGGTTTGCGGGGAATAAGTATTTCAATATTTGTTTTTCAAATTATGAAAAAATAATTTCTTTGGGTTCAAATTACAAGAGTAATTACATTGGAACAATAAGAATAAATATGAATTGTAAAAAGATTCTAGCAGTGTAAAAGTATCTTACTTTTAACTGATCTTAACTTTTTAAAAATCACCTAATTCCCTCATCTGCTTCACTTCCGAATATCCATCCGCTACAAGATTGTAATAATAGTTAAACCGGCTCAATTCCTCATTTTTGATTTCGGTTATGATTGTATGATTACCTGCTTCAAGCTCTTTATTCAAAAGATAAATCGCTTCTGTTACATCGGAATCCATCAAGACCAACTTCGCATCAGCAGGTCTTGGCAAATAAAATTTTATGACTACATATGTAAGTGTTATGTCTGTCTGATTCGGATATAATCTTAATCTCTCATTGGAAAAATAGTTTTTTTCAATTTCATTCTTTCCGGTTGTATGAATAACATCACAATAGTATTTATGTTTTCTCTTCTGTTTTTTTGATTTGTAAATATAGTTAACTGAACTGATTCCGGTGTTTGATATTGCACAGCTTATCCGTCTGTTAATTGTTTTTTGAGTGTTCATTTTAATTTTTCTTTTCAATGCTTAAAAGGGCTTTAGTTTAAAATTCCCCGGACAACCAAATCAGCTGCCCGGGTTATTTTGTTTCTTCCTGTTTCTTCCTTTAATGAGTTTGTATTACAACTTTCAACTTTCAACTTTCAACTTTTACTTTTACTTTTAACTTTCAACTTTCAACTTTTAACTACACTCTTTTTTGTAATTTATATAACATGCTTACCGGAAATCCAACCGGAAAATCCACATTAAGGAATGGATAAATAGCTTCATCAGAATACTCCATTCTTTTTTTTCTGATGCTAATCTTTTTTTTTCTCGCTATTCCGTTTTGCTTCTTTATTTTTATCTTTCTCATGATGTTTTTTAAAGTTTAAAATTTATTTTTTTTCCTAAACCTGCAATGTGGACTTTGAATTGATATTATTTCTCAAAATCCAAATTTACTGGTTCATTTTTATTTGGTGAGCCAACATTATTTTCAGTATCAGCTTTTAAGTCTGATATACCCGCTTCCTCAAATTTAATATTGTCAAACCATATCTGACCTGATCCTGCCAGTAATGCTCCGAATGCAATTCTCGAAGCATTTTCCGGAACATCCAGAATAATCTCATATTTTGTCCAGCCTGTTGTGCCTGTAATTCCTCTGTCATACATATTGTCAAACGAAAGCGGCTGTTGTGAATCTGCCTGGTCTACACGCAGCCATAATCCTGTCCATCCATTTACATTCTCGGTTTTTAAATATCCTGACATCCTGATTTTCTTCCCGAGATATTTTCCGGGTCCGGCAGTTTGCATAAGAGTCCCGAAATCCATACCCTGAATATCCACTTCCTTTGACTTTATTGTTGCAGCATTTTTGCCGTGTTGCCCGGCTCCTTTATCAGTTCCCATTTCATAGCTTTCAGGTTTACTCCCGGCAATTCGCCAGCCTGTCGGTAAATCGAAAGAGAAAAATGTTAATGCAATAAATAAAACTGCGAAGATGCCTGCGATTTTTGTTTTCATTTTTTGGTCTTGTTTAAATTTTTTTTGATTAATGTTTTTAATGATATTTTATTATGGCTATTTATTATTGACAATTTTATATGTGTAACTCATTCTCCTCGTATCCGAAACTCCGTAAGCTTCCAGCTTATAATAATATTGGTGACTGAGTAATTCTGCATTACTTATCCCGGTTTTCAGTATATGTCTTCCTGCTTTCAACTCTTTATTAATAAGATACATTGAATCCGACAGATCAGAGTCCATTAATATAAGTTTTGTTTCAGAGGGTTCAGGAAGATAAAACTCTATTACAACAAATGTATTTGTCGAGTCGGTATAATTCTGAAGTAAATTGAATCTCCCTTTTGTCCTTTCAATTGTTTCGCCTGAAGAAAAATGATAAAAGGTCGATCCTGCTTTCTTTATATTCCTTTTTGACCTCCAGTACTTCCTCCTGTTTATTCTGAATGCTGATTTTTGCGTGCTCATTTGACTTCTCCTTTTCCGGCTCTTCCGGATTTTAATTTTCAAGTTGTTTAACTTTAACTTGCTGTTACAAAATTAATCCTGATTTCAATTCATTCCAAAGAAACTTTTTCCCGATTTACTCACAAAATGATATGATTAATCATTAAGAATATGCGATTTACGTCAGAAAATTAAGTTTTTTCTAAAAAAATATTCTCAAAATAATCTTAATAACTTAGACCAACCCTGTGATTTATAAATATGTAAGAAGGACTAAAAAATCGGGAATTTTAGAAAAGATGTGTATTTATGGCTGGGGTATAAAACAAAACACCGGCACGTGAACCCAATTGCCGGTGTTTAAAAAATTTTGTAAGAACAATATTACTTGATCAGAGCCATTTTTCTTGTCTGAATAAATGAACCTGCCTGAACTCTGTAAAAGTAAATTCCGCTGGCAAATTGTGAACCGTTCCAGGAGAAACTGTAACTTCCCGGATCTAATTTTTCATTTACCAAAACAGAAACTTCTCTTCCCGTAATATCATAAATGGAAAGCTTCACATCCGATAGATTCGGCAAGTCAAAATTAATGCTTGTCGAAGGATTGAATGGGTTCGGATAATTTTGCAATAAGGCATATTCTTTCGGAATTTCACTGCCTATTTTATTTCCAACCTGAAGCGGCTCATCACTTCCGCCGGATTTTCCTACAACAGTTACATCCTTAATCTTTCCTTCTTCCAATGTACTTACCTTTGTAAATGGATTATCAGGACCGGTTCTTAACTTGAGATTTAACGGCGCATCCGAAAATGCTTTTGCCGAAGTCTGAAGTCTTGCTTTAACTATTAGTGTTCCCGGTGACTTTGAGGAAATGACAGGAAGATTTTCCATATCAGGGATCGGGTTAACAGCCATTCTCAGTAAGTTTTTATCAATTGATGCATTTGTTGGAACTGACCCCTGCGGCAGATCCGAACCGATGATTGAAAATGTCAGCTGTCCTCCGTTGGCTATATCAGAATTGAAATCCAGAAAATACTGGCCTAATACATAAGGAAATTCCGAATCACCTGCATTTGTATGCAGAAGGTAAATGTCGAACTCATATGTATTTGGTGAAGTCTTCGTCAGGTTTTGAACTTCAAGAACGTAAGTTGGATCTTTGGCAATCCCAAAATCCATTGCTAGTACAGTTATTAAAACTGCAAGCGCTAACTTTGAAATTAAATTTTTCATAATTACTCTGTTGGTTAAATTTTAAAAGAATAATTTTTAATATTTTGAGATATTAGAGGTTTTGAGTTTTACCTACATTAATAAAAAAATATGAAAGTATATATGCTAAAATCATTCTTTTTCAGGGCACCCGGGCACACGGTTTGAGTGTTAATGTGGAAATGATTTGGAGAATGTCATAGATTTACCAGACTCTTCTCAATGCCGCTTTTGAAAAGTAATTTCTTAAGTTCATTTAAAAATTCATTTACTCCGTAGTTCACAAATTTAATTCTCCCGTTCACATTCACTTCGTCAAATTTAACGCCTTTAGTCATTTCCCTAAAACCTTTAACGGATTCATCAAATAAAATTATCTTCCCGCTTTTCATGATCAATAGAATATCTTCAGGATTATTCCGGTAAAATGATTCAAAAGAGTTTTCGGATTTTTTTGCAGTTATGACTAAGTCGGCAATCCTTCCCTCAGAAATATCACCATTGTTTTTTAATCCCCAGACATGTGCCGGAGTTTTATTTACTGAATCAAATAGCTCTGCATCAGTTAAATGATTCATCTTTCTTGCTGCTCGTAAGTGATCCCAGATATTCGCGCCTGCAGTAAGTGTAGAATCAGTTCCGAATAGAATTTTTGTATGCTTCTTTAATTCGCTGACAGCGGCAGTTTTATTAAACAGAAACAGATTTGAAACCGGGCACCAGATTAAGGCTTCAAAATTCTTCGACTGCTCCGGTGTCATTGCAATTCCGTGTATGCCTATTATCTTTCGTTTAAATAAATTCCATAAATTAAGCTCATTGATTTCATCATATGATTCTTTGTTCAGACCTTCTCCTGCATGAATTACATAAGGTGCAAGATTCTTCGGCCAGTTCAGCTTAATCTTCCACTTGTTTCCGAGGCGAACGGAATGAATGCAAGTTCCTTTCTGAATGATGTATACAGGTGAATTTTCAAAACATTCATGATACGCTCCGTGATGTGCGACTGCTGTAACTCCGTTAAGGAGATTCTTAATGATCCCGAACTTCATTCTTAATTCAACCGGAATGGCTTCGATCGACTTGATTAATTCTGTATCCTTTGCATGTATGTCTTTCCCCCATTCAGTATAATCATTATAAATCCGGTGTCTGAGCTGAGGATACAAATTGAATTCAAGATGATCGTGAGAATTGATAATTCCGGGAAATGCAATTGAACCTTCAAAGTCATTTGAATATTCATTGCTTTCTGTACCTGCCGGTTTGATTTCTGATATTATTCCTCTCTCGATTTTTATGTCAAATAAATTCGTTTCTCTTCCGACAATTCGTAAATTCTTTAAGATCAATTTTTTATAAGATGAATTCCGAGAATGAGAGGTTTCTCATAATATCTATTGAATGCATCAACATAATTATTTCTGACAAAAAGATGTCTTACATCTTCATTTATTAATTTTTCATCAACCGAGACTGTTTTCCAGTTCATTGAATCAAAGACTTTCCTCAGATATTCTTTTCCGTAAAAATAATTCTCTACTTCAATTACTTCATTATTATAGACAAAACTTCTTTTCATTCCGATTGAAAATGCCTCCGGATGAAAGTCTGTGATCAGAATCTCTGCCCCGCTCTTAAGAACGCGGTTCCATTCCCAGAGATAATCTTCAATTTCCCTTATATGCCCGATTGTCAGCGTTGAAATTATTACATCATAAGAATTATCTTGAATCCCTTTGAGCTGGTTATCATCTGAAATAATGATTTCAGCATCGGCAAACTTCGCCTTTAACTTTTCCGTCATTTCCCTTGAGTTATCAAACCCTGTTAGTCTTAAAGGACCTTTGCTAAGTATTTCCTGCCAGTGTCTGCCCGTTCCGCAGCCGATGTCGAGAATTGCCTTGGATGAAATATCAACTTTTGAAAGCATTTCAGAAAACAATTTTTCTTCCAGATACAATACAACATTATCGGGTTGATCATCATACAATTCCGACCATAATTTGTAAGCGTCAACTGATGGAAGTTTTCGGTGTGTTTTCTTATTAAAGAGTTTGCTCAGGATTTTAATAATGTGAGTCATCAGTTCTGACCATGAATTGGTTTAATTGTAAATTACATAGTTCTCCGACAAAAACTTTTTCAATTGATAATCCGCTATAGTAATTCTTTCTCCGGAATTAATTTTATCGAGAATACCGTGAACACTCTTCGTAATTTTCTTAAAATCAATATCTTCCTTATGACCGCTCAGCAGATAATAACAGTCTTCCTGTTTTAGCTCCTCCGGCGGTTGTTTGTGATCATATAAGTATTCAATTAAAGCAAACGGATTAAATGAAAACTTAAGAATTGCAACCAGAGGATGAAGTCTTAAGCATTTTTTTTGTTCATTGACATTTGTGCTTTTTGAAAGTTCAGCAAGTATTTTCCGTCTCGGAGAAAACCGAAGTTTATTCATTGCTAATTCCAGATTTAATATCTCATCCAGATAAATATTTTCAATTTCTCCTTTTTCAATTTTCATTTTAATGAAATTGCCGAAAGCTTCGACTTCATTTTTAAACTGAAGGTCTGACTTATCAAAAAATTTCCAGAATTCTTCTACATAATAAATAAAATCTGAATCCAGTAGCAGACTTGAATACGGCAGCAGCGTGTGAAGCGGCGTTATTCTGTTTGCCTTGTATAGGGTACAGTTTGTTGACATTCCTTTCTGCCAGACAACTGTTTTAAGACGGTGAAGCTCTCTATCGGTTAAATCATATTTTGAAAAAAAAATTTCAGGGCTTATCCTGGCTTCGATGCATAAATCGGGAGATGCTATTAAATCACTCAGGGCAAGTTGAAACGACTTAAGTGACATTCCGAGTTAGAGTTTATTCTTGTTTAATATTTTTCTTGCTCTTTCCAAGTGGTTATTTATTCCATCAAACTTCAGGAAGGGAAAATATGATTCGTTGAATTCAAACGTGACTCCTTTTATATTCGGAGTCTTTGCAACGGTAAACTCCAGCAAATCCCATACAGGTTCGGGACACGGTCCGGCATGCGAATCCGTGTACATTCCCCCCAATTCACTTCCACCTGCAATATGAATTTCAATCACTCTTTCAAGGTCAAGACTCTCAACAAATTCAAACGGACTGAATTTGTGATTAACTGAATTTGCATACACATTGTGCAGATCAAGAAGAAGTCCGCAGCCTGATTTCGCTGATAACTGATTTAAAAATTCGGGTTCGGTAAAATCCTGATCCGGTATATCAATGAAATAAACGTTGTTCTCTATTAGAAATTTTTTGGGGACATACTGCTGAACTATTTTAATTCTTTCGACAATCATATCGAGCACTTCTTTGTCATAAGGAACAGGTACCGCCAGGCCGGCGTTATGATCATGTCCATTATTCCCTTTTACTTTTACAAAAGATAAATGATCGCTGTGCCAGGCAAAGTCATAACGTTCATTCCATTTCTGAAGCTGCTTTAAATATTCCGTTTCAAAATACTCCGCGCTGCCGAGAGATATTCCGAGATTATGCGAAACAAGCGGGAATTTACTCTTCATCCATTCAAGAATTTCCAACCATGCTTCTATCTCCTCAAAGTGAAAACCTTCCTGTGTTTTCGACTCAGTCCAGAATATATCGGGTATGATTTCAATATAATCACAATTCTGATGATTCTCCTTAAGAAAATCAGGTAATGACGGATTATAAAGCAATCCGGCACCCAGGTAAGGAAGGTCGTTAAAAAAGTTTTTAGTTTTTATTTTTTCTATTTCTGCTATCATTGACTTTAATAAAAAAAGAGCTTGAAAATAAAAAATTCAAGCTCTTAACTTTACAAAAAAAAAATTTATTTTATAATCATCTTGTCAAGATCCACCACCAGATCTCTTTCAAATTTCTCGTGAATGATGTAATTGATCCCTGATAAACAGGCAAGACAGCCTCTTGGAAGAATTTTTTTCTTAAGAGCTTCAATTAGATTATTTGTCACTCTTAGAGATGTTTTCTTTGGAACTGATACTACAACGTTATATGAAGTACCAATTTTTTTTACTCTTACTTCTGCAGTTTTCATTATGCTCCTTTTTTGATTTAAAGGCAAAGTAGTAAATAGCATTTTGTATTTCAAGTATTATAAATTTCAAAGCAATACAAGCCCCGTAGGTTTTGCAGACCGCAATCGTTCAGAAATCAAATCCGAAATAAAACTGCTGGAATATATCTCCCTGTATCTGTGTAAAATTATTCTCGATTCTTTTTCCAATATCATATCTGAGGACAACCAAACCCAATGCATTCAGTCTCACACCCACACCAAAATCTCCGTATGTAATTCTTTCACCGTATTGATAATCCCAGGCTTTTCCTGCATCAAAAAAAACTGCACCTCTAATGCCGGGAAAATCAAATCCGATTCCTAAAGGAAATCTTATCGCAACTATATTCAACAAAGGAAATCTGAACTCTGCATTTGCCTGCCACATCTTGCTTCCTCTGATTGAATT
This sequence comes from uncultured Ignavibacteriaceae bacterium, assembly GCA_964399995.1. GTDB lineage: Bacteria > Bacteroidota > Ignavibacteria > Tepidaquicellales > Tepidaquicellaceae > JAGPCH01. Next base: position 22,422 of record CAYNTN010000007.1, read on the forward strand.
TATCGGCCATCCGCGTAGAGACCAGCTTCCGCCCATGAAAAATCTTCTTGGCTCCTTACCTTCATTAAAAAAAAACTGTGTCCGAAGTGCAAGTGCAGAAGGCGCTCCGACTCTGATATATTTTCTGAAATCAAAAAATATGGAATAATAATTTATATTGGAACTGGCAATATCTGTCGTGTAACCCAAAGTTAAATTAAGCCTTTCCCCGTCAAGAGGTCCTGTATAAGCCCAGAGTGTATTGTCTCTGACATAGCTGATTAAATTTGTAAGTAGCAGAGACCTGCTGTTATCGTAGAAATCATAGCTTCTGATGGACTGTGAGAGTCCAGTAGTCAGCTCTATTCTTCTGAAAAACGAAAGAGGATATGAAAGGCTGAGATATCCCCCGTAAAGTCTTTCGTAATAGGATGAGTTATAATCCTGGAGATCGTATCTTCTTCCTGAAAGGTGATAAACTCCGTAAGAATAATTCATACGTTTCTCGGTTGAAATCTTTGATATTGCAATGTTAAAGCTCTTCCAGAATTCAGCGTCACCGGTTGAATTGTTGAATACAAGAAAATAATATTTTTCATTTCCGAGCAGATCACTTAAAGAAATTATTCCTCCGGTATTTGCACCGAAAACAGGATCCACAGTTAAAGCAGTAGTAGCAACATCAAGTGAAAACTTTTTCTCATACACAAGCGAATTCTTCTTTGGAACACTTTTGATTTTATCAGCAGTCCAGTTTTCACCTTTCAAGCTGAGATCTATCTTCATGACAGTTTTGCTGCTGTCATATCTCTCCTGTATGCTTCTCAGCATTCTTATATTAATGGATCCTTTTTCAAATGTTGAAAAGACTATTTTATCTTTACCGCACCACTTCGGATCATAAGCAGCAGTTATAAAATTAGTAATCTGTCTCATTTCAAGATTGTCATAATTGATTTTTACATCAGCTGCAAGCGAGTTGCTCCCGGATTTCACTGAAGGAACAGAGGTAAGCATTGATCCAAGTTTTATCATCCATATGTTCTGTTCTCCGCTGACTGTTGAAGTAAATACTATTCTTTCACCATCGCTGGAAAAGTGAGGAGAATAATCTATTTGCTTTCCAAGGGTAAGGTAATCAATGTTTCCTGAGTGAACATTGTATAAAAATAAATTATAGCTTTTTTCATTACCGTAAGTTGTCCTGTCGGATGAAAATACTATAAAATTTCCATCGGGTGAAAAATCCGGATCGCGGTCATCATAATAATCATTAGTTAACCTTTTAAGATCATTGGCCGGAATATCGAGGATATATAAATCTGTTCTCCCCCCGTAATCAGATCCGGGAAAAACAATTTTATTATTATCCGAGCTCCACGATGGTGAACCTATACTTACAATATCTTTAAAAGAATAATCCGTTATTTTCTTTTTTGTCTTTGTATCATACAGGTGAAGCGCATCCTGATCACCCTGCTGCGTTATAAATAACAGCTGACCGGAGTTTGAAACATCAAGCCCTGTACGAAAGAAATGAAATTCTTCAAACTCATCGCTCGACTCCCCTTCTATTACAAGGTCAGGTCCTTCACGGGAGTTTAATGCAATTTTATAAATGCTGGTGAAACCGGTTTGATTTCCTATGTAGTATATTTCTTTTTTCCCGTTTGCATTGGAATAAGTCGGCTTGTGAGCAAAAGATTCGGTGTGAATACTTTCAGTAACCTGTGAAGGATTATCCAGGTCTTTAAGCTGAGGATAGTACAGTTTTTCAAGGTAATACAAAAAATCTTTATCAAACGAGGCATAATCTTTTCCTATAGTCATCTGCATTACATTTGAAAAATTCTCATCCTTCCAGAAATTTTCAATGAGCTGCAGAATTTTGTCTTCTCCGTATTTTTCCACAATGTATTCGCAGACTCGCTGACCCATTTTATACATAAGATAGGTTCCGTATATTCTTTCCCAGTTATTAAGCCCCGGTAAATAACCCGTAAGAACTGCGTCTTTCAAGACCATATCAGCCTGCGTGTCCCATTCGGTTGACCATAATTCAGCGAGTCCTTCGGTAAACCAAAGCGGAGGTGATTGTCCGGGAGTCTTCCGGTGTACTGTGAGGATGTTATTTATCTTGCTCATCATGAAAACGTGAGTAAGTTCGTGCCTGATTACGTGCCTGAACTGTGATAATGAACCTTCGAACGGAATTACAACTCTCCCTTTGATGAATTCAAAAAACCCGCCGACTCCGTCGGGAATCAGACCCGGTGTTGTATTTGTCTGCTTGAAATGCAGAGGTGATGCATAAAAAATCATAGGAACAGTATCAGTCAATGAATGATTGAAATCCTGCATATGCTCTTTATAACTTTCTTCAGCGTAGTAAGCACCGATTTCAGCCAGTTCCTTTGCTTCTTTATAGTAATATATCTGGAAATGTTCGGTCTGCAAAATGTTCCATTCAAAATCCGTGTATTGAACTTTATTTCTTCCAAAGTCAACAAATTGAGATTGTGAAACTGAAGCTATAAAAATAAGAAATAATGTAAGCGAAAGTCTTAATTTGTTATCCATAATCAATGGAATTTACAGGATAATTGATAGTTGATTTAATTCTGATTCATTGTATTGATTTACTTAACAACACGAAATGAATTTAAATTACAATCGAATGATTTTTTCCGAGGGTTTGATTTACTTCTATATCTTAAAATATAAAACAAAAAATTAAATTGCCATAGCAAATGTAAAAAAGTTGAAAGTTGAAAGTTGAAAGTTGAAAGTTAAAAGTTGAAAGTTGAAAGTTAAAAGTTGAAAGTTAAAAGTTAAAAGGCGAAATGCTAAATATTTTAAAGTATAGCGTGAAAGGTCAAATTTTGTGTAAATTGTACTTTAGTTCAAAATAGTTCACGTTATTCATATTTGAGAATTAACATTTTGTATTTAAAATCCTATTTTTAAGTTAAACATCTTTTACTTTCAACTTTTAACTTTTAACTTTCAACTTTCAACCTTTAACTTTTAACTTTTTAACTTTCAACTTTTAACTTTCAACTTTTAACTTTCAACTTTTAACTTTCAACTTTTTTTCATTATGACCGATTTTTCAAAAGAATGCATGCTTGAGGCAATCCGTTATTCAAAACAAAATGTTGAAGACGGAAGCGGAGGTCCTTTCGGAGCTGTTATTGCAAAGGACGGTAAAATAATTTCCGGCGCTTCGAATAAGGTTACTTCTGCAAATGACCCTACAGCACACGCAGAGATTGAAGCTATCAGGTCAGCCTGTAAAATTCTGAACACATTTTCTTTAGCCGGATGTGAAATTTACACAAGCTGCGAGCCGTGTCCTATGTGTCTCTCTGCTATTCACTGGGCGCGGATTGAAAAGATATATTATGCCAATACAAGGAAAGATGCAGCGGATATAAATTTTGATGATGATTTTATTTATAATGAAGTTTCGAAATCAGTAGATGAACGTTTTATCCCAATGATTCAGATAATGAATCAGGAAGCTAAGAAAGTTTTTATGGAGTGGAAAGAAAAGGAAGACAAGATCCATTATTGAAATTTGGGATTTGGGATTTTGAATTTGGGATTTGTAAATATTAGATTCTTAGATTATAAATTTTTTAAATATTGATCCAGATTTTTTTTTAGTATCTCCTGTCAAAAATTCCAAATTCAAAATCCCAAATTCCAAATTTCCCGAAAATTACACTTCATAGTACAGATGAAACTCATACGGATGCGGTCTGAGCTGAACTTCCTTAATCTCTTTCTTCGTTTTATAATCTATCCATGTTTCTATCAAGTGATCATCGAAGACCCCTCCCTGTTTTAAATAATCATTATCATTCTCAAGTTTATGCAAAGCCACGGTCAGATCTTCCGGAGCGTGAGGAATTTTTTTCAGCTCCTTTTCATCAAGATGGAAAATATCTTTATCCATTGGATCACCGGGATGTATTTTGTTTAATATTCCGTCAATACCTGCAAGAAGAATTGCAGAAAAGCCGAGATACGGATTGGATGTTCCGTCCGGACATCTGAATTCAATTCTTTTTGACTTTGGATTATCAGAATACATCGGAATCCTGATGGCTGCGCTCCGATTACTTTTGGAATAAGCAAGATTGACAGGAGCTTCATATCCCGGAACAAGTCGTTTATATGAATTAGTTGTAGGATTGGTAAAAGCAAGTATAGAAGGTGCATGTTTCAGAAGCCCGCCGATAAAAAACAATGCAGTCTCGCTCAGTCCTGCATAACCTTCTCCGGAAAACAATGGCTTTCCTTCTTTCCATAAACTCACATGAGTATGCATTCCGCTTCCGTTGTCTCCGAATAAAGGCTTCGGCATGAATGTAGCCGTCTTGCCGACAGCCCTCGCTGTATTCTTTACAATATATTTAAACATCTGGAGCTGGTCGGCACAATCAAGCATCGGACAATATTTGAAATCTATCTCAGCCTGACCGCCTGTGGCAACTTCATGATGATGCATTTCCACATCTATTCCAACGTTTATCAGATTTTCCACCATCAGGCTTCTTAAGTCATTTGTCGAATCCGAAGGGGGGACAGGAAAATATCCTTCTTTAAGCCTGATCTTATGTCCGAGATTCAGCTCTTTCTCACTTCCGGTATTCCAGAAACCCTCGGTTGAATCTATTCTATACCAGCTTGAATATTCATTTATATTATAAGCAACATGATCCAGAATAAAAAATTCGGCTTCGGGTCCGAAATAAGCAGTGTCGGCAATTCCCGTTGATTTCAGATACTCGATGGCTTTCTTCGCTATATTCCTCGGATCCATTGCATAAATGGTCTTCGATTCAGGTTCATACACATTAGAAATCAGACTCATTGTCTTAATTGTCATGAACGGATCAATATTCGCCGTTGAAGGATCAGGAATTATCAACATATCCGACTCATTGATATTTTTGAACCCGCGGATGGATGAACCGTCAAAACCTATTCCTTCATAAAATACAGCTTCATTCAGCTTTGAAACCGGAATGGTCAAGTGCTGCCATTGACCCGGAAGATCTGTAAACCGGAGATCAATCATTTTAACTTCTTTTTCTTTTATAAGCTTAAATACATCGTTAATTTTTTTAAGCTTTTCCTTTTGTTCCTCAATTGTTGTTTTCTCTGACATTTTTATTTAATTTTAGATTTTTGATTTTAGATTTTGATTTATTCGGTGGTTTAAAACTTTCACCATTCACGATTGACGATTATGATTCACGATTGACGATTCACGATTCACAATTAACGATTCACGATTCACGATTGACGATTCACGATTCACGATTGACGATTCACGATTGACGATTCACGATTAACGATTAACGATTCACGATTTTCGATTAACGATTTTCGATTAACGATTTTCGATTAACGACCTCACATCAATTTCTGAAGTCTCTTTATGTGAAGATAAAACAATATTAGTTTTAGTTGACTTAACTCCGGGCCAGCTCTGTATCTTTGCCAGAAGTTTTTCCAGTGAGCCCGTATTCTCGGTTCTGATCTTTAAAATGTGTGAACCGTCTCCTGTAATTGAATGACATTCAAGTATATCTTTGTTACTTATGCAGTGCTCAATGAATTGTTTATAATGCTTGGATGATTCACTTACAACAAAAATGAAGCAGGTAATGTCATGCCTAAGTTTTTTATGATTCAACACAGCATTATAGGAAGTTATATAACCGTGAGATTCAAGTTTTGAAATTCTTTCAATTGTAGAAGGCAGAGACAAACCTACAATTTCTGCAAGCTCATTTTTTTTAATTTGTGAATTTTTCTGAAGTTCATCAAGCAGCTTCAAATCTATCTGATCCAGTCTGAGATCTTCGGTATGTTTAATCTGAACTGTAATGGCTTAAAAAATTAGGTTATATAACAGATTTGCCTTACAAAATAAGGCAATTAATAATTTATGTCAAGTTCATTATGGTAATCCGATAGATTTTTTATAAATGAATTGATATAAACTCATTACAAATTTAAATTACTTTTAACTTTTAACTTTTAACTTTTAACTTTTAACTTTTAACTTTTAACTTTTAACTTTATGAATATTTATAAAATCATGCTTGCCAATGCTTTTGTTCTTATAGTGTTGGGAGTTTACGGATACTTTTCATCCGGGAGTCCGACAGCTTTAATAGCTCCGGCAATCGGAGTAATACTTGTCATACTTTCTTTTTCGGTAAAGAAAGAAAACAAGACTTCAACTCACATTGCGGTGGGACTTACTTTAGTTGCAACGATAATGTTCTTTGTAACCGGGTTTATGAGAAGCAACTGGATAGTAATAGTAATGGCTGTCTTTACTTTATTTGCATTTATTATTTATGTAATGGATTTTATGAGAAGGAAACAGGAACGTGAGAATACTAAGCAATAAGCTCGGCAGGTACTTTGCGTTTTACAGGACTTTTATCAAAGTCAGAATCAAAACTTACTAAAGTTAGATTATATTTATTTACGCAAGATACAATTACTTTTTCTTGTATTTTAACGCATCCTGAATTCTCCATTCATTCGCTTTATGCTGTAATTCTACAGAAGTATATTTTTTGTTTAATTCCTTCAAAGCTCCTGCTGGATACAATTTCATTTTTTTCTTTTTAGGATTTTTATTTAAAGTTAATATCTTTTCAATAAACTCATCTACAGAATCTAAATCTTTTGGAGAAATTTTTTTTAATTTTTTCTCAACTAATTCTAATTTTGTCATAATTTTATTTTTTCCAAAGCAATATTAAGTAATATATTTAAAATACAAAAGGACGTTTACCAAACGTCCTTTTGTTAAACAACTAAAATCCAATAAGTGATCTAAACTTTCTCTATATCCTTCTTCCCGAATAATCCTGTTGGCTTTACAAGCAATATTAAAATCAGTATTGCAAACGCAATAGCGTCCCTGTATGTCGGGGATAAATATCCGACTGTAAAAGTTTCTACCAATCCTATTATCAAACCGCCGACCGCAGCTCCCGGAAAATTTCCTATACCCCCGAGTACTGCCGCAATGAATGCCTTCAGACCGGGTAACATTCCCATAAGCGGATCAATGCTGGGATAGTTAATACTGTAAAGAATACCTGCCGCTCCGGCAAGTGATGAGCCGATAGCAAATGTGAAAGAGATTACATTATTAATGTTAATTCCCATCAGTGAAGCAGCTGTGAGATTGTTTGAGACTGCCCTGATTGCTATTCCCATTATTGTTCTCATTACAATGAATCTTAATGCAAGCATTAGAACTAATGCAGATACTATTACAACTATCTGATTGGATCCTATGGTCGCTCCGAAAACATTAAAGCTCACATTTTCTATTATTGTAGGAAAAGATTTAGGATCAGCCCCGAATACAAGCTGACCTGTGTACTGAAGAAATAATGAAACTCCTATTGCAGTAATTAATACTGTAAGTTTTGATGAATTGCGAAGAGGTTTGTAAGCAAGCTTTTCAATAGTTACACCGACTACCGCAGTAGCAATCATTGTCAAAAGCAAAATAACTAATGCAACCGGGATATCAGGGGAATCCACTCCCAGTGATTTTGCAATATAATAACCAAAGAATGCGCCGAGCATGAATATCTCACCATGAGCAAAGTTTATGAACTTAAGAATTCCGTAAACCATTGTGTACCCAAGCGCAATCAGTGCATAGATGCTTCCGAGTGATAAACCGTTTATTAATTGTTGTATGAATTCAGACAAGTTTTTTAAGTTACAAGTTACAAGTTACAAGTTACAAGTTACAAATCATAAATTATTAAATTAATTAGTAAATTAGTAATTATTCGTAACTTGTAACTTGAAACTTGTAACTGAATTAAGGGGCTATAGTTTCCTTATAAACAAACTTCCCATCTTTTATCTCAAGTACTACAGCTGGTTTGACAGCGTTTCTTTGCTGATTGATTGTAATGATTCCTGTGACTCCGGGAAAGTCTTTTGTTTTTGCAAGCTCATTTTTAATTTTTTCACCTTCGGTGGAGTTTGCTTTTTTAATAGCGTCAAATAAGATCATCCCGGCATCATAAGCTAAGAAGCTCATTGCATCGGGTTCTTTCTCATACTTAGCTTTATACTTCTTAATAAACTCCTGAATTTTCGGTGAAGGATCATCTGCTGATACGTGTGTTGAAAAGAAGCTTCCTTCGAGTGCATCCTTTGCTTTGCCTTCGGTCAGCTTTTCGGATTCCCAGCCGTCACTGCCGAAGAGCGGACAGGTCAGACCTATTTCTCTTGCCTGAATTGAAATTAAATTAACATCAGTATAATAACCGGGAATGAAAATCGCTTCAGGGTTTTTTGCCTTTATTGCAGTTAACTGTGCTTTAAAATCTTTATCACCGGCAGAATATTTTTGCTCTTCAACAATCTCTCCTCCCATGCTTGTAAAAATCTGACGGAAATTGTCAGCAAGACCGGTTGAGTAAGCATTCTTCTGATCGATCAATAATGCGATCTTTTTTACTTTCATAGAATTGATTGCAAACTTACTCATCACTGTCGCCTGAAACGGATCAATGAAACAGACTCTGAATATATAATCACCAATTGTTGTAACTTCGGGATTCGTAGAAGCAGGAGTGATCATCGGGATCTTGTTCTGCTGGCAAATCGGCGCGCCGGCTTTGCTTCTTGATGAAGCGACTTCACCTATTACGGCAACTACTTTGTCCCTGTTAATGAGTTTTTGTACAACTGTCTGTGTCTCCGATGGTTTTCCCTGATTATCCTCAGTAATAAGGTTAATTTTTTTCCCAAGCAATCCTCCGGCATTGTTTACTTCTTCAACTGCAAGCACAAGTCCGTTATGGGAAGACTGTCCGAATGTCGCTTCGCTTCCTGTAAGGGATTCGTATTCGCCGATATTGATCATATCCGACCCGGATTTATTGCATGAAGTCAGTGTTATACCTGAAGACATTATTATGCAGAAAACAGCCAGGACTTTATAAATATTTTTCATAAATTTTTAGGTTGTTGGAATTAAAAGATGATTAAAATAATTTTAATAGTTTATAAAAACAATTTAATTCAAAAATGCCATTTAATTAATGCTGTATAATAATTAAATTGCACCCATATGGCACGAATAAACATTACTATTGTAGACGCGACAGGCAACAAGGAACAGCAGGCGACTCTGCCGGATGATGCATCCGTAAAGAGAATCATGGAAGTTCTTCTTCCGAAAATGAAAATGCCGGTTACCGGACCTGACGGTGAACCGCTTTCCTATAAATTTCATCATAAAGCATCAGGTAAACAGCTTACCGAATCACAAACTCTATCCGAAGCCGGTGTAAAAGAAGGTGATGTGCTAAGACTGCATCCGGAAATCACGGCTGGAATTAGGAATTAAGAATTAGGAATTAAAAGTTTTAGAAACTTAAGGACAATTTATCTTTTCGACTCACACTTCTGCTATCTAAATTTCACAATTAGACTTCCTTAGATTAATTAAAAGATTCCGTATATCAACATATGCTTGTATAAAATTTTAGATGTCAATTTTATCATTTAATATTCATATTTGTTAAAAGAACTTTAGCAAAGTAGTTTTTTAATTCTTAATTCTTAATTCCTAATTCTTAATTCTTAAAAAATGCCTATAGAGATAAAAGATGACCGTTACTCACGTTTAGAATTAATTACATGGTGGGATCAGGAGATATTAAGAAATTCCAGGATTCTCGTCGCCGGCTGCGGCGCTTTGGGAAATGAAATTGTTAAGAATCTTGTCATGCTTGGAGTAGGTAATATTTGCGTAGTGGATATGGATAAAGTTGAAAAAAGCAATCTGTCAAGGAGTGTACTTTTCAGAAAAGAAGATGAAGGAAAATCAAAAGCTCAGGTTATTTGTGAAAGAGCAAAGGAAGTGAACGACGAAATTAACATAAAGTATTTCGACGGGAATATTTTCAATCTCGGACTCGGAGTTTTTAAAAGCTTTGATCTTGTAATCGGCGGACTGGATAACCGTGAAGCAAGACTTTTTATCAATCAATCCTGCTGGAAAGTAAATAAACCATGGATAGACGGCGCAATTGAAGTTCTCACCGGAGTTGCACGAATGTTCATGCCTCCGGATAATGCATGTTACGAATGCACAATGTCGGAGGTAGATTATAAATTAATCAACAAGAGAAAATCCTGTATGCTTCTCGGACTCGATGAAATCAATGAAGGAAAAATTCCAACGACACCAACCATTGCCTCAATCATAGCTGGTGTACAGGTGCAGGAAGCCGTTAAGTATTTACATAATCGAGATGATCTGATCTTTCTAAACGGCAAAGGTTTTATTTTCAACGGAAATAATAATGATTCTTACTTAGTGGAATATCAGAAAAATGAAGACTGCCCGTCACATTACACATTTGAGAATATTAAAAAACTGAATAAAAAATTTGATGAAGTGAAGTTATCGGACGTTTTTGATTTCGGGAAAAAATATTTTAATGATGATACTTTTCAGGTTGAGTTTAACAATGAAGTTGTATTTGAACTGGTGGATGAAAGCAAAAAAGAAGTAAAGGAATTTTTCGGAAACATGAATCTGATGTCGGTAAAGGATGTTAAGCTTGATGACGGGAATCTTTTAAAAATGAAATCATTTCATAATCTGAACTCCCGGTCCGGATTGTCAAAGAAATTATCTGATAAGAAATTAACCGGGCTGAAAATACCATTTAACGATATATTGATATTAAGGAAAGGCGAAGAGGAAGTTCAGGTTGAGTTTGAAGAAGCTGAAGTGTTTAAATAGATCAGCAGGGACAGGAGTTTTGTATACAAGTCCGGCTGTTTAAAATTCTTTACTTTATGATTTGTTCAAAAAGCCAATATTATTTTACCACTAAGGCACTAAGATCACAAAGGACACTTAGGTTGATTTTTTTTCTTAGTGCATTCAATGACTAATTCGTGATAATGAAGAAAGCAAAAATAAATTTTCCATTATTTGAGTGATCCCGGCAGAACATATGATTTCATCAAAAACAAAACCTGTCCTTATTGCCAGTCAAAGCTAAAGCAGGGAGCAGATTTCATTGTCTGCTCTAACTGCGGCACGCCTCATCATAAAGAATGCTGGAATGAAAATCTCGGATGCACCACATATGGCTGTATTAACAATCCATTAACAGACAAGAAAGTCGAGATTGACTCTCAGGATGTCGGAAATCAAACCGTTGAGAATTTAAGAGCATCATTACAAACTCCCCGCTCACAAAATTTTATTAAATGCCCAAACTGCAAATCTGAGATCGAAGAAGGTTCGGTTTACTGTAAATTCTGCGGATACAATGTTGCTGAGAATAAATTTCCCGACGAGAAGAAAACTGATGCTAAGAAGGAGTTTGAAAAAGAATTCAAAAAGAGATATAAGGAAAAGATCAGTGTTACCAGGAAAAGATTATTTATTACAATTGGAAGTTTTACATTTTTAATAGCTGTTGTTACACTGCTGTTTTATTTGACAGTCAATAAATTGAATGAGTATTTTTCATCCGATGAGTATGTATTGAAAGGAGTGGTGAATGAATGGCGTGATGCTTGGCAGGATAAGGATTTTGAAAAGTATAAAAGTTATCTTACGGAAGATTACACATACTACGGAAAGGACGGCAGGAAAATTGATTTAAAGGAAAAGCTCAGGAGGATAGAATTTACTTTTAAGAATTATAAAAAAATCAGTATTGATATTTCTGATTTTAAGGTTGTTAACGATTCCACAACAACACAAAACAATAAGAAGGTTAAGTTTATTGAGAATTATGAATCAGAAAAGTTTAAAGAGAGAGGAATGAAAACTCTTAGTATGATTAAAGACGAAGAGACCGGTGGTGAATGGAAGATATACCGGGAGATATTTGAGTAGAACAGTGAGTTAATTTAACCTTATTACCTTATTAAATTATTATTAAATAGTGCGAAATTGAATTTAGAATTTTAGAGGAATATTTGCATTTTATGGAATTTTAATTAAATGACACTTAAGCTCAAGAAATAAGGTAATAAGGTCAACTTCAAAAGGATTTATTTTCTATTAAGGTTAAAAAAGAAAATAAGGTTTTTGGGGTTATGTTGGTAGCCCCGAGTGAGGTATTTTTTAATGAACATTTATTATAACAGAATGAAACTTTTTGGTACTGGCTATGACGGTTTACGAATTGCGAAAAATTGTAACCCGTAATTCGTAACTCGTAATCCGTAACCTAAAGATACACAATGCCCAATGCTTAAACAAAAAAGAAATACGATATCAGCAATCCGATCACGAGTGTCAGCCCGAACATCATATTCAATTGCGCTGTCATCATGATATGCTTAGTACCGTATTCAAATCTTGCGTGAGCTTCTTCGGGAAATCCGTCTGACATTTTGACTATCTTCAGAGCTAACGGTAAAGTCACAAGCGCAAGTAAAGCAAACCACGGAAGCATTTTCAATGCAACAAAAATAATCAGGGAAAGGTAAGCTCCGAGAACCATAACATAAAACAATTTCACTGAAGCTTTTTCACCGACGAGTATCGGCAGAGTTTTCACACCGAACTTTCCGTCAAAATTTATATCCCGAATATTATTTGAATGTAAGATCGCGTCTATCAGTAAGCCTATCGGAATTGAAAATAACAGCGGCATCCATGAGAACTGATGTGTCTGAACGATATATGAGCCGAGTGTCATTCCAAGACCGAAAGAAATAATCACCTGCAGATCTCCGAGAGCTTTGTATTTCAATGCAAGTGGTTTTGCAGTATAAAAGATTGCTGACAAAAGTCCGAAAATACTCAAATACAGGATCCATGCTCCGGCTTGTGTAAACAGATAAACTCCAATTAAGAATGCGATAAGCAATGAAATGACGGCTGCCTTCTTCATTTGCTTAATGCTGACAAGACCCATTGAGATCACCATCGAGCCCCCGTGAGGAATGCCGATTTCTTTGTCTTCTTTGTCAATGCCTTTATCGTAATCATAAATGTCGTTGATAATGTTTGTTCCGACCTGAACAAGTATACATCCTATCAGGCAAAGAAAAAAATTCAGGAAGTTAAATTGCAGTCCGGGATTAAGCAAGACAGCAAGCACGGATCCGAACAGAACCGGAATGATCGAAGCCGGGAAAGAATATGCACGTGCAGCCATTAGCCAGAGGCTAATGCCTTTCGGCGGTGAACTAATATTTTCTGACATAAATTTATTTTGATTTTTAATTTGCAAAAATAGGTATAATAAGGATTGAAATAAATATAGAAAATAGAGTTGGAGATTCGAGAGATTCGAGAAGACCCGGAGTGATATATTATTTAAACTTTTTAAACGTAGCTGTCCCTGAAGTTTTATCTTTTTCCAGGTTATTATCAATAGTCAACTATCAATTACCAATTATCAAATATCAATTATCAATTGTCGTCAGGTAACTGAACCAAAACTACCAGAACTCTACATTACTCCTCAATCAGTGCTTGGTTTTGGAATTATTATTTACTAATTTATTTCTAAAATTTCTCAAGACTAATTGCACATGAATTTACTAAAAGAAAATATAATCAGGACGCTTCTTTACTATGATATATTCAAGCATCCGTTGAACCGTTATGAGATATTTTCCCTGCTTCCGCAAAATTCAATCAGTAAATCGGATTTGATCAGGACACTTGAAGAAAATTTAAATTCACAGGTCTCATCGAAAGATAATTTTTATTTTATTGGACAGAATGAAAATTATATAGAGCTGAGAAAATTCAGAGAATCATATTCAAAGAAAAGCTGGAAGCTTGCGAGAGCTGTGACTCATCTCATAAAAAGATTCCCGTTCGTCAGAGCTGTATTTGTTACCGGCAGTCTCTCGAAGAACAGCTCAGAGCCAGACAGTGACCTTGACTTTATGATCGTAGCTGCAGATAAACGCCTCTGGATCTGCCGTACTTTGTTAATGCTCTTTAAAAAAATATTTCTCTTTAACAGTTATAAATTTTTCTGCATAAATTATTTCGTGTCTGAGAGTTCACTGACGATCGAAGAGAGAAATATTTTTACGGCTACGGAAATCATTTATATTAAATCTACATTTAATTCTTGTCTGATGAATAAATTTCTTGAGTCAAATTTATGGATAAAGAATTATTTTCCCAATTATAAAACCGGTGATCCTTATTTTAATTCATCGGGAGTCAAAATTAATGACAGGAAAAGTTTTATGCAAAAGATGTTTGAAATTTTCTTTATGGGAAAACCCGGGGACAGGCTGGACAAATATTTCAGAGAAAAAACCGTTCAGCACTGGAAGAATAAATATTCTCATTTCAATGAAAAGGAAAGAGAGCAAATGTTCAAATCTACTATCAGCGTTTCAAGAACACATCCGGGAAATATGCAGAAGGTAATCTTAAATAATTACAGAGAGCGTTTGAAAAAATTCAATATCGAATATAATGAATAAGATTCTATTAGCAAGCTCATATTTTCTAAGACAGGATCCGAAAGAATACAATGCTATGAATCTTTATGCTCCGCTCGGAACTCTTTATGCTGCTTCTTATCTGAAGCAAAAAGGATACAGTGTTTCTCTCTTTGATACAATGCTCGCAGATTCGGAATCGGATTTAAAAGAATCATTAAATATTCACAAACCGGATATATTTGTGATATATGATGACGGCTTTAACTACCTTACCAAAATGTGTCTGACAAGAATGAGAGGAGCTGCTTTTAAGATGAGTGAAATCGCAAATGAATACGGATGCAAAGTAATCATATCAGGCTCTGATGCAACGGATCATCTCGATAAATATTTTCAGCACAAAGCAGATTACATTATATGCGGTGAAGGCGAAGTCACGCTTGGAGAGATTACAGATAAACTTAACAATGCTTCCGGTAAAGATATAAATGAAATTGACGGGCTGGCTTTTATTAAAAATAACGAGATAAAAAAAACAAATAAGCGGTCAGTAATTAAAGATCCCGATTCACTACCTTTTCCGGAATGGAGTCTTATAAATGTTGAAAGATACAGAGAGCTCTGGCTAAAGCATCACGGATATTTTTCAATGAATATAGTGACTACAAGAGGCTGTCCTTTTCATTGCAACTGGTGTGCGAAGCCGATCTACGGGCAAGTATATAACTCGCGGAGCCCCGAGAATGTAGTTTCTGAAATGAAATTTCTGAAAGAAAAATATTCTCCCGATCATTTCTGGTTTTGTGACGACATATTCGGGCTAAAGCCGAACTGGATAATAAAGTTTGATGAGGTCGTCAACAAAAAAAATGCAAAGACAAATTTCAAATGTCTTTCAAGAGCGGATCTGCTTTTAAAAGAAGATAATGTAAGACATCTCGCTTCGGCAGGATGTGATTCGGTCTGGATAGGCACTGAATCCGGCTCGCAGAAAATTCTTGATGCAATGGATAAAGGAACTACAATTAAACAGATATATGAATCACGAAATCTTTTGAAAAAAAATAAAATAAAAACCGGTTTCTTTCTTCAGTTCGGATATACAGGTGAAACCAAGGACGACATTGATCTGACTTTACAAATGGTGAGAGACCTGATGCCGGATGATATTGGAATTTCAGTTTCATATCCGCTGCCGGGCACAAAATTCTATGAAAGAGTTTTGTCTCAAATGAAATTTAAACAGAACTGGGAAAAATCTGATGATTTTGAAATGATGTTTGACGGTGAATACTCGAGCAAATATTATAGAATACTGCATAAGAGAGTGCATAAGGAATTTCGTTCGAGGCAGCTGCTGGAAAAACCGTTTAAACGGTTTTTTTCGCTATGGAAGCTGCCGTATTATTTAACAGGCTGGTGGTGGAATGCCATTAAGCTGAAGAAGTCGGAGAAAAGTGAAAGAAGGGATCAAAACAATTCAAAACTAATTGAAGCTTTAAACTAAATCTTGGAAGATTATTTAATTCATACAAAAGAATCATTCAACAGGATCGCGGGCAATTTCGATGAAGAAGATTCTTCAAATGAAATCCTGCAGTGGATGAGAAATACGGTTTACGGAATTTATCTTTCATATTTTGCAAAAGGTGATAAGCTGCTTGAGCTCAATGCAGGGACCGGAATTGATGCAGTATACCTTGCTTCTAAAGACATTAAGGTTTTTGCAACTGATATTTCAAATGAAATGATAGGTAAGCTTAAATCAAAAATTGAAAAAAATAATCTTCAAGAAATGATCAAAGCTGAGAACATTTCTTTTGATGAATTAAATAATATCAGTGAAAATAATTTTGACGGAGCCGTTTCAAATTTCGGCGGACTGAATTGTATTAATAATTTTGACATTCTTTCGGATTCCTTAGCCGGTAAAATCAAACCCGGAGGAAAATTTATAGCGGCAGTCATGAATTCATTTTGCCCGTGGGAGATTTTTTATTACTTGTTGAAGTTCGACCCGCGAAATGCTTTCAGAAGATTTAATAAGGGAGGAATAGACGCAAATCTGAGCGAGTTCAAAATCAAATCATTTTATTTCACTCCAAAAGAGTTTGCACTAAGATTTCAGAAGTATTTTGAAACTGAAAAAATATATTCACTCGGTTTGTTTACTCCGTCACCTTATTTATATGGAATTTATAATAAAGCTAAACCACTGGTCAGATTTTGCATGAAGATTGATAATACTGTAAAAGAACGTTTTCCATTCAACCGAGCCGGTGATCATTTTGTAATTGTAATGAAACGGAAGCAAAGTTGAAATCAATGGCGGAATTAATTAACAATAAACTTTTTCATGTCACCTGCTTTATTGTTCTCAATATTATATTTTTTATCTTTGTCTTCCTCCCCTCAGTTAAAAAAGTCAACACTGATTTTCCGAATTATTATGTAAGTTCAAATATGTTTTTAGACGGAAAGGATCTGAAACAGGCTTATGATAATGTTGAATTCAATAAGCAGGTACTGCTTTACGGAATTGAGAATCAGTTCGTGTCATTCATTCCGTATCCGCCGGTTAATGCTTTGCTAATGATTCCGTTTGCGCGGATCGAGCCTCTAACTGCAAAATTTTGCTGGAATATTTTAAACTATGCTTTCTTCATGCTGAGTGTATATTTTATTTCTAAAATATCAGGTCTGAATTTTTACCTGACTGGAATAATATTTTTTATATCCGGCTATGCATTTGTAAATAATTTTTTCTTCGGTCAGGCTTATCTTCTGGTCTTAATACTTTTCTCAGCCTCAGTATATTATTTATTCAACGGGAAAGATATCCAGTCTGCATTACTTTTATCCATTAGTGTACTCTTAAAATTTTATACAATTTTTTTTCTGATTATATTTTTATGCAGAAGAAAGTACAGAATGGTAATAGCTTCGGTTTCCTTTATTGTTCTTTTAAACCTGTTGGTTTTTATTATAACAGGTTTTGACATAAATTTTTTCTATTACAACAAAATAATGCCGCGAATCAGTGACGGCTGGGTTGGAACAGTCTATGCTTCAGAGTTTCAGTCCGTACTGTCACTGCTTCATACTTTGTTTTATTTTGAGCCTTCACTCAATCCATTTCCGTTGACTGAAAGTCCGGAGCTTTACTTTATTCTAAAATATTTTTTCTACTTTGGAATATTAATGTCATCTGTATTCATTGTTTTGAATTCCAAAAAGGATTCAGATAAAAATATTTTCAATCTTCAAATATCACTTTTTTGTTTTGTCTGCATTCTGCTTCTCCCTGTGAATGCATCCTATCAATATGTAATTTTAATTCCGGCAATTACGATACTCGTGAAATATTATGTACTGTCGAAAAAGTATTTTATGACCGGACTAATTTTATGTCTTTTCTTAATTATGAATAGTCCTTTAGCAGTGTACATTGTAAGCATTACGAAAAATCAGCCTTATTTTTTTCTCGGATATATAAAGTTGTTTATAGTGTTTTTTTTCTGGCTGAATAATATTTTTCTTCTGAAAAAACTGAGTCTGCAGTTTATAAAAAGGAGTACTGTTCTAAGATACTCATTCGTCTATGTGTTTTTAGTTTTGGTAATTTCGAGAATGTCCCTTTCTTTGAACAGACTTAATCATGACGGAGCAAGTAATTTGCTTACAAATCCGAGCTATCTTATCTCAATGCCGGCATCTTACTATGATAAAATCATTTTTACGGAATGTCTGAATGAAAAATTCACTTTGAGTTCTAACTTTGGATTCAGATTTGACAGAGAAAATGTCTTTGATCCGGGATTTATAAACGAAGAGGAAATTTATTACCAAACCATTGATGGTAAAAAAATCTCATTTAAAAAGATTAATACTGAATATAAAAATGAAATACAGACAATACTCAAACCGGATCCGTTTGAAGTACAACTGTCAAATGACAAATCAATGAAATGTTTTTCAAAAGAAGGTCAGATATTTTTAACACATATTCCTTCCGGTAAAACAATTCAAATGACCTCCGATAATTCATTTAACACAAAACCTGTATTTTATGATAATGACTCGAAAATATTATTTTGTTCGGACAGAAAACGCGGTGTCGGATTCACAACTTTGTATGAAATAAAAATTAAATAAATAGAATGTCAGTTTCCTTTATGAAAATAATTGATGAATACCTCGGAAAGGTGATAGTCTTTTTCATTTCAATTATCAGAAGAAGAAAAAGCATCTCAGCAAGCAGTCGTTTAAAAAGTATTTTATTCATAAAGTTCTGGGGAATCGGCAGTATTGTTTTAACAACTCCTGCATTGAGTAGAGTCAAAGCAGCATATCCGGATTCAAAAATCTATTTTCTTACCCTGAAAAATAATATTGAAATTTGCAGTGAAATCAAAATCATAGATGAAATCATAACCATAGACATTGATAATCCTGCTAAGTTCCTATCGGATCTCATGAGTAAAATCAAATCATTAAGAAAATTAAGTTTCGATATCGTATTTGACTTTGAATTCTATACATATTTTTCAGCCGTTATTGTATCACTGCTGAAAGCTGGCAGAAGTTGCGGGTTTGATAATTTAAAGAATAACAGAAATGTACTATTCAGTAAAACTATTTTATTTGATGACAAGATTCATACTAAGGAAAATTTCCTTAACCTCATTAATGCAGATGAAACGGTAAACGGAGTAACAGCAGAGTCTTCCGGATTCAATAGCATAAATATTATTACAAACATTAAAAACAGCGAACCCGGATTTGCAGTTAATCCGAATGCAAGCCGGCTGGCTTATGAAAGAAGGCTGCCTCAGGAAAACTTCATTGAGATCATTAGTCATTTTACTGAAAAATATAATTGCAAAATTTCGTTGATCGGTTCAAAGGAGGAAGTGCCATATGTTGAAAAAATTTTCAGCCGGCTTAAAAATAAAAACTCAGTAAACAATTTATGCGGCAAGACTTCAGTTAAGGAATTGATTACATTGATAAATTCCTCTGCCTGTCTTATAACAAATGACAGCGGACCTTTGCATATTGCTTCAGCTCTGAATATTCCCGTTGTTGCTTTCTTCGGTCCCGAATCACCGCAGCGATACGGACCTCTGAGCGAAAAGAAATTGGTTTTTTATAAAGGACTTAAATGCAGTCCGTGCATGAGTATAAACAATTCTAAAACGGTGAACTGCATCTATAATTCACCTGAATGCATGAAGCAGTTTGAAATGGAAAATATGCTGAAGAAAATTGATGAGTTCATTAAGGAGATTTTATCAAACCATGAGTTATCATTAAATCACGTGGCTGTCCCAAAAGTTACAACTTTCCAAAAACACGGTTTTGGCAAGTTACCGGATGCGATTTAGACAACCCAAGCTGAAATCAATAATCAAAATGGTTAAAGAGCACATAAAAAAAATATCGAAGGATACTTTATTGGTTCTTTTATTCAACACAATAAATTATCTTTGTTCATTCATACTTGCAATTCTTGTTTCAAGATTTTTAGGGATCGGGAGCTTCGGGGAGTACAGTTTTATTTTTGCATTAATTCTGATACTTGGTATAATTTCCGACTTCGGTCTTTCAACTTTACTAATCAGGAAAATAAATGAAAACAGGTTTGCAGTAAAAAATTTAATTATTAACTTTAATGTGTTGAAATCAATATTGTCTTTGATATTGATTATGATTGTTTTCTTGACGGTTTTCCTTTTCTTTGAAAAATTTTTTTATCCGGCATTCCTGACAGGTATTCTGATAATACTTCCGCGCTCATTAATATCAACCTATGAAGCTTCTTTAAGAAGTTTCCTTAATCAGAAGTATCCTGTTTTAATTATAAGTTTAAATTCTGTTTTGCAGCTTGTCTGTTCATATGGACTTTTGTTAAAAGGTTCAGCACTGACAGAATTATTTCTTTGCATACTGGCATTGGATATTCTGACTTCCGTGATTTTATATTTTGCCAACAACAAAGTTGTTAATAAATATTCAGCATTTAAAGGTAGTGAGCAGGTTAGTTTCAATTTCAATCCGGTCCCTTCTCTCAGGGAAAGTTCGGTGTTTTTTTATAACAATTTTTTAATGTTGTCGATAAAGAGTCTTAATGTAATACTGCTCGGATATTTCTCAACCGCTGCTTCGGTTGGGATATACTCTGCAGGTTCGAAATTTATAAACGGTGTAGGTTTATTTTCAGGAGCTTTGTTCAATTCATTTTATCCCGCGATAGCAAAGTTAAAAGACAGCTTAAAGATAAAACTGGAAGTGACTAAAAAAATGATTTTATATACTTTTATCGGTGGTGCAATAGTAACTGCGGCAGTTTACTTTTTATCTGAAGAATTAATTGCTTTGACTTTCAAAACTGAAGAGTCGGTCTTTGTTTTGAAAATACTTTCATTAACAATATTGCCTGTACTGATATACACTGTTACACAGTCATTCTTATTTTCAGTTTACGGAGAAAAATATCTGACTAAAATTCTGGTATTGGCATGGAGTTTAAATATTTTTTTAAGCATTATTCTGATAACTTTATTTGACTACGCAGGATGTGCAGCTGCATTAGCATCAACTGAAATATTTTTAATGCTGACTCAGATTTACAAATTTTATTCGGATGTTATATTTTTTGAAAATCAAAAAGTAAATTTAACCTGATGATCATACTATTAAATCCTAAGAGCGCGAGGTACGGATTCAGAGTACCGAACAGCCTGCTGTATCTGGGAGCATTTCTTGAAAATAAATATGAGTATGAAATTGTAGATGAAAATCTTGATGAGGATGTTGAGAATACTCTTATAAAATTAATAAGGGCAAAAGATGTCAGGTATCTTGGAATTACTGTTATGCCCGGTCCGCAATTACACAGAGCAGTTCCGATAAGCAAAAAAATAAAATCATTATTCCCGGAAATTAAAATTTTATGGGGAGGATACTTTCCTTCACTTCACAGAAATACAGTCCTCAAGTCGGATTACGTTGATGTAATTTTCCGCGGGCATGCGGAAATTTCGCTTCCGGAATATTTAGACTGCATGCAATGCAAACCCGGAGCGAGAAAGCTTTCTGAAATAAAAGGTATTTCCTATAAATCCGAAGGGAAAATTTTTCACAATCCTGATATAGATAATATAGATCCTGATATGATACCGTTGCTGCCTTATTATAAAGTAGAACCTGAGAAGTATCTTAAGCTTGGCAAAACTTATTTAGGTAAAAGAACAATTGCATATATCTCGAGTATCGGCTGTCCGTTCACCTGCGGCTTCTGTGCAATAGCAGGAATTTATAAAGGGAAATGGAAAGGGAGAAATGCCGATTTGGTTGCAAATGATCTGAGATTTCTTTATGACAGATATAAAGTTGATGCTGTAGAATTTCATGATGACAATATGTTCGTTTCCGAAAAAAGAATTTATGCCATTGCCGATAAAATAAAGGACATGAAACTCGGATGGTGGGGTGAAGCGCGTCCGGATACAATGCTGAAATATTCCGATGAGACTTTAGAGCTTATGCAGAGATCAGGTGTGAAAATGATCTTTTACGGAGCGGAGTCAAGTTCGGAGGAAACTTTGAGGCTTATGAATAAAGGAGGAACTCAGACTCCCGATACAGTTATAAAGTTAGCGGAGCGTTTGAAAAATTTTAATATCGTTCCGGAGTTTTCATTTGTTATGGGCAGTCCTTCCGATGATGTTGACAAAAGCATTGATGAAGACATAAATTATATCAGAAAGATCAAACAGATCAATCCACGTGCTGAGATAATTATATATGTATACTCACCCGTAAACTTTGAGGATTCTGAAATAACACTCGCATCAAAGATGAAGGGATTCGATTATCCGGAATCACTTGAAGAATGGACCTCGGGAAAATGGAAGAATTTTGATCTGAGAAAAGAGACACTAACACCGTGGCTTAAGCCACATCACATAAAAAGAATCCTTAATTTTGATAGAGTACTCAATGCATATTATCCGACAGCAAGTGATCTGAAGATCATCGGGTGGAAAAAAAAGCTGCTAAATACTTTAGGGGGCTGGAGATATGCGTCGTCTTTTTACAATGCTCCGTATGAAGTCCGTCTGGCTTTGAAATTATTACGATACCGTCAGCCGGAAACGGAAGGATTTTCTTTCCAGGATTAGGAAATAGATTTAAGAACTTCAACCGGTGGAGTAATAAAAAAGTCAAGGATTAAACCTACATAAATGAAACACTGCTGCGATTCAACAAGTCAAGTACTCTGCCTGCTATGTGGTCTGCCAGATCATTAAAATCTCTCGGATTGTATTCGAAGCTTGGCATTGCAGGTACAATCTTACCTCCGGCATCAAGAATTCTCAGCATATTTTCAAGATGAATCTTATTTACAGGAGTTTCCCTAGGGACAACTATCAGCGGTTTGGAGTACGAGAAAGCGTAGTCAGCAGATTTTTCAATTAGTGTCTTACACTCCCCGTTTGCGATCCCGCCAAGAACACCCATGGAGCATGGCGATACAATCATACCTGTACATATATACTTGTTTGTGAAAATTTCAGATTTAAGATCAAGGTTATTATGAAAAGTGATGGTTGATTTCAAAAGCAATATTTCGGGAAAAAGTGATGTAATGTTCGACTGCTTGATTTCAACTCCGCATTCCTTGTATAAAGTAAACACTGCATATTCGGAAAGAATGAGATCAACATTAAAGTCATTTATAAGAAGAGCCCTGAGCATTCTCAATCCGTATACTGCACCGCTAGTACCTGTAATTGCAAGAATAACATTTTTACCTTCACCGTTACATTCTCTGATCAGAGGTGATGTTTCCGTCTGTGTTACTGCTGAAGCTTTTTCCTTTGCCATATTATTTTTTAATTTCGGTTTAAAAGAATTGAAACAATGATAAAAATCATTATAGAGATCATTACAAATATAATGTTTTGAAAAACAAAAATCTGAATCAAAAATAAAATCAATCCAAGAAACATTGAAAATATAACCTCAATGAACTTGGAAGCCGAACTGAACTTTGTACTTTCCAGAGTAAACGGATAAACCTTGTCAAACATCATCGAAATGGAATTGATCAGATAAATTCCGGCGGAGATAAATAAAATATTAATAATAACTGTACCGGGATCAGCTTTAAAGCATAGTAAAACAGTCATTGCAATTATTACGGGCAAAATAAACGCTGCATATATAAACTTGGCAGCTCCTTTAAGTATAGAAGCTTTTTCCTTTATGGGAACAGAATTGTAAATCCATTCGGTATTTAAAGAACTGTCATCAAGTATTTTGGTATTGGACACAAGCAGTCGCGAACACATAATCAATGTAAATGTGACAGACGGACTGATGACAGGAATGAAAGTTTTAAAAAAAGCTCCTATCCCCGTAGTTTTATTAAAAAAAAGAAGATGCGGCAAATCCGAGATTATACCAATGATTACAAACAAAAGCGGCATGACTGCAATAGGAAAGTATTTCACTCTCAGAAATTTCGAATTTTGAAGTTGTTCCTTTACAAGATAAAACGAAGCTCTTTCATAATTATCGGACAGAATGTAATTATCAATACAACTTTTTATAAAAGGGAAATTGAACCCTGGCTTTAATAGTGAACGGTTTGATTTCAATACCTTTATCTTCCCGGAAAGTGTGTAATAGTTTTTTGAAATCAAAAAATAAACTAACCCAAAAACCGAAGCCGAAAGCATTAAGCAAATCAGAAAATCGGGTAAATTATAGACTGCACTTGAGAATAATGTTTGAGGTAGAAATTTTACAGGACCATATTCTAAAATGCTTGCTCTGATAAAAAGTTCTTTGGGTACGGATACTGCCTTTGAAGCAAGGGTAGATGAATAAAATATAAATACGAAGAATAATATCTGAAGAAGATTTAATACCAATGAGGCTTTTGCTTTAAAATACTTAAGGGCAAAAACATAAATTAAAATAAGAATACCCGAGGAAAAGTAACAAAACAATAAATTTGAAACTAAAAAAAAAACTGTCCTGAGCAGGTCACCGCTAAAAAAATAAAAAAAGATAATTTGAGGCAACGAAGATGAGAGCATGAAAAACAAAAGAAAAATGATCGCCGATAAAAATTTGGCTTTAAAAACTGCCGAGCTGCTGACCGGTAATGTAATGAGAACTTCCATGCTTCGTGAAGCAAGAAACAGATTGTCAAAATCCGTCAAGATAATAAGAGCCAGCAGGAACAAATTGGAGGTAAACGCTAGAATGATAAAACTGTGCTCATCGAATGATATAAAATAATTATACGACAGAATTGTGTTTGCAAACAAGTATGCTACCAGAATCCCGAATATTTTTTTCTTCGCCGAACTTTCCCTATCTCTGTAATCGAGCTTCTGAAATAATGAAAATAAATTTAACGTTACCCTGTTCAAGAATTTCTTCTATTTGTTTTTTAATTTATTCTGTTTAAGCTTTGCTTTGTATTCCTTAATTGCCTGCTGGTGATGAGCAAAATTTTCGGTGAATTTATGTCCCCCGTCACCCGTGGCAACAAAAAACAAGTAATTATGCCGGGCAGGATTCAGAGCAGCTCTGATGGCAGAAATTCCGGGATTATTTATGGGTCCCGGCGGAAGCCCTTTATTCAGATATGTATTATAGGGAGATTTAACTTTTAAATCCTCAAACAGCAGTCTCGGTTTAGGACCGCCCGGCAGAATGTATTGAATGGTCGGATCAGCTTCAAGCCGCATTCCTTTATTGAGCCGGTTTATATAAACTCCCGCAATGACAGGCTTCTCTTCATCAATCATTGTCTCACCCTCTATGATTGATGCGAGAATAATTGTGTTTAGCAATGTAGTTTGTCTTTCAGCAATTTCAGATTGGATATCTTTTTCTTCGAGTATCTTTTTCCTGAATTCATTAAATAATATCTGTACCAGTTTTTTTTCAGTAACAGAAGGTGAGACATCATAAGTATCCGGATAAAGAAACCCTTCAAGATTTTTTATCTTACCCGAAAGACCTAATATATTTATTAACGAATCATTTGTTGCTTCTTTTAAGAATTTTTCTCCTGTCAGTGAAAGTTTTTTTTCTGAAATTTTTGCTATCTGTCTGAGAGTTGAGCCGGGGGGTATTGTAATTCTGACCAGCTGCTGGACCGTTTTATCTGTTAATATTGAAATCAAATCAGAATTATTCATTCCATTTTTTAAAAGATAACTATTGGATATAATCTGATTTTCTTTACCGGAAAGTTTTACAGCCAGTTTAAACAAAAACGGATCTGCAATTATGTCAGCTGATTTGAGTTCTGAAATTATCTCATCTAAATTTTTACCTGATTCAACGTTGAATTTTTTTTCCCCCTCACCTATCCAGTAATATCTTGAATAAAAAAGCTGGTAACCAATGAAGCACAAGAGCAGTAAATCAATAAGCAAAACTGCCTTGTAAAACTTCTTCAGATTAGAAATGAATAGCAATGTCGTTTTATCAGTTATGAAAAAATTTTAGCGCACGGTCTTGTTATACTAAAATTAATAAACCTATTTTTTTTGAGGAATCTGATCAGTATTCATCAACCTGTCTACTTCATTTAAATTCCTTTTGATTTCATTATTGTTCGGATCAATTGCGAGAGCTTTTTCAAGCTGAACTTTAGCTTCGTCGTACCTTTTATTGTTCTTATAAAATACTCCTAAAACAACCAGTGCTTCTTTAAAGTCAGGATACAGCTGAAGGGCTTTAAATAAGTTTTTTTCGACGCCGGCATTATCTTTGTCTATTAAACTTGCCTGTGCCAGATAAAAATAAGCCAATGAACTGTTCGGATCAGTTCCCAGTATGCGGTTCATAACATATTTGATCTGAGGAGAGGCTTTTTGTTTTACTAATGAAGGAGCATTCATCAGAAGAGAGTTTGCTTCTCTTGATAATATTTGTGTATCGGGATTGAATTTGTAGATCTCCATTATTTCCGGAGGAAGGGTATAGGCAGTTGTTAGCAAAGGTGTCTGGTTTGAAACCCGGTACCACTCACGAAGAAAGGCAAGATATGTAACCTTATTATCTTTAAGATACTTTGTCATGAAATTCACGTAATTAGCATCATTAATTTTATTAATCAGCTCCGGTGTAACGAGTCCGGCTATATCGACAATTTTTCGACCGCTGTAATAACCGATAGCTCCTACATCATGTGTTGCAATTACATCATTTTCATCAGTGTTTTTCTTCAGCCATAGTGCCGCCGTGACCTGTCTCTGATATATATATTTGCATTCCTTTGCATATGTTTTCTTGGATTCATCATAGTCTTTCACACTCATAAAGTATACAATGGCAACCCATGCATAGAAAATTATTTTCGCAAATAGGGAATTATCTGAAATTTTATTCAGAAATTTTGCAAAATCCCTGAATCCGATGGTTGACAGTAAAATAAAAAAAGGAATGACAGGCATCAAATACCTTCCGAATCTGTGTGCATAAGGGAGTTTTAGCCAATAGATAAAAATTAAAGCAAATATAAAGAGAACGTATACTGTGTTAGGATTATATGTCTTCTTATAAACATCATAAATAACTTTCAAAACGGAAAAAATAAATCCGATCATCAGAACAAGATATGCCCCTGTTTTAAAATAATCCCAGACTTCGTATTTAAGAAAATCAGTTCTGCTTCTGAACTCGGGAGAATAATATGTCAGCTTTGCATTATATGTATTCGGTAAAAGAGAACCTGATAAAGAGTAATTCATAATAAAATACAGACCTACTATACCGGCAAAAATCAATAAGATTTTCTTTAGCTCACTGCCTGAGAATAAAATCAAATCCGAGTGATCTTTTGAATAGTATATAACTAAAATATAATCAATTATAAGTGCTGCGATAAATGCAACTCCGTCAGGTCTTGTCCATAAAATAAGACCCAGCATAATTGCAAACGGAACTGCGCTTCTTTTTTTATAAAAATAAATGCAAAGAATAAGGATCAAAATATACATCATAGTTTCCATTCCGGATCCGGTAATAAAATTCATCCATTTATCTATGATGAAAAGTCCCGAGCACAGAAGTGCAAAGATAATTTCATTGTCAAACTCTAAGCTGCAAAGTTTATAAAATGCAAAAGAAGCAGCTCCAAAAAATATCATTCCGAGAATATAACTTATTTCCATTTCGTTCCCGCTTACAAAAAATGCCAAAGCAAGAATAAAAGTATATAATGGTGAAGTTGAACCCGCAGTCACCATTTCTGTTTTGAAATATGAAAAGCTAAAGTAATGAGCAAGGTTTTTTGCAAACGTAAGGTGTATCCATGGGTCGTCCAATGGAAAACTCAAGAACTTATTCTCTTGCTGAGCAAATCTTATGAATAAAAAGGAAAGAATGAGTGGTACAATTACTACAAGAACATTTATTATTATTTTGAGAGGTTTTTTGGGTTTAAAATGATTTTCAAAGTTATATTTTGTATAATCATCTCTGCTTGTTCTCTTTTTTTTTACCGGGATTTTTATATTTTTCATATCTTTTAAAATAAATATTTAACGTCGTAATTTCAATTTTAAATCATTTATTTTTAAAATTTTGCATTATTTGCTTACCCTTTCAGTGATTTTTAATGTAATTGATATTAACAGGTAACGCAGTGATGAGCTATTTATCTGCTGAAAATTAGATAAAAATAAAAAAAAACTGTGATTAAAATGAATATCAACAGGAGAAAATGTTTGCTTGCCGTTATCCAATGTTAACTCTAATATTAAATATGAATCAATATTACGGCAGATTTCCAAAACAAGAAGGTCTTACGTCTTTCTTTCCACAACGACAGCAGTCCCGTAAGCAAGCACTTCCGTCACTCCGGCTGATATTTCATTTGCATCATATCTCATTCCAATGATTGCATTTGCTCCGACCTCTTCGGCATGCTGCACCATCAGATCAAATGCATCGGCTCTGGTCTTTTCGCAGAGTTCGGTGTAAAGAGTAATATCTCCTCCAACCAGTGTCTGAAATCCGGCTCCGATATTTGCAAATATATTTCTCGACCTTACTATTATTCCTCTCACAACACCGAGATTTTTTGTAATTGTACATCCTTCAAAATTAAATGCAGTAGTAATAAAACTTTTATCCATGGCTTATAATTTTTTTACAAAGATATTGAATTCATCACTTACTTGCTATTAATTCAAATGTCAGATGTCAGAAGTCAAACGTCAGAAGTCAAACGTCAGAAGTCAGAAGTCAGAGGCAAATGCCAGATGTCAAATGTCAAATGTCTGACGTCTGACATCTGACGTTTCACGTTTGACGTTTGACGTTTGACGATACTTATTTCAATGTTTAATTAAAAAATTAGAAAGATTAATTTCGCCAAATATTAAAATGGAAAATAAAAAACACGTTGTCGTAGTCGGTGCAGGTTTCGGAGGACTGCAGGCGGTAAAAAAGTTAGCTAAAGATAAATCATTGCATATCACTTTGATTGACAGATCAAATCATCATTTGTTTCAACCGCTGCTTTATCAGGTTGCTACTGCTGTGTTAAGTCCTGCCGATATTGCAATACCCATCAGATCTTTAATGCACCGTAAAAAAAACGTGACAGTATTAATGGATGAAGTGACAGGTGTTGACAAAGAAAATAAAACGTTAATTCTTGGAGATAAAAAAATCTCCTATGATTATCTTGTTTTGGCAGCCGGCGCAAAGACCGGATATTTCGGAAAAAATGACTGGATGAAATATACATTGGGCTTAAAGAATCTTCTCAATGCTTTGAGAATAAGAAATAAAATTCTAATCTCTTTTGAAGAAGCTGAAAATCATCCGGAAAGATCGGCTGAGCTTCTGAAATATGTGATAATCGGCGGAGGTCCGACGGGAGTTGAGCTAGCCGGGTCTATTGCAGAGCTTGCGCACAGTATTATCAATGATGACTTCAGAAATATTGACACAAAAAAAGCGCAGATAATCCTTATAGAAGCAGGTTCAGACCTGCTTCCGACATTTGAACGTGAATTGTCAGTGTATGCTAAAAGACGTCTCGAAAAAAGAAACGTCAATGTAAAACTTAATTCCAGGGTTTTAAACATAGAAGATCACAAAATTTTTATTAAAACTCCTGAAGGTGAAAAAGTGATCACTGCGGATATCATTATATGGGCTGCCGGTGTCGAAGCAGTTAACCTTACAAAAACATTCGGACTTCCGACAGACAGGCAGAAAAGACTTTTGGTAAACGAGTACTGTTCATTTGATGATTATCCTGAAATATTTGCAATCGGAGATATATCTGATTTCAAAGATGAAAACGGAAAATCACTTCCCGGTGTATCTGCAGTCGCAATGCAGGAAGGACGCTATGTAGCCTCGGTAATCATTGACAGATTAAAGAATAAAATAGTAAAACCGTTTAAATATCTTGATAAAGGCAGCATGGCGACAATCGGCAGAAAGGATGCTGTAGCCGATGTGTTCGGAATTAAGTTCACGGGATTTTTCGGATGGATAATGTGGCTGCTTCTGCATTTGTTTTACCAAGTAGGATTTAAGAACAAAGTATCAATTCTCATTACATGGATATGGAGTTATCTTACTTTCGGTGCGAGTGCCAGACTGATTCAGGAATCTCTGTCTGAGGAAGAAAAGCAGAGTTTGCTCTATAGTTTGAATCCGAAAAAGCCGGTTAAGTAATTGAGTTGATTGAAAATTTTAATTATATAATTTTAAGTTCATCTTGAATAAAAAGAAAAAACATTACTGCTATTTTCTTCATCTCTATCCGCAGTACTATGATCACAGCAAATGGACAGAGAAGGAAGACGAGCTTATAGGAATTCATTTTAGATATTTACAGAATCTGCTTGAAAGGAAAATTTTATTTCTTGCCGGGCGAACTGTGAATGAACCAATGACAGAAAAAGATTGCGGTATTGCTATTCTTGAAGTTGATAGTTTAGAAGAAGCACGAAGCATTATGGAAAATGATCCGGCTGTGAAAGGCAAACTTATGCTTGCAGAAGTGTTTGAATTCTCTTTAGCTTTGTTCCGTGACAGTATTGACTAGTAAGTATTGGGTATTGAGTAGTGAGTATTTGTAATTTGTAATTTGTAATTTGTAATTTGTAATTTGTAACTCGTAATCTGTAATTTGAAATTAAAAAAACCATGCTGAATCAAAACTACATGTCAACCTTGTCACAAGTCATTCCTGCTCTTAGAGAAAAAGGATATATAAATGACTTCGAACTTATCGAGGGCGGAATGCTTTCAAAACAAACCAATGAAATATTTCAGCCTTCAGAGCTCATTATAGAAAGAGCATACAGATTCGAAGGTGATTCGAATCCTGATGATATGTCTGTCCTTTACGGCATAAGATCAATCAGCGGAACGAAGGGAATAGTCATTGATGCTTACGGAACTTATGACAATGATGAACTCGGAGATTTTCTAAGAAATGTGAAAATAGAAGAAGTTACAGATTAGCATTTTACGTCTTGCGTTCACGTCTTACGTCTTACGTCTTACGTTTCACGTTTACGTTCCAATCCCGACTCTAATTATCCCTTCACCATACTTTGATTTTATTTTATCAAGCGCATAGTAAGGTAAAATGATCTTTTTTTCAAAGAGATTCAGATTGCATTCACGCGTGTCGAGATGCAGATCGTAAACTCCCATTCCGAACTGGCGTGCCATCAATTCCTTACAAGGCTTACGGAACTTACCATATATTTTTACTGCTGCATTAAAAATTTCCCTGTCATCATTTGTAAAGAAGGGCAGCTTTACAATATGCGAGGCATAGGTTAAGTTTTCGAATCTTACGGAAAGATGCATGTAGCCGGCGGTCAGATCTTTAGAACGCAGCTTACGGCAGATGTACTCCCCTATCCTTCTGATCTCTTTTATGACATCCTCAGGCTTATAGATAGGTTCGGATAAAGTGTGATAATGATTTAAGGACTTTTCCTTTTTTTCTTTGAGGACTATCTCAGAAGTATCTTCGCCGCGCGCAAGCTTGCGGAAAATTATCCCGTTGACACCGAATTCTTTTTTAAGCAGACGCTCGTTTGAATTTGCAAGCTCACCGATGGTCTTAATTCCCAGCGTACACATGCGAATCTCGATTCTCCTTCCGATTCCCCAGAGCTTATTCGCAGGCATTGAATATATTTTATCTTTATTCTCCTGTGTCACTACCGAAAGTCCGTCCGGCTTCTGAAGCTTTGTTGCAAGCTTTGCAAAAGTTTTGTTGTATGAAAGACCTATTGATGCAGTAAGATTTTCGAGCTCGCGGATCTTTCTTTTAATGGCATTGGCAATTCTCGTTGCTTCATAGAAATTCTTTGCAACTCCCGAGAGATCAGCAAAGCACTCGTCTATGCTGTACTGTTCAATGCATTCAGCCGGCACGAACTCCTTCAGCGCCTCAAGAAGATTCAGCATGATCGCTTCATACTTTGGACCGTAACATGGGAGCGAGATCAGTTCCGGACAGATCTTTTTTGCTTCGACAACTGACATTCCCGTATCCACACCCATTGCTCTTGCTTCATAAGATGCAGTCATCACGATCCCTTTCTTGCCCTCCATTCCGCCGACAGAAACCGGCTTTCCCCGAAGCTTCAGATTATCACGCTGTTCGACCTGAGCAAAGAATGCATCGAAGTCAATGTGAACAAAGAATCTCTTCTGATGCGACACGATTTTGAAATTCATGTCTTTGATATGCGGGAAAGAATAAAGCGGCATTATGCGCACGCGCTTGAATAGATTGCTGAAATCATTTCCCTCGCGGGGAATAAAATATGACGAACTGTGTAACTGCATACCGTAATAATATAGGGTATGTAGAAAAGATTAAAGAGAAAAATAATTATACAGGGTTGGTATTGAATGGAAGCGAAATGTTAATTAATTTTGAAAGGTAATTGTGTAGAGCTAGTCTTTATGAATATATTTTGAAAATTATGTCAGTGAATTTCGATAAAGTTATAATTGACACCCTTAAGTTAAGAGATTATTGTCTGAATCATCCGGTTGGTAAACATAAGGCGATTGTATTCAGGAATAAACTAGGACTTACTTCTGATGATGCTGACGAATTGAAAGAATTAATTATTGAAAAAATAAATTTCAGTGAAGCAATACGATCCTTTTCAGATGAATATGGCGATAGGTATTATACAGATATAATCCTTACTAAGCATAATAATGCTGAAACAATCAGAACATTATGGATTGTAAAAAGAGATGAAATTATTCCCAGATTTGTAAGCTGTTACATAAAAAACTAAGAATATTATTATGAATGACGAGTTCAAATTATTAGACGTGATTGCATTGCTCAGAGACATCCCCGAGAAAAACCTGCGTAAAGGTCAGGTTGGGACTATTGTAGAAATGTATGACAATAAAAATTTTGAAGTAGAATTCTGCAACAAAAAGGGAGAAACAATTGCTTTGCTTCATTTGAATTCGAAAGATGTGCTGCTGCTGCGTTATGAATTGGAAGTAGTATGAAAGATTGCATTTTTGATACTAATGAGAAATAGAAAAAGCAAAACAATTAAGACGGAAATATTATGAAAGTAAAACAAAAAGATAACAGTCTTGTGTCCTGGGATGATCATCTTGATAAAAGTATGGAAAGAGAGGAACGGTAAGACGGGAAAAATAGAGCAGAATTTAAACCTTTAAAATCGGAGTACTGATTCAGGAGACACGTAAAGAGTTGAGTGGATATTCCAAATTTCTGTTGATTTATTTTTTTCATAGAGGTATTTTAATCTAAAAAAGATATGACAATTCCTGATTTAAAATCGGATATAAAAAGAAAGATTGACGAAATTGATAATGTTAAGCTCCTTGAAGAGTTTAATATTATAATGAATTACCTGACTTCCGAAAAAGAAGATTGGAATAATTTAGCACCTGAGTTAAAAGAAGCAATCGAAGAGGGTTTGGAGCAATTAGACAGGGGAAACAAAGTATCCTATGAAGAGGTAAAGAAAATAAATTCGAGATGGTTTTCGACATAGTTTTTTCAGAAAGAGCTTCAAGAGATTTGAATTCAACTTTACATTAACTGGAAGACAAGCGGTCATTCCATGTTGCAGATGAATTTGCAAAGAGAATTGATTCAAAGATTGGTTTTATAAAAGAAAATCCATATCAATACCCTCCCTTTAAAAATAAAAAACAGGTTCGTAGATGTGTTGTCAATGAGCAAGTTTCTTATTATATAGAATTCTTCCTGATGAAGTTGAGATAATTACTTTATTTGATAATCGGCAGAATCCATCAAAACTCAA
This sequence comes from uncultured Ignavibacteriaceae bacterium, assembly GCA_964399995.1. Classification (GTDB taxonomy): domain Bacteria; phylum Bacteroidota; class Ignavibacteria; order Tepidaquicellales; family Tepidaquicellaceae; genus JAGPCH01. The sequence goes on from CAYNTN010000007.1 coordinate 56,240, forward strand.
ATTGAAGTGAAAAACCGAAGAAATAAAATCATCGGTTATCATTGGAATAACATAAACTTATACTTGTTTATCTATCTCTTTTACTCAATGTAATTATTAAACGGGTAGTAATGGAAGTGCTATATACATTGCCTACAGTCTTACTTTCATTTTTCGCACCTATGAATCCTGATTTGAATGTCAAATTATAATTTCCACTGGAAAAATCATTTTCCTGAAACCTTGTAAAGTCATTTGCACCTTTTCTTTCTGCATGATAAAATTTGTCATTGTTTCCGGGAAGATCAAGAGTCAAGTCCAACGGCGGTGATGACCAGGAATTAAGATCACCACTTATTTTAATTTCTGCTTCCCATCTTTCATCATCAATTATTGAAGGAATAATGAGATTACCGGTTATTAAAGGTGAGGACTGACATTCGTACCGATAACCAGCGCCTCTGCTTTCAGAAGTAAATAATGTGGTTATTTCCAAATCAAATTCGAAAAAGTCACGATTTGCATTATTAATAGCATATCTGCCTTTAGTTATTACTGTACTATTTGGAGGTCCAATACCTTCAATCTGTAAAGGTCTATCAATCGGAGACTTCAATTTGTAAATAGCTTTTTTGTCAGCTAAAGTAAGTGGTCCTGCTTTGAATTCCTCACCGCCAGGTTCTCCTTCTTTATGATACACAACAGATGCTAAGCTTGCAATATCCATTTTTATATTTTTTTAATTTGAAAATCATTTTTTAAAATATTTATAAAAAATCTTAATTCGCTTTGAAATAAAAATCTTTAAGAGGAATTGAATGAACGTTAATTACTATTTCTTGATTGTATAAGGGTTTATGCCGCAAAATAATCTTTGCTTGTGGAGTTGAGTCATAGTTTTTATCAAAACTTATTTTTAGTGGAATGTTAATATGAGTTTCATCATTTATCGAAACATTTTTGTCAGCAGGTTTTACTAATTGGACTAAATTATCATACTTCGGTTCACTTCCTTCCATTTTAATTTCGAAATTATAATTACCCGAAGTTTTTTTTCTGATTGTTAAGTATTTTGACTGATCAACTTTTCCCACAGCTTTAGTCCCATCAAAAAACACAAACATATTTCTTGAGTTAACATAGAACTCATCTTCAAATGTATTCCTGACTGGAGATCCAAAAAAACCGCCAGCTAGTTGTCTCATTACCCTCTCATATGAATCGAAAGCAACTAATTTTGCAGGGTCAGTAGATCCATCACCCAATAATTGACAATATGCAAAAGCAATTTCGGCAATAATTTGTGCTTTTTCATTTTTCAGTTCTGATTGAACATAATTAACAGCTTCGGCTTCATTACTTGCACTATCTTCCTTATCGTAATTCTCGTTCGAATAATTACCTGTTAACCCAATGGGAATCCCTTTAATTGGGACAGTGAGAGAGACATCACCTTTAGTTGTTACATGTTTCTCCATGAAGAATTTTTGAGCTTTATAAAAATTTTTACTAAAGGTTACATTCCGGGGAGGTGATTGGCAGTTCATATTTGTATTTTTAATTAGGGGAAAAATCCTTTCGTGCAATATACACACATACATATATATATATATATCAAGTTACATTCTTCTTCTCTCAAAAAATTTTTACTTTTTTATTAACATTCGATAATTTATTCCGTGGATTAGTGGAATGATATGGAATGATTTGGAAAATTGGAAAAAATTGGAAACCATTCCATATCACAACTTTGAATTGACATAAACTAACTTAAATTATATTTTATAAAAGCTATGACGGCAGTTAAACTAAAAAATATTATCAGAAAAAAACTCTCAATGATTGATGATGTCGAAATTCTAAATTCTATTAATTTATTCCTTGAATCTGCAAATGATAATTCAGGACTGTATAAGCTAAATGATGAGCAAAGAAAAAGAATAAAAAAAGTAAATCGCAATTTAGGGAAGGTATAAGTTTGTCTAATGAAAAGGTATTTGATGGGATTGAACAGTGGTTAACAAAACGATAAAGTGGTCCGACGAAGCAAACAGTCGAATGAATCTTCCATTTTCAAACAATATAATAATTGAAGACAGTAAGTTAACAGATTATCTTTTGAATATTCACCATCCCGATGGAAGCACAAAAGCAAAATTTCTAATTGATAGAAAATTTGATAAAGATTCATTGCGAAAAACACTCATTAAACAAGTTAAGGAGGAGGAAGTAAAAACGATGAAGGAGTCAACATTTGGGAAAAAATACATTATTGAAAGTGAAGTGCACTCGCCTGATAATACGAAATTTATACTTAGAAGTGTTTGGATAGTGTATTTAAATGAAAATTTTATTAAGTTAGTAACAGCTTATCCTATAAAATAGCATGATAAGAGAATTTGAAAGAATAATATTAACAAAAAATTTAAAAAGTACTCCTTTTGTCAAGGGTGATGTAGGAACTGTGGTTATGATTCATCCCGGTGGAAAAGGGTTTGAAATTGAATTTTTTGCCCTTGATGGAAGTACCCTTGGTGTAGAAACCGTGTTAGCAGATCACGTGAAGTCTGCTAATGGAATAAAAAAAGTAATTCATATTGATGAAATAGCGGCATAAATTTTCCAACTCACAAACTTTTATAAATCCCCATAACTTCATCTTTTCCGTATTTATTCTCCAGCTGCTTCACCGTAAAGTGACCTTCCGCCATTCTCTGAAAGTGATTCATGAATACCAGATTTATTGCTCCTCCTGATGCAGCGCCCATTACAGGAACAGACTTCGCTGCCGCTCCTTCGGAAATTATTATTCCAAATCGCGAAGCTACTTTTGAAATAAAACTGACTAATGCCGGCGCGCTTTCTCTTACCATCCCCTTATGCAGTAGGTATTTATTAGCCTCAGTAACCGCCTGTGCAAGTGCTCCTCTTGTAACATAATATGCGCTGTCTGAAAAATCATCTCTCTTTGAATTTCCGCCGACAGAAACCGGCTTTCCCCGAAGCTTCAGATTATCACGCTGTTCGACCTGAGCAAAGAATGCATCGAAGTCAATGTGAACAAAGAATCTCTTCTGATGCGACACGATTTTGAAATTCATATCTTTAATATGCGGGAAATAATACAGCGGCATTAAGCGCACGTGCTTGAATAGATTGCTTAAATCATTTCCCTCGCGGGGAATAAAGTATGACGAACTGTGTAATTGCATACCTTAATAATATAGGGTGAGAAAAGAGATTAAAGAGAAAAATAATTGCAGTGTCTTGAAAATTTTTGAAAATTAAATCAGCGTTCCAAATTATTCTATCAAATTTCTTAATTCTTATAAGTATATTTGCAGTACACACAAACTTAAATTCATTTCTCAATGAGCACAGAATTATTGGAAATAAAAGAAAAGTATCTTGCTGTATCGACAATGGCTGAAAATCTAATCGGCTCCGAGATAATACAGCTTGCCTGGCAGATAAATGAGAAGATAGCCAAAGGTCAGAAAATATATAATCTTACAATCGGTGATTTTGATCCGAAAATTTTTCCTATCCCTGAATTACTGACAGAGGAAATCAAAAATGCTTATGATGATCATCAAACAAATTATCCGCCCGCGGAAGGCACTGCTGCTTTGAGAAAAGTAATTTCCGGTTATATACTTAAAAAAGGAAATCTCGATTATAGCCCCGATGAAATATTAGTTACAAGCGGCGCGCGTCCGGTTATATTTGCCGCTTATAATACAATAGTAGATTTAGATGAAATTGTAATTTTTCCCGTTCCGTCATGGAATAATAATCACTACTGCCATCTTACAAGATCAAGAGTAATTACAGTGGAAACAAAACCGGAGGATAATTTCATGCCGACGGCAAAAGAACTCGAGCCGCATATCAAAAAAGCCACTCTTATATCTCTTTGCTCGCCGCTTAATCCGACCGGTACCTGTTTTACGGAATCAGAGATAAAAAATATTACCGACATGGTTGTTGATGAAAATATCAGAAGGAAAGATAATCAAAAACCTTTGTATGTTTTGTTTGATCAGATATACTGGCAGCTTACTCTCGGTGACACTGAACATTACAATCCTGTCGTGCTGAACCCTGCAATGAGAGATTATACGATCTTTGTTGACGGTATAAGCAAGGTTTTTGCGGCTACCGGCGTTAGAGTCGGATGGGGCTACGGTCCGAAAAGAATTATTGATAAGATGAAATCAATAACCTCACACATGGGAGCATGGGCTCCGAAAGCTGAACAGGTAGCAGTTTCAAAATATCTTATGAATGAAAAGCACGTTGATTCATATCTTGATATGTTTAAAGATGAACTTTACAAAAGAGTCCATAAATTTTACCAGAAATTTTCGGAACTGAAGAACGAAGGTTTTAATGTTGACGTTATTGATCCGCAGGCTGCGCTTTATGTTACAGTTAAAATTGATCTGATAGGATTAAAGAAAGAAGACGGAACAGTAATCAAGACTACAAAAGATACTACAGAATTTCTTATTGAAGAAGGTAAGGTTGCTCTCGTACCGTTCTCATGCTTTGGATCATCACCTGATTCGACATGGTACAGAGTTTCTGTCGGCACATGCACAGTCGAACAGATAGACGATATAATGAAAAATCTCAGAAATGCTCTGGTAAAACTGTCATAGTTATATTTACCACTAAGGTACTAAGATCACTAAGAAAAATATTTTATCAAATGTGAGATTATTTGTAATTTCACTATAGAAGCAATAATTGAATTTCGACGTTTATCATTCTGAACGAATGGAGCGCGAAGCGGAGTGATTTAAAGAATCCAAATATAAGGTAGAATAGATTAATTTAATTGGATTCTTGCTCAGAATGATAAAAAAAATGTGTTTTGTGTTTTTTATATTACTAACAACATTTTCTACTTAGTGCCCTTAGTGTCTTCTATATAACTTCAAAAAATTTCTTCATTTTTGAAGTTATTTTTCAATAAACATAGGCTCCCTATCGGATACTTAGTGGTAAAACCAATCTTAATATGCAGTCACAAATACAATTAATGAAATGGATGCTTGAAGATGTCAGAAAGGAAATGCTGGCAGGAGTTAATCATCTTACAAAGGAGCAATTGTTTCAATCCTCTGTTGATGGCGAATCTTCGATCGGTGCTTATCTCATGCATTTAGCCGAATGTGATCTCAGCTGGCTTGAAATACTTTCCGGTAAGGAGCAGCCGGGGGATTTAAAAAAGCGTGCTTACTTTGACAAATGGTTTGATGTTCCTGAGCCTGAACCACCGAAAGAACCGTTGGAAGTGAATGAATATCTTGAAACAATAGCCCAGACAAGAAAAAATTTCATAGACTACATTTTAACACTGGATGACGAAGAACTTGAAAATGAAGTTACGATACAAAGAAAATCAGGAGAGCGAAAATTTAAAAAGAAATGGATCATATATCACATCATTGAACACGAAGCGCATCACCGCGGTCAGATGTTTATGATGATACGAAAAGCAGGCTGGAATAAAAACTAAAAATGTAATAACATCAGCATTCACAATCATACAATTCTAAAAAAATATATACCCGAAGAATCTGTTCAGTTTGCACTGGAATGGCTTGAAGAATATAAATTTCATTTCAAAATTACCAGATCAAGAACCAGCAAGGATGGCGATTTCATGCCGGCACACCGCGGAAAACCTCACCGCATAACCGTCAATCATAATCTGAATAAATATTCATTCCTTATTACACTTACACATGAAGTTGCTCACCTGATAGCATGGAATAAATTCCAAAACCGGATTCTACCGCACGGCAAGGAATGGAAGGAGGAATTCAGATTATTATTGCTTCCCTTTTTTACGCTTAAAATTTTTCCTGAAGATGTTTTAAAATGTCTTAACCATTATTCGCTGAATCCGAAAGCTTCAAGCTGCACTGACTTACATTTGATGAAAGTACTGAAAAAGTATGATGAAAATTCCGCTTACATACACCTTGAAGATATACCGGCGGGCAGCATTTTCCGTTTAAGGAATGGAAGGGAATTCATTAAAGGAGAGAGATTAAGGAAAAGATTTTTGTGCACTAATCTTAAAAACAGAAAAGAATATCTCGTCAGCCCGGTAGCAGAAGTGATTCAGACGACTTTGTTCTGAAATAGTTTGAATAAACCTGACAGGTTTCAGAGCCTATACGTGAAAAATATTTGTGATGTCTTCAAAAACCTGTCAGGTTTAAAATATTTACAAAATTGAAAAATCACAAATCAATATTCTCGCGAAATTCATTTGTTTATATCAGCTCAATCCTAAGTTTTTTAATTCTTACAGTAATTGTTTTTCTGTTTCCTGTCGGGTTCAGCTCTTACCGTAACACTGATACTTTGGCACCGATTTGGTATGTGATTACAAATACCGGAGCAGTTTACGGAGCAGCTGTAATTATTATTTCACTGACTATTTATATGTTCACACATTTCACAAGGACCAAAAGGAAAAGAAGAAATGTTTTCATGTTTACTTCATTTATTTTCATTGTTCAGGTCTTTATAGCAGGCTCAACGCTGTTATATTTCAAAGATATTTTTCAGAATCCAAGACCTTCACAACTTTACTTTGTTGAAAAAGGATTTATTGGCAATCATGGAAATGAGTTTTTCTCTATGCCACTCGAAGAAAAAAGTAAGTTCATGAGAAAAACAATTGAGGAGAATGAAAAAAAGTTTGAAGACATTTACCCACCTATACTTAACAGCTGGGTGAATGAATCAGGTTATTCATTTCCTTCCGGTCATGCTGAGACGGGCTTTTTCCTCGGTACTATCCTTGCGTTCGTGATTTACAGAACTCAAACAAAAAAATATTATGCTCTCATTCCGCTTTTATGGGCTGTGATTGTTGCTTTGTCGAGAGTTGTAATAGGAGTGCACTTTCCGTTTGATGTTGTCGCCGGTGCATTCATAGGGTTGAGTGCTGCATTTTTAATTATAAGTTTAAAGAGAGTTAATAAAATATTTTATTAAATTATTAAATTAGATGACAGACTTTCGATTGAAATGTGTGATAGTCTTAGGTATTTTATTCAGCAATGTTAAAAGCTTTAACTCAAAACAAAATTTATGGAATACATACTGGGAGTAAATCAGACTGAACTCGAACGACTTGAGTTTCAGCATAAAGTCTGGAAAGATATAACGGATAATTTTTTTGAAAGAATACAAATTCAGAAAGGTTGGAAATGTCTTGATGTAGGTTCCGGTCCGGGATTTGTTTCAATGGACCTGAGAAAGCTCACAGGAGATGAAGGGGAAGTTACAGCACTTGAACCTTCTGAATTGTATCTAAATCATTTCAAAGAGGTCAGCAAAAAGAATAGCTGGCGGAATGTAAAATTTCTTCATGGGAATCTTGAGGATTTAAATCTTGAGAATGAATATTATGATCTTATCTATCTTCGCTGGGTAATAGACTTCGTTCCGGAGCCTGAAAAGTTCTTGCTCAAACTTCTCGGAGCTTTGAAGAAAGAAGGTGTAATAGCAATTCAGGATTATGCTTATGAAGGCATTGCATTGTTTCCAAAGGGCGGTGCGTTTGATAATATTGCAGACGTAGTGAGAGCATACTGGCGTGCCGGAGGAGGAGACCCTTATTTCACAGTAAAGATTCCTTCAATATTCAGAAAAAATAATATTGAACTTGTTGAATTCAAACCTGTCAGCCTTGCAGGTGACAAAGACAGCGGAGTTATCGAATGGGCTCACAGATTTTTTACTGTTCATCTTCAGCTGATGGCTGATAAGAAAATCATTTCACAAAAGGAATCAGATGCTCTATTGGAAGACTGGTTACATCACAGAGACAAACTTGATACGATTTTCTTTTCACCGGTTGTTGTGGATCTGATTGGAAAAAAATAAAGTTTTCAGATCAAACCCTTCGCCTTTAATATCATATCAATGATCTCTCTTACCGCACCTTCGCCGCCGTTCTTTTTACACACATAATCAACATGCTTCTTTACTTCATCTATGCCGCTCTTTGGACAGCACGAAAATCCTACCGCTTTCAAAAGCGGAATATCGAATTCATCGTCGCCAATGTATGCAAAGTTTTCATTCTTCAGATTATGCTTTTGCTTTAACTCCTCAAAGGGAATTAACTTGTCATCTATATTTTCATAAATATAATGAATCTTCAATCTGTCTGTTCTCATACGGTTAACTTTCGAGCTCATACCGCTGATCACTGCAAACTTTAACCCAAGCTCTCTTCCACGAACGATTCCAAATCCGTCATGTGTATGAAAAATCTTTGTATCCTCTCCGTTGCTGGAATAAATAATATGCCCGGTAGTAAGACATCCGTCAAGATCCATTAGTAAAAAATCTATCTTTGCCAGATCTTTCTTTGTTTTCTTCTTCAATGCTTTTGAACTATGATTTAAATGAATAAAATGATAACTATGATGCAAGTTTTTTAAATACACACGGCTGTAGATCACTCCATACACTCCATACACTCCATACACTCCATACACTCCATACACTCCATA
>CAYNTN010000008.1:0-60570 GCA_964399995.1 uncultured Ignavibacteriaceae bacterium
AAAGTTTGTAAAGTTCATAAAGTTTGTAAAGTTCATAAAGTTTGTAAAGTTTGTACTGTTTTTATTCTTTTGGTTGAACTTTAGGTTTTGCGCTTTCTTTAGGAAGCAGAACTTTCCTGCTTAGCTTGAGCTTTCCGGAATCATCTATTCCCATTAGCTTCACCTGCACCATCTGCCCGACTTTTAAAACATCTTCAACTTTCATTACACGTTTGTTATCAATTTCTGAAATATGAAGAAGTCCTTCTTTACCCGGAATGATCTCAACAAATGCGCCGAAGTCTTTTATTCCTTTTATCTTACCTTCATAAATTTTTCCTATCTCAGGAACCTCGGTCAAGCCTTCGATCATCTTTCTCGCGATAGCAGCCTGTTCCTTATCAACTGCCGCAATCGTTACTACTCCTTCATCATCTATATTTATCTCAGCTCCACTCTCTGCAATAATGTGCCTGATTGTCTTTCCGCCGGGTCCTATAACCGCACCGATCAGGTCCTTTGGAATACTCATTGAATAAAGATGCGGTGCATATTTTGAAATTGAATCCCTTGCAGTGCTAAGGGTCTTGCTCATCTCTCCAAGAATATGAAGTCTTCCTTCCTTTGCCTGCGCCAATGCTTTCTCCATTATATCAAATGAAATTCCCCTGATCTTTATATCCATCTGTATTGCAGTGATACCCTCGGCTGTACCCGCAACTTTAAAATCCATGTCTCCGAAATGATCTTCATCACCGAGTATATCCGAAAGTATTGCAACCCTGTCGCCTTCCTTTATCAGCCCCATTGCAATTCCCGCAATCGGCTTTTTCAGCTTCACTCCGGCATCCATTAATGCAAGCGATCCTGCACAGACTGTTGCCATGGAAGATGAACCGTTTGATTCAAGTATATCCGAAAGCACTCTGATCGTATATGGAAATTCCTCTTCGGAAGGAAGCAGATTCTTCAATGCTCTCTCGGCAAGATTGCCGTGACCAATCTCTCTTCTTCCCGGTCCCGGTCTTCCTCCTACTTCACCTGTGCTGAAAGGAGGGAAATTATAATGAAGTATGAAACGCTTTGTTGTCAGTTCCTTCAGTCCTTCTATCATCTGCTCATCTCTCTTTGTCCCGAGAGTCACTGTAGTCAAGCTCTGTGTCTGACCTCTTGTAAATAATGCAGAACCGTGCGTTCTCGGCAGAACTGAAACTTCGCTTGAGATTTGTCTTATGTCTTTCATTCCTCTTCCGTCTAATCGTTTGCCTTCGTTAAGGATCATGTCTCTCATCACTACATACTGAATGTCATGAATAATTTTAGCGATCTTTTTCTCCTGTTCGGGATATTTTTCCGCAAGAGCTGTCATTACTTTATCGAATATCTCTTTATTTCTGTCTCTTCTTTCTTCCTTACTAAGTATTGTTCCGGTAACTGCTTTGATATCGGCTTCACACAGATTCTTAACATCATTTTCCATTTCTGTATCATCCTCTGACGGGATAAGCTCGCTTTTTTTCTTTCCAATCTCTTTAGCAAATTCTATCTGGAATTCACAGATCTCGGCTATATATTTATGTGCGAACTTTATTGCCTCAAGAAATTCAGCTTCGGAAATTTCCTTTGCCTCGCCTTCTACCATCATTATCGAATCCTTTGTTCCGGCAACGGTAATATCATAATCTCCGTTTTCAACCTGATCATAGGTGGGATTTATAATTAATTCACCATTGAGTCTTGTCACCCGGACTTCACCGATTGGATCCTCAAACGGAATATCGGAAATCATAAGACATGCTGAAGCTCCTATAGCAGCAATCACATCAGGATCATGTTCTCTGTCAGATGAATAAACAGAACACAGTATCTGTACTTCATTAAAAAATCCTTCAGGAAACATAGGTCTAATTGGTCTGTCAATGAGCCTTGAAGAAAGTATTTCCTTTTCCGTTGGTCTTGCTTCACGCTTAAAAAATCCGCCCGGTATCTTCCCTACTGATGCTGTCTTTTCCCGGTAGTCAACAGTAAGTGGAAAAAAATCCTGCCCGGGTTTTGCTTCTTCAGCCGCAGTGACAGTGCATAAAACATAACTCTCATCGAGTGATATGAGTACAGCCCCGTGAGCCTGTTTTGCCAGCCTTCCTGTTTCAAGCGTAATCTTCTTTCCGTTTATTTCTATGCTTTTTGTGTGGGACATAATTTTCTTTCTTTAAATTATTTTCTTATCTCTAATTCCTTGATTATCTTTCTGTATCTTTCAACATTTGTATTCTCAAGATATCTCAACAGCTTTCTTCTCTTTCCGACCATTTGTAATAATCCCCTTCTTGAGTGATTGTCTTTTTTGAATTTGCTGAAATGCTCTGCTGAAAGGTCATTGATCCTTTTAGTCAGAATAGCTACCTGAACTTCAGGTTTGCCCGAATCTTTTTCGTTTGATCCGTATTTTGTCACTATTTCCTGTTTTTGTTCTTTTGTTAATGGCATTTTCTTTTGTTAATATTAGTTATTTTTTAATTGCTTAATTGTTTATAATAAGTTCACTGTTCTCCTTATCCAAAGCCATCTGCCTTTTTAAAGCATCCAGTGATTCAAACTTCTTTTCATCCCTCAGATAATCAATAAAATTTATTTTAATGTTCTGTCCGTAAATGTCCTCATTAAAATCAAATATGTTCACTTCAAGCTTTATTGATTCATCATTACTGACAGTCGGGTTCTTTCCTATGCTCATCATCCCAAAATATTGTTTATCACTTACAATTACCTCAACAGCATAAATCCCGGTTTTAGGAATAAGCTTGTATTGATTATACAGCTCAATATTTGCAGTCGGGTATCCTAATTCCTTCCCCAATTTTTTTCCCTCGACAACTTTTCCTTCAATGGAATAAAATCTTCCGAGTATATTCCTGACTTTTTTTACATTTCCCTGATCAGCCAGTAAATGCCTGACAGCTGTACTGCTTATATGCTCTCCGTCAACCTTAAATTCCTCAACTTTATCTACATTAAAATCATATTTTGCAGACTGAGTTTTTAATGTTTCAAAATTCCCTTCACGGTTCTTTCCGAACATATGGTCATAGCCGAGAACCAGATCGTTCAAACCGATTTTATCTATGAGATAATTTTTGTAAAAATCTTCTGCGGTCGTTTCGGAAAACTCTTTTGTGAAATTAATTACATAAACCATATCAATCCCCATTTCACTGAATATTTCCAGTTTCTCTTCCAGTGTCGTGAGAATTTTAATATCTTGTGTTTTATTTCTAAGAACGATCTGAGGATGCGGTTCAAATGTTACTACTATGCTTCTTAACCCTTTTGTGTCCTTTATTGAAATTAACTTAGCAATTATTTCTTTATGACCCAGATGAACTCCGTCAAACGTCCCGACCGTAACAGCGCTTTTCTTATCGTACTCAATTTCATTAATGTCTTTTATTACCTGCATCTAAAATTAACTTTTCAAGTGGCATTTTCACCACCAAGTACACTAAGATAACTAAGCTATAACTATAGAAAAAATTAAATTTTTAAAAAAATCAAAATCCAAAGAGCAGTATTCCGGGTTCGGCTAATTTTTTTCTTAGTGAACTTAGTGGGCTAAGTGGTAAAAATATCATTTCAAGTTCTTTACAGCTTCTTTTAGCTTTTCAAAATTTACCTGCACACCCGGATTCTCAGTGACCTCAACATACTTAACCAAGCCGTCTTTTCCTATAAGAACCACTGCACGTTTGGCAGTATTTTTCATTCCGTGTGCAAAAGTCTCATGAACTACATCGTATTTTTTTATTACTTCCTTATTGAAATCACTTAGCAGAGCATGCTTTATATTATTCTGCTTTGCAAATGCTTTCTGAACAAAGGTCCCGTCAACGCTGATCCCAAGAATTTCAGTGTCATTTCCCGTTAATTCATCATATTTATCAACAACAGTGCACATTTCATCAGTGCAAACTCCCGTGAATGCCTGAGGGAAAAACAGTATCAGGACATTTTTCTTACCTTTGAATGAACTTAGTGAAATATCAACAGGATCTGCAGAAGGAGTAAAAGAAACAAGTGTGAAATCAGGTGCGGAATCACCTACTTTAATCGCCATTTTTATAATTTTGGTTTATTTTTATTTGACATTGAATATAAAATATACTCATTTGAGATTTTATTAACAATCCGATATATAATACAAATTTCAATTATGAACAAGTTTTTCAGTATTGATCCTTAATGCCATGGAATAATTTGGAATAATGTTGAACTCATAAAATGTATTACATTAAACAAATTTCTTATCTAATTTTGAAAAAATGCCTTAGATGAGAATCAGAACATTCCTTGCAATACTAATTACAATGATCTCTTTGATTTCGTATGCACAAGAATTATACATTGTCACACACCCTGCCGCAAATTTAAGTAAAAACAGGTTTGAGTTCAGAAATATTGTAATGGGTTATGACAATTTTAATTATTATCATAATTCACTTGCTTTGAATTACGGACTGCTAGGCAACCTCACTATCTACAATGATGTCTATTATACTCTTGATCAGGGATATGAATTTTTCGGTAACTATGAATTTGCCGCCAGGTACAGAATCGCTGACATTGACAAAAGGAATTATCATTTGAGAACGGCTTATCAGACCGGACTGGTCGTTCCGGTAAATGCAGATCCTATTGTTGACGGTGCTGTGGAATACGAAATTCATCCCGGACATAAAGTTAAATTTTATAATTTTGTAAATGACATAACTATACCGTCGGTGGATTTTCACACGACGGATAATTTCACTTATAAGAATGATTTGATAGTAACAAGTCTTATGGAAAAACTTGCAATCACAGGTGAAATGGGATTCAACATTAATTTTCCTCAGGATGAATTTAAATTCGGAAATTACTTCGACTGGTCGTTATCTTTCGGTTATCTTCTGCTGCCTCGTGAATACTCGGGTTATGATGATGTAAATTTAAATCTGTATCTGGAAAACAAAGCTTATTATTTTTATAAAAATGAATTTCTCGGAAGTGAAATCGCCAATAGCGGCGGATTCAGACTTGATAGCTACCTGGGGATTCAGTCTATTTTCTTTTCGTCACTTATGGTAGAAGCTTCATACAAAATTCCTGTTCATTCGAATGAATACGTTGAAACTCAAATTGGGGAGCGATCCACTGCGCTTATCTTCAGTATCAGGTATCTTTTCTTTTTATAAATTTGCGGACTTAACTAAGAAAGACAGGGATCGTTAAGTTCGAGAAATAATTTAATGCATGTTTTTAAAATGTTTATCAATATTCTTTTGTATATTATTAAATTCCTCCGGTTCTTTTTCTCAAAACATTGATAAACCAATTCACGAAATCGAAAGAAATTACCACGAGAGATTTTTTGATAAGAATTTTGCGGACTACAAAGGTGATACCAATATTAATGCAACATACTATAAACTAAACCTTTACATTACTTACGCACCTAACTTCCTGACAGGAGAAGTTAATATCATTTCAAGAAGCCGCGTTGATAATCTGAACAATATATTTTATGATTTAAGCAGCAACTTGACTGTTGATTCTATTATTCAAAATAATGAGCAGCTTTCTTTTAACCAATCTCAGAATAAGATATTAATATCGTTAAACGGCAGCTTTAATATTGGACAGAATATTTCCGTAAAGATTTATTATCGCGGAGTTCCTGTAGCGACTGGTTTCGGAAGTTTTGTTTTCGGATCTCATAACGGAAACGAACCGGCTATCTGGACTATCAGCGAACCCTTTGGTGCGATTGACTGGTATCCTTGTAAGAACTCTCCTTCTGATAAAGCCGATTCCTCTGATGTATGGATAACATGTTCTGATCAGCTGACGGCAGTGTCCAATGGCTCGTTTGAAGGGGTTGTCAATAACGGCGACGGCACGTCAACCTATAAATGGAGCAATTCATATCCGATTGCAAACTACGTAATCTCTCTTGCCATCTCAAATTATTCTCAGTATAATTTTTATTATAAGTATTCAGTCACTGATTCAATGCCTGTCTTAAATTATATATATCCTGAAAATCTGAATAATGTTAAAGCCGAGCTTGACAATACAAACTTCATGCTCGATTTATTTTCAAATACATTCGGACCTTATCCTTTTCTTAATGAGAAATACGGACATGCTGAGATGGGCAGAATTGCCGGGATGGAAAATCAGACAATCTCTTCAATGGGAGTTTTTAATCCCGATATCATTGCTCATGAACTTGCGCACCAGTGGTTCGGTGATAAGATAACCTGCCGCAACTGGGAAAATATATGGCTTAATGAAGGATTCGCTACATACTCTCAAGCGATTTACCATGAAGCAGTCGGAGGAATTACTGCTTACAATGATTTTATGAGACCAACTATGTCAACTGCAAAAACCGCTGTCGGTACTATTTATGTTCAGGATGTAAATTCAATTGCAGAGATATTCAGTCCAAACAGAACTTATGCAAAAGGATGTGTAGTGCTTCATATGCTTAGAGGAGTTACCGGTGATTCCTCTTTCTTTCAGACACTTCGGGAATTTGCAATGGATACTTTATATGCTTATAAAACAGCAGTCACAGAAGATTTTCAAAGTGTAGCCGAGAGAGTATCGAAGCAAAATCTTGAATATTTTTTTCATGAATGGATCTATGGTGAGAACTATCCCAAATATAATGTCAGCTGGGCTACCGAAGTTATAAGCAATAATCGTTATAAGGCATCTATAACAATCCAGCAGGATGTAAATACCTTCCCTCAGTATTTTACAATGCCTGTTCAGATAGAAATTAATACACAAAGCGGTGACACACTTTTCACAGTATTTAATAATTCACAGATTCAGACATTTGAATTCATTACCAACAGCAAACCCCTTGGATTTACACTCGATCCGGACAACTGGATTCTTAAAGATGTGTGGGGTGACATTATAATACCGGTTAGCTTTGAATTAAATCAGAATTTTCCGAATCCGTTCAATCCAAAGACAACTATCAGCTATCAGCTGGGTAAACCTGCTTTTGTAACAATCACGATCTTTGGAATTTTAGGAGATGAAGTAGCAGTGCTTGTAAACGAGTCTCAGCGGGAAGGCAGCTATAATGTTGAGTTTGTTACTGAAGGTCTTGCATCCGGAACATACTTCTATTACATGCAGGCGATGGATACTGAACAGACCGAGGTTCTGTATGAAAATACCGGCAAGATGATTTTGGTAAAATAAGTATCTCAATTATCAACTATCAACTATCAACTATTTAATCGCTGTTTTTGTCTGAGACACCCAGTCCGGCGGTTCTGTCCCGCTTTGACGCAGCAATAAATTTAATTGTGCGCCGTGGTGCTGAACATGACGCATATTATAAAGAAGTATTTCAAATCTGCTGTAGTCCCTGTATTGATTTATAAAACGTTTCTCAAGATTTACATTTGACAAACCAAAAATCAAATTCCGGCATTTCTCGCGGCAGAATTTAATGTATCCAATTAATTCGGATTTATTGTAAACGCGTTCGGGAAGAGCTCCGTCAGGATCAAATTCCGAAAGTGTAAACGGTTGAGGAGGCATGAATTCATCCGGCTCTTCGGAAAGGTAATAGTCCAGGAAAAATAAAGTGTGATATGCAATATACCAGAACTTTGAATCGTCATTCCATAATGAATCCGGACACCTGGCAATAGAATTTTCAAGCATGTCAATTGCTGCTCCGAATTGTTTCCACAAAACTGTTTTTAAAGAATCTTCCATAGCTTGGTTGTTAGGTAAAAATTGTTTAATGCTTATTCGAAAAACCAGAGTATAGATTTATTCGTGGGATTTCAAGGCAAAGAATTTATCTTACTACAGTGCTGTTCCGGTATTGATCGACCATTTTTAGATTGAAATATTGACGGGAGTGACTCCTATATAACTCATTTTACTAAATGTTAAAATCAGGCAAAATGAGTTATTTCTCTCAAAACATATGGCTTGTCCTATCGGGGTACTCTGTGGCAAAAGTACTCAACCACACAATCACTCTACCCACCCACTCTACTCACTCTACTCACTCTACTCACTCTACCAATACTCAATTTCATCTCTTGCCTTTTGATTTGGATAGTTATAAATTACTCTCACTTTTTAATAGCAATTGTTTCAAACTTTAATAAAACAACTTGCTGGCACCCGCAAACATAAAAAGAAAAAAGGTACTTGATATAATTATCAGTATCATCCTTATATCTTCACTTGGTCTTGCCACTTTCATTGTCAGTTGTTCCAACCAGGATAATATAATTTCTACTTTAGATCAGAGCAGTCCATATCATCCGCAGGTTCACGGAGAAGAAAATTTATTTAATGCTGCGGTTACAGGATTCTTTCAGAATATCGGATCAGGAGCAGCCAACCAAATAGGATCTGATGGCATCGGATGGTTGTTCGGTGCAATGGGTTTAACAACTCAAAGCCCCGATTATACTGCTCAATTAGACAGCATCATTAGTCTTCTAAATGAAATTAACAACTCTATACAGCAGACTAATTCTGAACTCTCTGAAATTGAGCATACTTTACAAACTTCCCAGTGTAACTATCAGCAGAGTTTGATCTACCCTAATATCACTGTAATATCTAATTTGTATAACACTTATCAAAGATATGTATTTACAGCAGATTCAACTCACGATTCTATTCCAAATGCTGACATGCTTTCGTGGTCTAATTCTGTACTGAATACGACCACAGGTATACCAATGGCACTGGGTAATATACAGCAGAATTTGTCGGTACCCGGGGGCACTAACGCTATCAGCAGTTGTATAAGTACTACTCTGATTCATGGACCGCAAAACGGGACATTCAAAGAGGATTCGGTTTATTATGCAGCTGCATTGAATGTAATGTATTACTATTATTACTGGGAGACTGTAGCACTTGGGCTGCTAAGCGAGGCATATCATTATATTGCATGGGTTGAAGCGGGCAGACCCGGATCA
Source organism: uncultured Ignavibacteriaceae bacterium (assembly GCA_964399995.1). Classification (GTDB taxonomy): domain Bacteria; phylum Bacteroidota; class Ignavibacteria; order Tepidaquicellales; family Tepidaquicellaceae; genus JAGPCH01. The sequence continues at coordinate 8,997 of CAYNTN010000008.1, forward strand.
GATTCGGGTTATAGCGTAGATTCCATTCAGCTTATTTGCAGTGACCTGTCTAATTTTAATGTACAAGTAAATTGTAATGCTGCAATTCAGGCATCAAATAATGTATATAATTCAATATTGACTCAGTTTCAATATGTTGGCGCTCCTTATACAGATGGAAATCTTCTTTATCAAAAAAACACAAGTGGTGAAAATTTTGTCTGGGTCAGGTCGCTCGAAGATTACACAGCCCAATCCGGTGCCAGCTGCAATTATCCTCTAAACGTTAATAATTTATGCGGACCTACAGCAGGTAAATTCGGCAGCACACTTTCTTATACAACCTACTACGGGACACAGAGTTTTATATATCCTCCATATTATGTATTGAATGGTTTGGTAAATCCTACTCCTAACACAAGTGAAACAGTGGGACATTATCTGGATTCACTCGGATTTGAAAATATGGATGTAAGTCCTCCTAAAGTTTTGATAGCTGATACTTTGGTAAAACTCACTAGTACAGGTCATGATTTCAATTATTATATTGATACTATGACAGTGATTCCTTATATAAGTCCGGGCTATCCGCCGTTTACAGTTGAAGACAGTCATGGCAGCGTTTATAAAAGAGCAATATACTCCGAGCTCTACGATTTTATTGGATATTCGTCGGGTGCACATGCAACTGCTGTTGCCATGCATTATACAGGTTGGGAAATTCAAACATTTTTTTGTGTTCCATACTGGAATCCTGTTCTGGCTTATTGGTCTACAACCGGCTCCGGCTCACCCTCTCCCTGGGCAGGTGGTTCCGGAAACAACGGATACATTCTGTTTTGTCAGGAATCGGGTGAATATACTATAGATGATGTTCAGGTTTTTACATGGAACAGCACTTCTGTTTCACCCGGATGGTCATACTATTCAATAAATTCTTCACCACAGAATGCATTTTTCATCCCGGTCAAAACAGATTTCTCCGGTTCAGATGGATGTGTGTCTTATGCGGGACCTACCGGAACTACAGTGCCTTATAAAAATTTTACTTTGGAAGGTGTGATAACTAAGTGCGGGGCTGACTTCCAGGATTTCATTAGTGTTAATTTTCCCAAACCCCAAACATGCAATAACCCTATTGTTGTTTGCCAGAATTATTAGACAATACTTTGTAGAGACAACGCATGCGTTGTCTCTACTAAAGAAAAAATAAATCTGAAATGATCAATAATTATACAGTTCTTAAAAGCTTAACTGCAATATTGTTTCTGTGCTGCTTTTTTTCAACTTCAAACATTTCTGCTCAGTCTGTCTGGTACGGAAGAGAAAAAGCAAATTCAATCGCTTTTGAAATTAACCTGCCTTTTACTCCCTCGATTCCTGCTGGTTCGCATGTGATTCCGGGATTAGACTTTTGGTCGGGTTCATATATATTCTCCGGAAGATATTCTCTGCCCAAAAATAGAAATATAACTTTCGTGGCAGATATACCTGTATCACACGGATATTTAGACGACTCTACAAATCTGAACGGATCTGAATGGGCTTTCGGCAATCCGTACATCGGAGCTGAGTTTGATGTTACCCAACTTCCAGTTTATTTTGAAGTTGGATTACGTCTGCCATTTGCACCTTATGATCAGGGTTTGGCTGAATTAGCAGGTTCACTTTCAGATCTTGACAGAACTGAAGCTTTTATTGCTCATATTTTCCCTGTTTACGGAGCAGTGAATTATCAAACCATCAGTGATAATAAAATTCTTTTTGCTGCAGGAGCCGGTTTAAATTTATGGTTTAGTATTGACGACACTTTAAACTTTCAAAGTGATCCATCAGTCCGGTTTGACTACCTTTTGCAAACAGGTTACATGGCTAAAAATCTTAATGTAATTTTAAGCGCGGTGGGGAGAAAATTTTTATCTTCAAATGCGAGGTTCAATGAAAAACCAAGTGTAATGCAATATGGTTTGAGCATAGTAGTCCCATACAAAAAAATACGTCCGGCTTTAAGCTTCAGGTTGCCGGGAAATGACTTTACTGATAATCTTTTTAATTATGTGGTTGGATTAAATTTTGGTTATGTCTTTTGATCAATGTTAAATGTTAAATGTTAAATGACCATTCGAAAATTATACTTGTGTTCTCGTTCTTACAGACATTGTGTTAATTTAATAAAAATTTGTTAAAATCCTTAAAAAATGAAAAGAAAAAAGTTACTCGATATAGTTATAAGCATCTTCCTTATATCTTCACTTGGACTTGCTGCATTCATTGTCAGTTGTTCGGATCAGGATAACATCATTTCATCTTCTACAGATCGAAGTAGTCCTTATCATCAGCATATTCATGGCGAAAGAGGATTAGTTTCTACTGCTGTGACGGCAACTTTTGAAACAATAGGTTCAGGTGCTGCATATGGAATTGGTGAGACACTTGGTGATGTAGGTTTTGGTTGGGCTCTTAGTTCTATGGGTTTGGTTGGTTCAAGTGGTCCCGACTGGGAAGCGGAATTTCAAACAATTAATAACGACCTTACTCAGATTATCAATTTGCTCACCGAGGCTGATGCAGAACTTGAAGCAATCGATAGTGTATTGCAGGTATTAAACTGTTCGGTACAGCAGACATCTCTTCAGAATGACATCGGTGCAATAATTAATGAGTATGATGAATATAATGCCTTACTATTAACCGCATCAGAAGGGGATACTGCTCTGTATAATGCTACTTTAATATTTGTTAACAATGTAATAAATGGTAAAAGCGGAGGACAGGTTCCGATTGCAACTGCATTAGCCAATATACAGGCAAACATTTTATCGTCGAATAATGTAATAGTAACCTGCATGCAGCCTATACACAAACCTGCAAACGGAACATTCAGAGGAGATTCCGTTTACTATGTCTCAGCACAGAGTTTACTGAATTATTATTACTATTATCAAACAATCGGTCTTGGACTTTTGAGCGAGGCATATCACTGGAAGGCATGGGTAGCTGCAGGAAGTCCGGGATCAGGACAAGGTTATAGCGCAGACTCTGTTCAGTTGATTTGTAATGACCAGAATGCATTACCGCTCTGTAATAATGTAGTAGTTCAAACCAATGGCGTCTACAATACATTATTAGTAGAGTTTAAGGATGTCGGAGCTCCTTATACAGGTGAAGATCTTCTTTTTCAAAAAAACACAAATGGTGATATTTTTGTCTGGGTAAGATCACTTGAAGATTACACAGAACAAGCCGGTGCTAATTGCAATTATCCTTTAAACCTTAATAATTTGTGCGGTCCTACTGCAGGTAAATTCGGGAACACACTTTCATATACTACCTATTACGGAACATCGAATTTTATAAATCCGAGTTATTATCAATTGAATAGTTTGGTAAATCCTACTCCTACTACAAGCGGAACAGTGGGATATTTTCTGGATTCGCTGGGATTTGAAAATATGAATGTAAATCCTCCTAAAGTTTTGATAGCAGATACTCTTGTAATGCTTACGAATTATGGTGAATTACCTCAATATTATATCGATACTATGACAGTTATTCCTTATATAAGCCCTGGTTATCCAACTTTTAAAACTGAAGCACATAATGGTACTATTTCTACAAGAGCTATATACTCTGAATTTTACGATTTTATTGGATATAATCAGGCATCGGGAGCTACTGCTGTTGCTATGCATTACACGGGTCAAGAATATTTACAAGAATGTTTCCCATGGGAGAATTGGTATTTATTTTATTGGTCTGTATCCGGCTCCGGCTCACCGTCTCCATGGGCTGGAAACACCTCCGGAAACAACGGATCTATCTATGCATGTGTAGATGTGAATGATTGGGATATAGTTGCTCCATTTCAACCATTTACTTGGAACAGTACTTCTGTTGCACCGGGGTGGTCTTACTATTCAGTAAATTCTGCTCCCCAAAATGCACTGTTCATTCCCGTCCGAACAACTTTTTCCGGTTCTCAGGGATGTTTGTCGGGTTACAACAATTTGAATGCCGGTGCATTTATAACAAAATGCGGAGAAGATTTTCAGGAATATTTGAACCTTAATCTTCCCAGACCGCCAACATGCAGTATTGCTAATGTTAATCCGCCTTGTACGACTTTGCCGTGAAGACGCGAGACGAGAGACGCAAGTGCGAGACTTTCAACTTTTAACTTTCAACTTTCAACTTTCAACTTTTAACTTTTAACTTTTAACTTTTAACTTTTAACTTTTAACTTACAACTTTTAATCTCAAAGGAGAGTAATCTGAAATGATGAATAATTATACACATCTTAAAGGCATAACTGTCATATTGTTTCTGAGCATTTTATTATCATCTTCAAACATCTCTGCACAGTCAATCTGGTATGGGAGAGAAAAAGCAAATACCATTAACCTTGAAATAAATAAACCTTTTACTCCTTCTCGTAATGTTGGTCATGTAATTCCGGGATTAGACTTTTGGTCCGGTTCATACATTTTATCGGGGAAATATTCTCTCCCAAAAAATAAGAATATAACATTTGTTGCGGATATACCTGTATCTCATGGTTATTTGGATGACACTTTAAATTATAACCAATCAGAGTGGGCATTCGGCAATCCTTACATCGGTGCAGAATTTGATATTTCTCAATCCCCTATTTATTTTCAGCTTGGACTGCGTCTGCCGTTTGCACCTTATGATCAGGGGTTGGCCGCATATGCGGGTGCTGTTTCAGATCTTAGCAGAAATGAAGCTTTTATTTCTCATATTTTCCCTCTGTATGGAGCGGTGAATTTTGAAACAATCGGGGATAATAAAATTCTCTTTACAGCAAAAGCAGGTTTAAAATTATGGTTTAACAATGACACATTAAACTTTCAAAGTGATCCTTCTGTTCGGTTTGTCTATCAGGTTCAGACAGGTTACATTGATAAAAATCTTAATGTGATTTTAAGCGTTGTGGGAAACAAATATTTATCTACAAATGAAAGGGTCACTGATAAACCAAATGTCATTCAGTATGGCTTAAGTATAGTTGTCCCATACAAAAAAATACGTCCGGCTTTAAGCTTCCGATTACCCGGAAATGACCTTGCTGATAATCTTTTTAATTATGTAGTTGGATTAAATTTTGGATATGTCTTTTAAGCAATGTTAAATGTTAAATGTTAAATGATCAATCGATAATTATACTTTCGCTTTGTACACGACAAAAAGGACCGAGGATAACACATATTGAAAGGAAAAGAATCGGATTTATTATTTGTTAAAAAAAATACCTTGTTCTCATTAGTTAGAGGTAATAGTTTTAATTTAATAATAATTTGTTAAACCCTTGATAAAATGAAAAGAAGAAAGTTACTCGATATAATTATTAGTATCTTCCTTATATCTTCACTTGGACTTACTGCTTTCATTGTCAGTTGTTCGGATCAGGATATCATTTCCTCTTATGATTCAGACCAAAGCAGTCCTTATCACCAGCATATTCATGGAGTAAGAGGTCCGGTTGCTGATCCTGTGACTGCAATTTTTGAAATGGTAGGGCAAGGTGCTGCAAGAGAACTTGGTTCGGTTGGCATGGGTTGGGCATTAGGCGCAATAGGTTTAACCGGTGCAAGTGGTCCGAACTGGGAAGAAGAATTCAATACGATAAATACTGATCTTAGTGATATAATCAGCCTATTAAACGAAGCTGACAATGAACTTGCAAGCATTAATACTGTATTAAATGAAATAAACTGCAGTCAGCAGTCGAATTCACTTCAAGAAGCCATTACCGCCATCAATGTTCAGTTGGGTAGTTATAACAAAATTATGGAGTCGTTTAATTTACAGGATACAGCCCAATATCAATATTGCCTTGAATTTGCGAACATGGTAATAAATGGTTCTTCGACACAGTATTCAATTCCATTTGCTCTCAACGAGATTGTTTCAAATATGACCTTTCCCACAGGTAACGTAATTTCAGCCTGTCTGGGAACTATACAAAATCCGGCTAACGGAACATTCAGGGGGGATTCAATTTACTATGTAGGAGCTCAAAGTGTGCTGAATTATTATTACTATTATCAGACAATAGGGCTCGGACTTTTAAGCGAGGCATATCACTGGCAAGCATGGGTTGCAGCAGGTGCTCCGGGTGCAGGATCTGGTTATAGTGCAGATTCCATTCAGAATGTTTGTAATGACAATAGTGCGAAGGACGAATGTGTTTACATTGTTAATCAAACAAATATACAATATAATACTCTTCTGGGAGAGTTTAAGCAGGTTGGCGCACCATATACCGGTGAAGATCTTATTTATCAAAAAAATGTAAATGGTGAAAATGTTGTCTGGGTCAGATCACTTGAAGATTACACAGCCCAATCCGGTGCTAATTGTAATTACCCTTTAAACATTAATAATTTTTGCGGACCTACTTTCGGTAAACACGGCAGCACACTTTCAGCTACTACCTATTACGGAACACAGAATTTTACATTTCCTAGTTTAATTGAATTAAATGGTTTAGTAGATCCTACTCCTACTACATCCGGAACCGTAGGATATTTTCTGGATTCAGTAGGATTTGAAAATATGAATGTGAGCCCTCCTAAAGTTCTGATTGCAGATACTTTGGTAAAGCTTGTAAGTACCGGTAACGATTTCAATTACTATATAGATACTATGAGCGTTATTCCATATATCAGTCCGGGCTATCCGCCGTTTACAGTTGAAAACAGTCATAATAGCGTTTATAAAAGAGCTATATATTCACAGCTTTATGATTTTATAGGGTATAATCAGGGATCGGGAGCAACTGCTGTTGCTATGTATTATAAAGGTTACACTGTCATATCAAATAATGCATGTCAGGACAATGGTTCGGGTTTTCGGCCCGTTCAAACTAATTGGTACACTGCCGGCTCAGCCAACCCCTGGGGTGGAATTAATGGATATTCCGGATACATTCAGTTTTGTCAGGACCAGGCTACTTACAATTTAACTATCATTACACCTTTCACCTGGGTCACCGGAACAACGCCTCCGGGCTGGTCTTATTATTCAAGAAATTCTTCTCCACAAAATGCATTTTTCATTCCGGTCAGAACAAATTTTTCAGGTTCAACGGGATGTTTGCCGGGATACCACAATCTTAATTTAAATGGAAATGGAGCATTTATTACTTTATGCGGAGAGGATTTTCAGAATTTTTTGAATCTGAATCTTCCGGCTCCGCCAACATGCGATTCAACTAATTTTCCATATGCTAATCCGATGTGTGTAACATTGCCGTGAGACTTTGCAATGAGCAATGAATAATGAGTAATGAGCAATAATTGTAAAGACTTTAGAAGTTTAATTTATTTTTTTTAACTCGTAGCCATTTACTCTTAACTTTATGAAGTTCTCCTTGATATTGTTTCCTATTGTAGTTCAGACCAAATCAATCCTCATTTACGGAGCAGAACAACTACTATATTGATAAATGATCAGAATCAAAAAGTTAATGAAGTTACATACATAAAAAATGCCTTAAAATCCGGCAGCTAAGTGATTTTTTGGACGTAAAATTTAAATAATATAATTGTATCAGATTGCACTATTAACTCTAAACTCAAATTATGATTCATAACCTTGACAAACAGGAAGAAATAAAAAATTTATTGATAGATCTCAACTGGGATTATGAAATGAGAAAATTTACAAAGATACTTAAGAAGGCTCCGGATTTATTAAGAAAATATCCTGATGAGATCGAATTCTACATACTCATTTCATTAGCATTTTCAGAAAAAGGTAAATTTAAAGATGCCCTAAATATTTTAAAAAGAGCTGAGGAAAAATTTCATTCTCACTTTGACATGTTCTATCAGATCGCAACCGTAAATTATAAGCTTGGTAATTTTGAAGAAGCTGAAAAATATTTCCATAAGTCAATAGAAGTCACACCGGAAGAATTTGAATCTTCAATAGCGGACTGCTTGAATGATCTTGGAGTAATCAAATCCGTGCAAGGATTTAAAGACGAAGCAAAAGAATATTACAATCGGGCTCTGGAAATTGATCCTGATCATGATAATGCGTTTGTTAACTTAATTGAATTAGATGACAATGAGGATGCAGATATTCAAAACTTCGATGAAGTAAATTATGACTCTTATGAAGAGGATTTTAAAATATTCCAGAACATACAACAGGAAATCTATCTGAAAGGAATTGGCAGAAAAAAATTCAAATCAACGCGTGAAAAGGAAAAAGTAAAGATGCATATTCTATCTGCGTGGACAAACAAAATAGCAGGAGAAATTGATTCAACCGGCACACTTGAAAAAGATAAGAAAACAGAATGGTTTAAATCCATTGAAATAGATTTTTCCGGAGAGCCGCCAAAAGTTGAGATGCCGGTAATAGATAATCCAATGTACAGTGAAATGAGCAGGAAATTCTCATTTTTACCCCCAAACGGAATATCTTATTTAATGCTTGTTTTTCCTTATCTAAGAGCAGTTGGAATTTCGGAAAATACTTTTGCAAGAATTATGAAAGGAAATGAAATTTCTCCTGATGAGAAAAGTAAATTCATCTGGGCGTGTGAGCTTGGAGAAAAGATATTTAATATATCGGATTCAAAATCAGAAACTATATTTAAAGATAAGATTGATGAAATTATAAGTATTGCTTCACAAAAATTAAGTGAGGAACATGCGGAGAAGATCTTTTGGAAAATATTGAATAAAATGACCGACGAGTATTAATCACCGATTGCTCTTCTTTAATTCAAATTTAATTCAAGACTTTGTTTAAAAAATAGAGGTGCAAAAAATATGTCAGTTTCTAAGCTAACTAAAAAATCTCTGAGTATTAATGTTTCAAAAAGCATCGGAGATGTCAGTGCTTTACTATACAGACCGGCTGAAACTCAATTTATACTTGTGTTTGCTCACGGTGCCGGTGCAGGCATTTACAATAAATTTATGGAGCAGGTTTCGCTTTCACTCGCTGAGCTTGGAGTTGCCACACTAAGATTTAATTTCCCTTATATGGAAAAGGGAAAGAAAGTGCCTGACACAAAACCTGTCTGCATTGCAACTATAGCCGTTGCTGTTGAAAAGGCGGCAAAGCTTTGCCGGGATATTCCCGTCTATGCCGGAGGAAAATCTTTCGGGGGAAGAATGACTTCGACCGCTGCTTCTGAAGGAGGGCTTCCTGAAGTGAAGGGAATTGTATTCTTTGGATTCCCTTTACACGCGCCGGGCAAACCATCAAATGACAGAGCCGCACATCTTTACACAGTGAGCATTCCTATGCTATTTCTTCAAGGAACAAGAGATGCGCTGGCATCGCTGGATTTACTGAAACCTGTTATTAAAAAAATCGGCAGTAAGGCTGAGTTATTTATTATTGAGGGAGCCGATCACTCGTTTCATATGCCCAAGGATAACAAAATGAAGGACAACGATGTGATTAAATTAATATGCAAGGAAGTAAAAGATTGGTTCGTTTCTGTTATCAATGTTAAATGATTATCCTTTCATTTTTCCCTCTATTCCGGAGGAGCATACAACGGATTGATATCAATATATATCAAATATTCTTTTATTTTTATCACCGCTGAGCAACCTCACACGCTCCCATTTCCTTGCACAACCCCACCCCTGCTCGGGAAGGTGTCTCAAAACTAAGAAAACATTTTTACCACAAAGTCACAAAGGCTCAAAGCGAAATGAAATCAAAGCTTATTTCTTAGTGTCTTCGTGACTTTGTGGTTAAGCAAGAGGTTTTGAGACAGCCTCTCGGGCAGAGGTGGGGTTAAGGAAAGCGACTGCATGGTCAATAGTTGCAAGGACAAATTAAGGAGATTAACATGACAAAAATGTATAACAGAGCATCTGAAAAGATTAAGAGAAGATTATTGAGAAAGAATATGACAAATGCGGAGAAGATTTTGTGGAGTAAACTTAGAAGAAGGCAAATTAAAGGAAAAAGATTTTTGCGACAATACAGCATGAAAAATACGTGATTGATTTTTATTGCCCTGAATATGAAAGCCCTCGTAAATTGTTAAAAAAGGCTACTTAGTTCCTTTTTTTATTTCTGCAATTTTTTCAAGCATCCATTCACCCATTTGAATTTCGTGGTCGCCTTTGATTTTTTTTTCAAGCAGTTCGGCTTCAAAAGAATCACTTTTTTCTCTGACACTTAAAAGCCTTGTTAAATAATTTAAAGTTTTCAGATACGTTCTTCTGAAATATTCCCCTAAAGATTTATTTTTATTGAGAAAATGCTTCATTGCATCGATTTGATTTAAAAATATTTCGAATTCACCTAAATCATAATATGTTCTTATGTAAATAGATTTTACATAAATTTTATCAATTACATCAACAAACTTAACCTTCCCCAGATTTTCAAGAACTTTGTCATAATCCTTATCTTTAAAATTTATGCATGCATAGCAAAGTGCCTGCATTGGTTTTTGGTAGGACGGCTTGAGCCTGGGAATATACTTTTCAATATACTCCTTAGCCCATTCGGTTTCACCAACAGCAAGTGCATTTCCGAATATCTGTAAATACAAGGATTTTGACATATATCTTTTTGGAAATACTATGCCTTCCCGAAGCTTGAATTTATCAAGTTCAAAAATCGTTTTTCTGAATTCACTATTACCGGCATTTATTTTTTCCACACAATAATTTGTGAGCCCAATAATCCACTCGTATTTGTCCTCTTGTGAAAAGGAATTATAATTTTCTTCGAATAGCTTTTTTAGTTTAAAAAAATGCTCTGTTTTTTCAAACTGAAGTACAATCATTATTGAAAGGTAGTACATTTCAAATATTGATGCATATTTGAAATTGTTTTTATACGCGTACTCAATTACTTTTTCCAGCTGAAGTTTCTTGACAAACTGAAATGGAAGATTTGTTTCAAGCTCTTTATTATACATGTTGGAGCTTGCTTCTATTCCCGCAATAGTCTCTGAAATGTCTTTCATAAAATTCAGTATAACATATTCGCCCTTGTTAATTATATGTTCAAAGAGCAAATGCTGAATGTCTTCAAGATAATGGTTCGCTATCCTTGAATTAATAAGCTGTACTTTATTACGGAAATAAATGTTGCCGAACCCTATTTTTTCAAGTGCAGCTTCCATATCGCTTACTTTTTTGTTTTGATAATCCGAAAGCCTTCTTTCAAGAAACTCTTCTGCAACCTGCTGATCTCTTACAAATTTATTTTTCCTTAACGATACATACATTAAAAAATCCTCAGCCATTGCGAGCATCTGGGAGGTCATGTTCCACAGGATCTGCTTATTGAACTTCTTGCCCGGATACATTTTTTCATAAATGTATTCGGGTGTCATTTTTTCATCATCAAAACCGGGGTAGAATTTTTTTAACTGGTTAATGAAGGGCATATAATTTCTTCCCCTGTTAAAAAAAGGAGAAGAGATGAATTTTTCGAACTCTTTCATTTCATTTTTCGAAAAAGTCCTTAAAATATTTATTAGCTTTAAATTATTCACAAAAAAATGCTATTAGTTCTTACATTCTGATATTTGTGATTACCGCTTAAAAACAGCCTTTTTTAATATTCAGTCTGCCAATTCCCCTGTTTAGTTTTCAAAAAAAAAATCTTTGCAGAGCACATCACTTGTAACTAACTTTGTACAGATTTGAAATTGACAGCATGAAAAAAAATAAAAAAAATAAAATCGGTAAAATTTCCATTCAAAGCATGATCAGGATGGCACAGATAAGCGAGTATAATTTCAATGAAATCCTCCCGAAAATTTTATTGCGGGAAGAAGAAAATATAAAGAAAATTAAGAATAAAAAACAAAGTAATAAAAAACCGGCAAATTAATTACTAATTACTAAAACTGGCGAGAGCAATAAATAAAACAAGCATATTCAAAAACAAATTAATAAAATTAAAAAAAAGGATAATGAAAATTACGAAATATTCAAAACTCATCATGCTTGAAGGAACATCAGAAATTTTCTACAAGTCTGAAGGTGATACAGTATGGCATGTTTTAAAAAATTATTCATCACAGTCTTCAAACGCTGCCCCTGTATACAATGTATCAGAACATTTTTCCACAAGCGATTCAGTAGCTGTAAAAAACAATTTTGTTGGAATTGACAGAAACGATTCTCAACAATAACTAAAACTAATTAACAAACAAACCAAAAACAAAAAAATGAAAGCAAAAAACATTTTCAAAAAAACAATCCTGTTTGCACTCTTGACACTAGGTGCATTTGCAGGCTGCAACAAAAGTGACAGTGTTGTAGGACCTAACCAAATCTCAGGGGTAAATTTTCAGATATCCCAGCGAAACGGCGCAAACAACGGAATTGAATTTCTGTTCACGCCTTCGGCTGATACTAAGATTTCAAACGTAGTTTGCCGCTTACCGGCACAGCAGTTCGCCGACACGATCCAGAGCATTGATCCAAACCAAGTATTCAGCAAAAATTCAACCTATACTATTAATGAATACATAAATGTTACACCGGGCCAGCAATGGCAGTTCGATTTTTCCGGTAATTCGGGGAATTCACAATACAATGTTACATCAGATTACACAGTTCAATAAAATTAAAACTAAAATTAAAACTAAAATTAAAACCCAAAAAGAAAGGAATTAAAAAATGAGATCTACAAAAATAATCGCAGCATTTGTTTTAGCAATAATGTCGTTTGTTACAAATACTTATTCACAGTCAACCAGCATGGGTATAGAAGGAGGAATTAACCTTGCAAACATAAGCACCACCCCGATATTTAACACTAATTCAAAAACCGGTTTTATGATTGGAGGTTTTGCTGATATAGGTGTCTCTAGAGTGATGTCAATAAAGCCCGGTGCAAGGTACATAATGAAAGGCTACACTTACCAGGATCAATTTGGATTCAATACTACCGAAAGTTACAGCTATGTCGAAGTTCCGCTTCTGATCAAGGCAAAGATTCCGTTGAACCAGGTAGAACCTTATTTAGAAGTAGGTCCAACTGTAAGTATGCAGCTTTCTGCTAACGGAGAAACTACTTTTAACGGACAGGTACAGACCTTTGATAACAGCTCGTTTTATAACTCTGTTGATTTCGGGCTTTACTTCGGCAGCGGTGCTGAATTCAAGGTTGCACCCGGTACAGATTTATATACCGGCTTTGGATACTCCCTTGGCCTCACAAACATTTCCAAAGGTTTTACTAAAGTCAATAACAACGGATTCCAGATGAATGCAGGTGTAAAATTCGGATTGTAATTTTCCGGATCAGGAAGAACAGATATATAAAAAAGGAGCCGAGAGGCTCCTTTTTTATATAAAACTTGCTCCAATATGATTTACTTCATAAGACCAATTTTCTTATTTCAAGAAATCCTCTGCCTTGAAAATAGTGAGATGCCAAACGTGAAGTGTTCACGTCCCGACTATGTTTCATGCAAAAACAATTTCAAAGGTTTTCCTGTCGCAATTCATAGACATCAATCTGTGAAAAGTTTTTTTCAGTACTCCGTTTCAGTTGAAAAAAAGATCATAAAAAGTTCAATGGAAAAACCAATTGAACATTAATAATTGAACACTGATAATTGGAAGAAGTGCGTCCTGGGTTTCGAACCCCCCGACTCAATGATTAAGAGCCTAAGTTCCTCTTAGTACTTGGCGCATATAAAAGAATTTTGTTAAAGGAGACTTCTGAAAAACTCAGCCTTCACATCGTATTTGCCTCAAAGTCTCAAAGATTCTATGTTAAAAATCTTTAACACTGGATTCTTTGAGCCTTTGAATCTTAGAGGCAAATAAAATAAATTTGTTTTTCAGAAGTTTCTAAAGATCTCTTATTGGAAGGTGCAGAATTGATAAGTTTTAAATATAATAAGCTGAATTTTGGAAAAGTTTGAAAACATTCTTATGTGACCACAGATTTCTGCATATAATTATATAAATAAGAATTATTATTTTAATTTTATATGGAACTATACCTAGTTACTTATTTAATTTAAAGGGAACCCTAAGGAAGAATATACATCCAGTGTTATAAATATTTCACCCAGTATTTCAATATCGTTCACTATATCGGAAGTCTTTTACGTTTAAAAACTTTTATAAGGTTATATTCCTTATTAAGTGTTTTCAGGTAAAATCAATTTTGTAAATTTTATTATGCGGTTATGTTATTGCAAGAACCAAATAATTCTCAGAACGGTAATATCAGTGGAGAATATACGTCTCTCATATCCAACCAGATACAAGCTCCTCAGATTGCTCTACCAAACGCAAAGGTGCGATCAAAACCATGGACGAAAAATTTTCAGTTAATTCATTCAACGGAATTGCAGGTTATAGAATATTTTTACCTTTTTCTAAATCAAGAAATTATTTTACAACTTCAGTATCATTGAGTTGTAGTTTTCGAATCAGAAAATGGATTTTTGGTTTGGACTGGGATATTGATTTACCTTCCACTTCAAAAAAAACCGAACTGGAACTACCTCAATATTGAAAATGAAATTTATATTCTCAGTGTCCGATGATTTAGTACCGAGATAAGATAAAAGTAAACTGAAAAGTATTCATAAGGGTGATAATATTTATAATAATTAAATAGGCAAAAATACCCTAAGTTTTAACAGAGCTTGTATCAGCTTTTATGGAAATAGCAACGCTATTAAATATTCAGATAGTTTCTCCGAGAGTTTCCAAAAAAGAAACTATAGTTTTCTTTCAAGCTGAAAATTGGACAAGTGATACTGAATCTCAACTGCTTCATAAAGTTCACGAGCTTGTTGCTACAGCAAGACCTTTCGGAAAAAAGCTTTGCTTTAACCTGGAAATAGAAACGGATGACAGAGATTTTATGGTAACTTTAATTAAGAAGAAATTAAGTAAAACGGAAAACATTACAACTCAAAAATTATCAACAAGAGAAATTGAAATAGTTGGCTTATTGATGCAAGGTTTATCAAGTGAGGAAATAGCAGAAAAACTTTTCATAAGTTTTGAAACAGTCAAGTCTCACAGAAAACATATTCTCGAAAAAACCGGTGCGAAAAACGTTGCTGCATTGATTAATTTTTATCATCAAACATTTTTTGATAAATAGCTTTCGACTATTCGCCTCTATAAAAAAATCACTCTTTCGGGGGATTGAACTTTTCAATATTAAAAGATTATTTTTGTAAAGTTAATATTTACAAATTAATACTATCCTCATGATTAACTCTTCTCTAAATGAAACAAATGTTCAACTTGAAGATTTTGATACTCCTTTTGGAGATGCAACAGTAAGTCAAAATGAAAGTGTTAATGAATCACCTTCGTCATATTCTAATAATTTTGCAACCAATTTCGAAAGTCCATTCGCCAGAACTTATGAAACAATAATTCCCGGTCAAATTCCAAATTCACCTGTTGCAGGTGATTTTGTAAATTTTTTGTCAGAGCTTTATGAAGATGAGTTCAATGAAAATCTGTATGATCTGGCTTCAGAAGTAGAGGATTTATGGAACACGAGAATATCCAATGAGTCTGCGATGGGAGATAATTTTATTCCTTTTGCGACGAGGGAGGCAAATAACTATTTCTCTCCTTTTTATAACGAAACCATTCAGATGATTGACCGGGTTAGTCAACGTTTTTCCGGAAACAATTTTCCAGACACTTCAGAATCAGAGATTGATGATTTTTTTCAACAACTTGAATTTGACCATACAAAATTTTCTCCGGCACAGGAACAACTATTTGGATCAATATTTAAAAAGATTAAATCTGTGGTTAAAACAGGTGTTAATCTTGCCAAAAAAGGTGTGGCTGTTGTTGGTAAGTTGCTGCCAATTAACATCATTTTGGGAAGATTAAAAAGATTAATCAAACCCTTATTGAATAAAGTCTTGAAGTATGCTATAGGCAAGCTTCCAAAAAATCTTCAGCCGTATGCACAAACATTAGCGAAGAAATTTTTGAATCTTGAAACTTCTGGAGATATAATTACCGAATCAGGTGATATCCCGGCGACCGGAAATTTCGAAGCTATTCAAACAGAACTGGATGGTCACATTGCAAATTTAGTTTTTTCGACGGAAGATGTTGATTCTGAAAACTTAATAATGAATTATGAGTCATCCTCCGATGATCTTGAGAGACAAAATGATTATGAAACTAATGGTGTAGATGATAGCTCGCTCAATGAGGCGAGAAACCAATTTATAAGTGAACTAAAGGAACTGCAACCCGGCGAAAGCCCTGCACCTGCAATCGAAAGATTTCTACCTGTTGCCATACAAGCACTACGGCCTCTTATCAAAATGGGAATTTCAATAGTGGGGAGGAAGAGGGTGGTTAATTTTCTTGCAGGAATTTTAGCCAAACTTGTTTCGAAATTTGTTCCCCAAAATGTTGCAAAGCCTTTGTCGGTAAGTATAATTGATACAGGTATGAGAAGCATCGGTTTCGAAATACAGGAATCTGACGAGTCCGATTTAGCTTATGAAGCAATTGCAAATACAATACAGGAAACTATACAAAATATGGATATGGATAACGAAGCTTCACTTGATGACCAGGAATCTCTAATGTCAGAAACTCTTGAAGCATTTGAAAAAGCAGCTGCGAATAATTTTCCTGCGCAATATCTCAAGGCAAATTTAAGACTCACTTCCGATACCGGGACATGGGTATTAATGCCGCGCTCGGGCCGAAGACATTTGTATAAAAAATATACAAAAATATTCGATTCTACTATTGATAATAATATAGCATCATCAATAACCACATTCAGAGGAATTCCACTTAATAAATTTTTAAAAGATAAACTTGATATTGATTTGAGCACACCTGTTAAGGCACGAGTTCATTTGTATGAAGGAATTGGTGGTACAAAGTTATATTTGATTAATCGTTTTGAAAAAATACCCGGACTTGGAATTCGCTATGGATACAAGCAGCTACACCCATTGTCCGTTCAGGCAGCATCTCTACTGTTGAAAGAGCCAAAACTTGGAAAAGATTTTCCTGCAGAGTTTACAACAAAACGATTTAAAACTGCTATAGGTCAGCGATTTTATTTTCTGGAAATTCCAGGTGCACGTTTAAAAACGGTTTCGGTTGCATTAAGAGGTTATCGCCGTAAGACCGGTTTAGCAAGTTCAGAAATTCAGGATTATACACCGGCAGTCCCAAACTCAGGCGATGTACAGGGCACAATAAACTTTGTTCGCAATGAAATAAAATTATTTTACTATTTCAGTGAAGAAGAAGCAAGAGCCATTGTAGAGAAACTTAATTCAAATGATTATTCAGGCGCCTTTATGAATATTCGAAATGGTGTCAAAAATGTGCTTCACGGTATTCTGATTTCCAATATCGGAAATAAAATAAAAATTGTTCATGAAGCAATGCCCGAAATGTTTTTGGAAAGTTATGATGACAGTCAGGAGCATTTTTTGTTTTCAATCGGAAAAACCATAGGAAAGTATTCGCAAAGTGCTTACAAAGATGTTGTAAAGAATCTAATAGAAAAGTTAATAAATAGAATTTCTGATAGAGCATATTATGCTGTAATAAATTATTTCAAATCCAGGGCAAATGAGTTTAAAGATGCACAGACGCAACCCCAGGATGGGGTGACATTAAAATTAACCTGGACTAATATCCAGGGAATGTCAAATCTTAGTACTATCATTAATGCATTCAAAAGCAGATTATCAACTGGGAATATCTCAAACTTGAATCTGCCAAAATTCCCGGCTCCTGAAGTTCAGGTTTTAGCAGGAAAAAATTTTGATTAAATTTTATTTTGTTTAAAAAATGTATGCAGCAACAATAACAAATCCGGTTTATTCATCGCTTAGGAGACAAATAGTACATTGGCGGCAAGCGGCTTCACGCTTATCTGCACTTGATCATCTTGCTTCCGGTACGGCATGGAATGGAATTGACTATAAATTAGGAATGATGCTGCGCAAGTCATTACAAAAAAGTATAGATGATGTTGTTGCTAATGCAAATAATATTTATAAGATGCTTGACTCTTCTGCCGGTGATTCCGAATTCAAAAACTTAAAAAGAAGGATTACAGAATTACGGGATCAGTATCTCAAAGCTGAAGAGACTTTGCATTTTTATACTGTTGCTGTGAATTCAAGGACAACGCCTAACGTTGCCGCTCTGTTAAGAGCCTGTGATATTCTCTGCTTAAAAAGCATGGAAGAATTGCTACCCCCCTTGGGTAAAGTATCACCACCGGTATTAACATACATTGATAAGGGAGTAGGAGCTTCAATATTGAAAGCAGGTTTAAGATTGTGGGATAGAAGTATTAGTCCGATAGCGGCAATTAAAGTTACACAGCATAACCTGTTTCGTCCGACAGCAATTATTCATGAGACAGGTCACCAGGTTGCTCATATACTCGGCTGGAATAAAGAACTTGCGGATGCTTTAGAAAAAAATCTTTCAGGTCATCACGAAACAGTCAGTAATGTTTTTGCAAGCTGGGCAAGCGAAATAGCCGCAGATGCATTTGCATTTTGCCATACAGGCTTTGCTTCGGTCGCTGCATTACATGATGTTGTTAGCGGAAATCTGTTATCGGTATTTGCATTTCGAGTGCAGGATCCTCACCCTGTAAGTTATGTCCGTGTAATAATGGGAATTGAAATGTGCCGGCAATTTTATGGAAAAGGACCATGGGATCAGTTGGAAGAATCTTTTAAAAATGATTACGATATCGATAGTGTAAATTTTCCTTCTGTTGAATTAATTCGTACGTGTGTAAATGCATTACCTGATGCAGTCAGAATTATTCTGAAAACACCTTACAGAGCTTTTAACGGACAATCATTATCTCAAATAATAAACCCGGAAAGAGTAAGTTCCAAAGCATTAGAAAAACTTGAATACATAGCAGGTCCGGCATTATATACTTCACATGCCTGGCTGTGGAAAGAGTGCATAAAAATACTTGCATTAGTCGGATATAAAATAGGAACAGGCGAAGGTGACCTTGAATCTTATTACAAACTCCAGGAGCAATGGATGGTGCGTTTGGGGTTTGCAGTGGAATTGAATTAATATAAATATTATTTATCAACTTAAACTGAATTAATTATGATATACAATCTTCCAACTAACTGGCATGATCTCACGAACAACAGAGTATATAATAATGTGTTGAATTCTAATGATCCAGAGACATGGGAAAGAATTTTTAAAACCGATTATGCAGAGAATATAGTTTTATATGAGAAATTCTTAAAAAAAATTAATTCTCGTAATATCACTTTAAATCAGCTAAATTTGTTAACTTCAAACAAAATTGCTTTAGAAGAAAAAATAGCAGAAACTGAAGAAATTTTATTCAGAATGCTAGGCCAACCAATTCCACCACTTTTGGCGAATAATCCAACTATTGCCGAACAAGTAGCTTCAATGTTTATAGGTCAAGGATTTGTAAATATTAGACCTGGAAATAATATGCAAATTCTACCTGATGTGATCAGAAAATAGAAATCTGTATTTTTTTAAAAAAATTTAGTATTAAAAATTAATTAAAATAATTTAATTATGGATATAATTGATAATTTAATTTATACTACACTTAATGCTGGTGCGGCGGGTGTAATTCCCGGTACTAGACCAATTACAAGCGATTATATAGTAGATTATTCATTACTTCCACCAGGAGGTACAGTACCAATTTTGGGTCCCCCTTTTAGCTATGATTTTTCTGATCGAATGAGATTCTGTGCTTTTGATGATCCGCAAGTTATTGAGCGAGCTATGTTACTACACTGGCATGACGTGAGAAGCCAATTTAATTATGATACCAATGGTGTGCAGGCTCCTAGAGCGGCTGTGGCGGGAGCAAATAGATTTTCCACTTTTGAAGAATCAAGCAATTATCATCTCATATATTCATACTTAATTGAGAATACACGGATTCTTCAAATTTTCGAAAGGCTTATTGAAAAATATTTAAGTGAAGAGGAATTTGGGATAATAAACGATTCTTATGCATTCAATTGGCTTCAAAATTCCGAAAGACTCTTCTTTAAAAATGACACACCACGAGCAGCCAATATCCGCAGTTTAATAAGACCTAATTCGGATGCATCTAGACGTAATGCTTACTGGAGACTCTTAGGGATGGATCTAGCCTTTGGAGATATTAATTCGTCAAATGGTTTAATGCCATACATTAAAGCAAAGGTCTCTAATATGCAGTTTGTTCCTTTGTTCGAAAAATTTCTCTCCGAAATTTGGCAGGGCTACATTAATTCGATAAACACTTCTGGAGTAAATACTGCTGATGTCAACATAATAAATGATTTGGCTAGGCAATTACGGGAATTGCTGTGGGCCAGGAGAGGTGGAAATGGAACATTCCTATATTCCAATATGAATTTGTCCAGAGAAGAATATTCAGCAATGTTGATGACTTCTTGGTTTACCTTTATTATTTCTCGTGATACCCCTGTTGTTCAATTCTTAAACTGTCAATCTAGCTCAGTAAGTGAAAGACTATTAAAAATTGGTTCGAAGGTTGGTATTCCAGCTCATAGCAAATGTGAATCACTTTTTGAAATGGCGGGACCAGCATTAAGTATTTTTAATATTTTAGAAAGTGCACTGCCACCAACTGTCCCTCCAGGCACTCTACGATATTTGGAAGATCCAACTCGAATAAGAGTTATGTTATACAGTCTTAATCCTCCTGCTTCTCTTCCTCCTCCTTTCCCAACTGATAAACAAAACATGAATAATTTTCTCACTTTAATAAACAACTGGGAAAAAGCAACAGGACACAGAATAAAAAATCCGGAAGCAAATATCAGAGGGAATGTTAGTATTGCACAGCAGAGAAGAATGAATGGAAAGATGGTGGAACCAAGTTTAACTTAAAGGATTTGTTTGAACGGATAGTACAATGAGTAAGAGAAATTATAAATAGAATAGGATTATAATTTACTATGCTATTTCTTTTTTGACGAAATCATTAAAATTAAAATTTTGATATGGAATCTCCTTTTATAGATTTGCTTCCTGATCAAAACGAAGTTACAGAAGCACCTCCTCAGATAAACTTCAAACCCGACCACATTTTACTGCGCGTGAAAAACAGCACCTTCGATGATACCGCGAAGTGGTATCAAGAGAAATTTGAGGCCAAATGTGTTAAGGAATGGACAGATGATAAAGGAATGAAGTTTGCCTATTATGATATAGGTGGACTATTTAAGATAGAAATAGTCGGAGGCGGTTACGAACCAACTAAACTTGATGTGCCAAAAAGTTTAGATGAGCATTTAAAGTATGAGGGTTATAGACATCTATGTTTTCTTGTAGATAATATTTATCAAGCTACCGAAGAACTTATAAAAAAAGGTGCAAAGTTACTTAAAAAACCGTTTCGATATAAACCATTAGGAAATACAATGCTGGCATTTTTTTTAGACAACAACGATAATGTGATTGAACTATCACAGCCGGCTAAAGAATTGATGAGATAAAGTTTTTTCAGTTAATTAATAGTAGTTAAATTGAATATGGAATCTCCGTTTATAGATTTGCTTTCCGGCGAAAAGGAAACTAGTGCAGAAGTTGATAAAAGATTTAATATACCCGAATTATCAAATCCTTTCATTGATACAATTGCTCCGGAATTATACGAAAAGGAAGAACTTGTAGAAAGTACTCAAGCCGATGATTTTAAAACGGTTAATATTGCTAATGATAACGGGATTGAAGCAGAGGAGCAATATGAATATGATGAAGAAGATGTTGATTTAGGACAAAGCGAATTTGATGAAATGAAAGAAGATAATTTATTTTACGATGATAAAACTGTTGAAACAAAAGATTATACTAAAGATACGAATGAAAAAATTGAAACAGATGAATATAATAAATACTCTATAAATGAATTGGGACAGGATGAGATAAACAAACCCGAGAATGAATATATGAAAAGTGAATCGGTGGACGATGGATCAGACAGTGAATATATTGAAAGTGAAATAGAAGATGAGATTGATAAGTCCGCTAGTGAATATATTGAAGATGAAAAAGAAGATGACGAATCCGATTATGAATATGTTGAAAGTGAAATGGAGAATGAGTTTTATGAATACGGTGAAGGGGAATCATTAGTAGAATACAGAATACCAGTTACAGGGTCGCTTGTTAATGTTCCTGTTTGCAAAATTGACCCTTTTAAAAAAAATAAAATTAATTTTGAATTTGATATGTTGCTTAATATCACATCTGACCTAAAGCTGTCAAGAACGCTTGATGATGGTATTGTTATAAGTGAACATACAAAATCGGGTGATGGATTTATATCGAAAATTGATGGTAATAAGATTGAAGTAAATACAAAAAGATTCAAGTTAAGTGCAAAAGGTTTAACTGAACTTAAAAGAACTTTTGCAAATATTGGTCAATGGCTAAAGAATGTGGAAGTATCACTACAAGCTCAGAAAAAGATTGTAAAAATTGAAAAGGATCCTGCATGTGTAAACTGTATTGCGGGTGAAGGTATATTTATAGATACTCAAACTGTTGGAAGAATATTAAGAATTAAAGATGAACTTATATCTAAAAATCACTTTATTTTTCCTTTAAGAAATGCAGTATCGGTTATGCAAAATTATTATACTGACAATCGCGATATAAAAGGCGTTCCACAAGTTACTATGTGCATTCCTCTTGCTCGGGTAAGTAAATTGGCAGATTTAATCCGAAGCACTCAAGGTAGAGGAATTGGTGTAGGATTAACAGGAAGTTCAGGTATGAGACAGGGTTTAAGATCAGACGCATTATTCAATGCTCAATATAGGGTGAATGTTGCGAGAGAGTATTTCCTAAAAAAAGGTATCTTTGATTCTTTAAAAATTGACAATAAAAATTTCAGTGATACATTAACCGGATTTCTTATATTGCTTGCTCAATATTTTTGGACTAGTGTACTTCCTGATGATCCAAGAGATAGGGAAATATTTTCAAAAGCATATGTGCCTTTACATTCCAAAACCCGGTTTAGAGAAATGTTTCATTGTTTGTTGAATGACCCAGAAAGAGAATTGTTTTTAAAAGTTTTTTGGGAAAATGAAAATTGGAAAAATCTATTCAGCCTTGCTAAAAAAATCGATGGTAGGAAGGGAGGATATTCCAATATCAACGATACTCCAAATATACGGCTTTTTTCAAGAAAGGTATCGGTTTTAAAACCAACTTGGAAGGAGTTTGTTACCTCGATCGTTGAGAATAGTTTTTCAATTGAAAAACCCTCAGGAGCTAACACATTGGTAACCGGTCCTACAAATGCAATAAAACTCACTACCAACGGAGTTTATCTTGAATTGAGAAGAATGGGTTTCGATATACTGCCCTCTGAAAACTGGTTGGATATGGCCGAAAAACTATTTAATGTTGCGAAAAACCTTAATAATTGATAATTATGGTTGCTATATCTGGGTGTTTGACTTTATGAATTAATCCTATCAGATAGGAAATCATGAGACCCTTATTTCACTTTAATTAACGAATCTTATGAAACGATGGGACAATTCCATTTTTAATACTCTGGAGATGACATCGCCTTTCCAGCAATTCATTGGAAAAAAAATGGATTTGACATCAAGTTAGATACAGAGGTCCCGTCTGAAAAAATCATTTCGGGAAATCTCCCTCCTGATAATCCACAATCAAAATATCATTATTCAAGACTACCAAAGGATATAAACTCCGCCTTAGATCAATTTAAAAAGAATGTTTATAAAATATGCATTAGATTAAGTCAGAATAAGGCCAAAAAAGAAGGTAGAGCTTTTGTTCCTGATTTAACGGGGTTCGAAAAATTTCCAAAAATTGATGGTCAAAGAATTCATACTATTATATTAGAACCTTTAAAGAAATTACTTGATGCAGCAAAAGAATCTGCAGCATCAAGAGGGGATAATATTTTAATCAAAATAGCAAGTGGTTACAGGTCAACAACAGAACAATTCAATACATGGAGCAAGCGATTCTATAAATATTATGACAGAGGAATTAATGGGTATTACATAGGCAAAAAATTTATCAATCCCTTTTTTGAAAAGGATGATTTCAGCGATAGTGCTGTCAATAGTCTGGCTTTATATATTTCGAAATTATATGGATCGCCGGGTTATAGTAATCATAATAATGGAAGAGCTATTGATTTTGCAATAACAGGTAAAGAAAAGAGAAATGGCAAAGTTGTTAATGTAAATCTAGGCCCTTATTCGATACAATATGCACAATGGCGTAATTCCAATTTTTGGAAATGGCTAATAGCAAACGCAGGCAACTTTGACTTCGAAGAATATACCAAGGAACCCTGGCATTGGAATTACATTGAAAAAAGTAGTGATGTTCTTCAAGAAAATCAGCTTGCGTCTACTAGAGCTGCATTATTAGACTTAACCCAAGGTGGCGAACCAGAAGAAACAATCTTAAATCTGTTGAGACTCCACTTTATCGATCCTAACGACCCCGACTTATTTCGACGTCGAAAACGATTAGTAGAGCAGTTTGAACGAGTCGATTCTTCACATGCTGAAGTATTAAATGGGCGCCTACTAAAACTAAATCCTAAAGACGAGCTTTCACGCCTGTTCTGGAACTTATCAACCCATAGCCGAACTCAGTTGCTTGCAATCTTAGAAAGAAAGATACGGGAGCACCGCAATAGATTACCTTCATCTATTCACTCTCCGCCTATTGCAACAATCCCAAAGGAACCAAGTTATAAACCTCTATGGAGGGATGCTGATAGATCTATCGGGAAACTAGAGGAGCTTACAAAAAATGCGAATCCAAAAATTCTATTAGATGATTGGGGCTATGTAAAGCTTAAAGATAGGACGGGCAAAATAATCGTTGTGCCCCAAGAAGAATTCTGTTCGACAAATTATGGTCCAAATCAATCTCAAACACCAATAACATATTCTGCAAATAAGTCATACTTGGATTCATGGCAATTACTTTGCTCTATGATACTTAAACCAGTTGTAGTCTCCAGTCCGGGTATCTCCATCGAACTCTGGGATGCGCCGTATGGCGAGACAGCACAAGAACGGGTGAAAGGCTGGTTATACTTTCATCAAGCCGATATCAAAACACATGAAAGGAAGTTTCATATTGATCGACGTGCGATCGCAGGGGCAATCGCGTGGGAGGCATTAGAAAACATTTGGTCGACTCAAATGTTTGGTGCAGCTCGATTTATTGGAGCAGGAAAGGTTCATTTCAAAGAGAACTATAGCTCAGAGGGTCTACCCATCTCAAAGCAAATAGAGGATATTAATCTGCTTCCAAAACAAAACCAAACTGATAGAAAGAAAATTCTACAAACTCCAAATGGATCTATAGAATATATTGCGGCAATTATGAGAGCCCTATCGGATATAGCATTTCAATCTGGTTATTTATTAGACTGTAACCCAGGTATTCTCACTACATTATTTAATAGTATGGATTTATATACAGCAAAAGCTCACTTTAAGAACAAGAAATACCCGGCAGAATTAAATCCTAATCAAATGGGAACTTGGGTAATTGGGAGTTTAGATTGGATAGAGGATATAATTGGAAAGCCAAATGAAGAATTCTGCGGGAGAAACTAGGTCAAAAAGGAAGAGAGATTTTTGAGATTGATTCAAAAAGTTCAAAATGAAAATAAGAATTGCAATGAAAATTATTTTAAGAATTATAATTAATATTTATATTATTGAAACTTAAGGGATTATAAAATGCAAAGGATTTTCAAAATCAAAAATTACTTTCTCGCTCCCGACGGAACTTTGGTTTCTCCATTCTTGAATTCAAAGGATTCTGAAAGCGGTTTGACGTTTGATTTACTGGATAATTTAAGTATTGCTGCAGGGGAGATAGAAGCCGGAAGCAAGTCAAGAATCCATGTTATGCAGTTCGTTTCACAGGTGACATTTGTGAGGAAGGGTAATTTAGTTGTACGCATGCATAACGTATCGGATAAATCTTATTACGAATTAGAGCTTCTTGAGAACGTAGCAGTTTTATCAAAACCAGGTGGTTTTTTTCAGCTAATCAACAGAAGTGCTGAACCTTGTTATGTATTATACATTGTAAGCCCCTCGTATGTATT
The DNA here is from genome assembly GCA_964399995.1 of uncultured Ignavibacteriaceae bacterium. Classification (GTDB taxonomy): domain Bacteria; phylum Bacteroidota; class Ignavibacteria; order Tepidaquicellales; family Tepidaquicellaceae; genus JAGPCH01. The sequence goes on from CAYNTN010000008.1 coordinate 35,131, forward strand.
TGAAATGGATGGTGATAAAGTCATCTTTGATGATTCAATAATTCTTGAGGAGGATTGGGATGCTCTTGAGAAGTTGAACTGGCTGCCTCCAGCCTTGAAAAAAACTCCTTTCACATTAAAGGCACGAGAGGAATCATTATATCGGTTGAAAAAGAAAATACCAGGAGTGTGACTTTAGTAAGTGCAAAATTAAAAATTCACTTTTTATAATCTACAAATTTAAATCCACAAAGAAATATATGTTTGCACTTCTTTACTATGTAAAGGCAAAACCAGGCAGACGCGAGGAGCTTGTCGATTTTTTAAATTGGGACTGCAAAGTTTCCAATGAGCAGGAAGAGGGTACACTTCTTTTCAACTTTCTTGAAGATCCGGAAAACAAAAATGCATTCTATGTTTACGAAGCTTATAGAGATAAAGCAGCATTTGAGCAGCATAAAAAAAATGAGCCAGTTCAAAGTTTTTTTTCTGATTTAAGAAATAAGTTTGTAATTTATGACAAGACACTCTTCGAAGGTGAACTTTTAGGAGGTCAATATAATTAATATTTTCTATAAAAAATCAAAAATGAAATTGGCAGTAAGAATAAAAATGACAATAGCCTGCATTGAGAGGAACAAGAATCTCACCTAAGAAAACAATTGGGGTATAACTTAGTAAAAAGCAATCGTTACAATTTAACAATACTATTGAATTTCAAACTAAAAACTTGTATGATCATCTTACCACCAGGTGGTAGTGAAATCAACTATTGTCTGAATCCAAAATAAAACTGAGGAAATTATCTTGGGTGAATTAGCACAAACTATTTTGCCTACTGGGAAAGTGATTGAAGCAATAATTCACATAATATATTGAAATGAAAAAACAACCAAATATATTTCTCTCGTACAGTTGGAAGAATATGGAAATAGCTGATTCTATAGATAATGACTTTAAAAGTAAGGGTATTATGTTCCAAAGAGATATCCGAGATGTTGGCTATATGGAAAGTATAAAAAAATTTATGGAACGGATACGAGATAGCGGGTATGTTCTAATGATTATAAGTGATGAGTATCTTAAATCCGAAAACTGCATGTATGAAGTTAGTGAATTTTTGAAAGAAAAAGATTTTCAGGATAGAATTTTGTTGATTGTCTTGGAGAATGCAAGGATTTATGATTTCAAGGGTAAAAAAGGCTACATTGAATATTGGAAGAAAGTATACGAGGCTATGAATAATAAATTAAATGAATTACCACGAGAAAAAAGTATAAAACTGAGCAAAGAATTAAATAAGGTACAAAATATTTATTCTAACATTGATGAATTCTTAGATATTGTAGGAGATAAAAAATCTGTTAGTTTTTCGAAGTTAAGAGAAAACAATTATAAAGATATTTTAGATATTGTAAAGTATGTAAATCCTGAACTACTTGATGAATTATTTAAGATTAGTAATATTAAAGATATTCAGGAAAGAGAAATAAAGTTAGATAAATTTATTGAAAACAATCCCAAATTTTTTGGAGGATATTTCTACAGAGCATATTTGGCTGCTGCCAAAGGTGATTACAAAGTTGCCAAACACTATTATACGGATTATTTGTCTAAAACTTTCCCATCAGATGCTTTTGCACATAATAATTTGGCGACATTATTGAAAAATGAGTTTGATGACATAAAGGAAGCTAGAAAACATTATAATGAGGCTATTCAAATAAATCCAAATTATGCTGAAGCACATAATAATTTAGCAAATTTATTAATTGATAAATTTCATGATAAAGAAGGTGCAATCGAACATTTTGAAAAGGCAATCGAAATTAATCCAAATTTTGCTGAAGCACATAATAATTTAGCATTATTATTATTAGACGAGTATCATGATAAAGACGGAGCAAAAGAACATTATAAAAAGGCAATAATAATAAATCCAAATTTTGCCTTAGCGTATTATAATTTAGCTTTGTTATTAATAATTGATAATGATAAAAACGGGGCAAAAAAATACTATGAAAAAGCAATCGAAACAAATCCAGATTATATTAATGCTCATTACAACTTAGCGTTATTATTATCAAACGAATTTAATGATAAAATTGGAGCAAATGTTTTTTCCGCTTGAAAACTGACCACTTTTCCGCCTGAAAACTGACCACCCGATATTCAATAAACTAATAAAATATTCCTCTTTAGAAAGAAGATTTAAGGGATTAATTTCTTAATAATTAATCTAATATTCTATAAATCTTTATATAAATAGGAGTAAAGGGTGATCACAATGAATGATTGGATAACAATCAAAAATCTCAAAGCAAAAAATCCCTCAATGAGCTTGCGTGAGATAGCAAGATTTCTTCATGTAAGCCATAATACAGTTAAAAAAGCTCTTGAAGGAGAAAGTCCTCCTGATTATCAAAGACCGGAAAAGCCAAATCCGGACATTGAACCATTTAAGGAAGTGATATTTGAGATGGTCAATGTTAAGAAGTTTAAAGGTTCAAGGATACTTGAAGAAATAAAATCAAAAGGATATAAGGGGGGAAAAACGAGTTTCTATTTTTATTTAAAGAAGATAAAACTTGAGATAAAGCAAAAGTATTTTACTCCATATGAGACAGCTCCGGGTGAACAGTCCCAGTTTGACTGGAGTCCATATACCGTACTCATTGGTAATGAGTTGACAGTAATATATGTATTTTCATACATCAATGGGTTCAGCCGATACCTGATACTGGAAGTATCACTTTCTCAGACTCAGCCGGCAGTATTTGAAGCTCTGGAAAACAGTATCAGAGAATCTAACGGGGTTTGCGGCAGAGTACAGACAGATAATGCAAAAGTGTTTATAGATAATGCTTCGGTAAATAATTTCCGGTGGAACCAGAGATATCTCCATTTCTGCGGTCACTATGGATTTTCACCTTCACGCTCGCTTCCTGCCCATCCGTGGAGCAAAGGAAAAGTGGAAAAACCCTTTAGCTATCTTGAAAATCATTTCATTGCAGGAGGCGAGTTTGCCTCATTTGAAGATCTATATGATAAGCTTAAAGCTTTCCAGAAGCAGGTGAACCAAAAAATACATTCTACCACAAAAGCTATTCCTCAGGAGATGTTTGCTAAAGAGCAACCGTCATTACTTTCATTACCCGAACAAAGATACATTGGTACAAAAGAAGAGTTCAGAAAAGTAACATATGATTGTCTGATCTCCTTTGGAGGCAGCCGTTATTCTGTTCCCTGGATGTTTGCCGGCAAGCAGGTCTGGATAAGAATATCAAAAGGATATATTCTTGAGGTTTATTCGCAGAGCAATAAGCTCATTACAACTCATAAACTGTCTCTTAAGAAATCAGCCGTTATCATACAGCAGGAGCATTACCGAGGGAACAACTCCGACAGAGGTAACTTTGAGCGACTGAAGATGAACTTTCTTGATATGTTTCCCGGTAAAGAACTCTTTATTGAAAAACTTAAAGCATCTAAAAGAATTAATTCCTCATATCAGTTATTCCAGATTCTGGAAATAATGAAACTCTATTGCATAGAAGACTCACTTGACGCCATAAATAAATCACTTCAGTACAATGTATTCAACAGCAGTTTTATCGCAGGGTATCTGGAAAAAAATCATAAACAAAAATTTGATGTACAACAATCTGCAAGGGATAATTACTTAGGTGATAACTATATTCTTATAAATGTGAAAAGAGATATGAACGAATACCGTTTGTTTCCTGAAGGACTAAATTGAAAAAAGCACTGAACAAAGAAAAAAAATACTTTGAAAGTGCCTTTCTCGTTTTTTTGGTCAATCACAAAATAATTTAATAAAATATAAAGTAAAATTTAAAAAGGAGAATACAGCAATGGCAGCAATGGAACAAAATAAACTTGATACATATTTAAAAACACTCTCGCTTCATAAAATACGGGAGATATACATTGCCGAAGCAGAATCAGCAGCAAGGACAAAGCTTTCTTATCAAGATTACCTCTTAAGAATAGTTGAGCAGCAGATCTTATCAAAGATAGAAGGTTCAGTTAACAGAAAAATGCAGATAGCCTCATTCCCGCAGATAAAAAGACTGGAGGAGTTTGATTTTTCCTACCAGCCGAAGCTCAATGAAAAGCTGATCAGGGAACTGGCTGCGCTTGATTTCTTAAACACTGCAAAAAACATAATCTTTATCGGAGCTCCTGGAGTTGGTAAAACACATCTTGCTATCAGCATAGGAATCAAAGCTGCATCTGCTATGAAAAGAGTGCTGTTCTATACTGCTGAAAAACTTACGGAAGAACTTGCATCTGCTGAGGTATCAGGCCAGCTTAATAAAAAACTTGATACTTTATCCAGAGTTGATTTGCTGATCATTGATGAACTCGGTTATCTCAGCCTGAGTAAACAGACGTCCAGACTTTTCTTTCAGATGATATCGAAAAGATATGAGAAAGGATCTGTTATTGTTACTTCCAATAAACCTTTTGAAGAATGGGGAGAGATATTTAATGATGATACAGTTGCCTCTGCCATACTGGACCGGTTGCTGCATCACAGTTATCCGTTTCTGATAAACGGTAAAAGTTTTAGGTTGAAAAGTATGATTAAATCTGATTAATTTTAATTAACCCGAGTGGTCAGTTTTACGCGGAATCTTGGTCAGATTTCAGACGGAATTAACAGCAAAAGAACATTTGAAAAAAATATTAGAAATAAATCCTAAATATGTTGAAGCATATTATGAATTAGCCATTTTATCACAAGATGAGTTTCACGGTAGAGAGAAGACAAAGAATTATTATGAAAAGGCAATAGAAATAAATCCAAATTATGTTGAAGCACATAATAATTTAGGAATATTATTTATAAATGAATTTGGTGATAAAGAAAGAGCAAAGGAGCATTATGAAAAAGCAATAGAAATAAATCCAAATTCTATTGGAGCACATATTAATTTAGCAAATCTATTGAAAAATAATTTTGGTGATAGAGATGGAGCAAAGGAGCATTATGAAAAGGCAATAGAAATTGATCCAAATTTTAGTGAAATTCATTATGTCCTTGCGAATTTATTAGAAAATAATTTTGATGATAGAGATGGAGCAAAGGAGCATTATGAAAAGGCAATAGAAATAAATCCAAATTTCGCTGAAGCTCATTCGGAATTAGCGGTATTATTAGATGAAAAGTTTGATGATAAAGAAGGAGCAAAGCATCATTTTGAAAAGGCATTAGAAATAAATCCAAATTTTAGCGAAGTTCATAATATCCTCGCGAACTTTTTAGCAGATAATTTTGATGATAAAAAAAGAGCAAAGGAGCATTATGAAAGGGCATTAGAAATAAATCCAAATTTTGCTGAAGCACATTCTAATTTAGCGTTATTATTATTTGAAAAGTTTGATGAAAAAGAAGAATCAAGGCATCATTTTGAAAGGGCATTAGAAATAAATCCAAATTTTGCTGAAGCACATTCTAATTTAGCGTTATTATTATTTGAAAAGTTTGATGAAAAAGAAGAATCAAAGCATCATTTTGAAAGGGCATTAGAAATAAATCCAGATGATACTATAGCAAACTATAATTTAGCTGTACTATTAAAAATTAAGTTTAACGATAGAGACGAAGCAAAGAAGCATTACCTAAGAGTAGTAGCTCTAAGACCTAATTTCCGAGATGAGGAGTTGGAAAAATATTTTGAAAATTAAAAAATTTTTATTGAATTTTTATTTACTTATTTAAAGGGAGTGAAGCTGAGTTATTGTTTGGAATTACCTCAATAGCCGGATTCCGACCTAATATTCAACTCCTTTTAACCAATGTACTTGTGCCTCTTTAAGACTCATCCTTTTTTAACACATCCACTCAAGAATATGAAAATCTAAACGAAATTTTTGTTTTAAACTAAACTGAAAAGAGAAGTTGATTACGATGTCCATTTTATATACTTTGGCAACAAATAAATTCAAACTGTGACCAATTCAAGTTCATCAAAATTAAAAAACCCGTTAAGGGTTTAAAGATTTTCACAAACCTAAAATTTCCCTTAATGGGTTCTTTGATTTTTGAAAAATTCTCTCCAAAAGGTTATTAGTAAAGTTATTAGTGAGATCATTAAAAACATTCTAATAAGTGTCATTTCAACTACTCTCATAAAATGCAAAAAACTACAAAACAATATGTTTTATCGCTTTATTTGTGCGTCCTGGGGGATTCGATCCCCGACCTAAATGATTAAGGGTCAAAGCATAGCATTTTCATTTTATGTAAAATTGGGAATTTGTTTTGCCGTTCTTAGAGCTCATTTATGTTCGAACTGGAATGATTTAGACAGAGATTTAGAAACAATATAAAGCGGATCATAGAGTTAATGATTCGCTTTTTTTCATTTAGGGAAAGCTGCGAACGAGATTGACATTATTTAAAGAAAATATATTTTTTAAATTAAGGTATATTTCACAATTAATAATTGTTTAAAATTAACACGGGAGGATATTAATGTGAAAATTGCACTACAATTTTACTATTCTAAACTACTTCTATTATAATCGCAGTTAGCAGTTAGCAGTGAGCAGTGAGCAGTTAACAACGTCAAACGTATACAGTAAATGAAAATATTAGTAACTCGAAACTCGAAATTTGTAATTTGAAATTTGTAACTTTATGGACTCGTAATTTTACAAAATGAATATACCAACAGGATTAGTTACATTTCTCTTCACCGACATAGAAGGCAGTACGAAGCTGTCGCAGGATTTTCCCGATACGCTTCAGTCTGCTTTGGACAGACATCATTCGATCATGCAGAATGCAATTGAGTCCAATAGCGGATTCGTTTTCGAAATTGTCGGCGATGCATTTTGCGCTGCTTTTGAAAAAGCGGAAGATGCTGTCAGGGCTGCTGTAGATGCGCAGAGAAAACTTTTTATTGAAAAATGGGGAGATGCGGCAATAAAAGTACGAATGGGGATCCATTCAGGCAATGCTGAATGGGGTGAAGAAAAGTACAGGGGATATTTGACCCTTGCTCAAACCAACAGATTAATGTCAGCTGCATACGGAGGTCAGATACTGATCTCCGGTGAAGCATATATATTAGCTATAGAAAAATATATTGTTGAAAACCCGGAAACGGGAGCTCTGAATTTACTAAATGAAATATCATTTCGTGACCTGGGTGAAAGAAGACTGAAAGACCTGGTCAAGCCAGTAAAGCTCTACCAAATAAATTCAAAAGGTTTGCGTGAAGACTTCCCTCCCCTGAAGACCATGGATGCAAGGCTAAATAATCTTCCGGCTCAGCTCACGAGTTTTATCGGACGTAAAGATGAAATTCAGAATGTGAAAATTTTATTAAGGCAGACACGGCTCTTAACCCTTACAGGTTCAGGTGGTGCGGGGAAAACAAGGCTGGCTTTGAAAGTTGCCGAAGATATAATAGATGACTTTGCAAGCGGAGTCTGGTTTGCAGAGCTCGCTGCGTTACAGGACCCTTCTCTTTTACTTCAGGAAATCATGAATATTTTCGGATTGAAAGAAGAGTCAGGAAGATCTTTGGAAGATACGCTTTATGATCATTTAAAAGATAAGGAAGCCCTGCTGATACTCGATAACTGCGAACATCTGATTGAAGCATGCGCAAGGTTAGCCGAGAAGCTTCTAAGCAGATGTCCAAGGTTGAAAATAATATCGACCACGCGCGAAGCATTGAAATGCAACGGAGAGCAGATCCACCGTGTGCCTTCTCTTGAAGTCCCCGACACCAAAAAAGAGTACTCCCCTGAGAAGTTAATGCAGTATGAGTCAGTAAGATTATTTATCGAAAGAGCATTATCCGTGGATGTAAACTTCAGATTAAACAATGAAAATGCACAGGCTATTGCCGCGATATGCTGTCAGCTTGACGGAATTCCATTGGCGATCGAGCTTGCAGCAGCACGTGTGAAAATCATACCTGTTGAAAAAATCCATGAAAGGCTGAATGACAGTTTCAATTTATTAACGGGAGGAAAAAGAACTGCTTTGCCGAGGCAGCAGACGCTGAGAGCACTGATAGACTGGAGTTATGATCTTGCTTCGGAAAAAGAGAAAATAATCTGGAGAAGATTATCGATATTTACGGGAGGATGGACTCTGGATGCAGCGGAGAAAATCTGTTCCGGTGAAAAAATAAAAAAGGAAGAAGTACTGGAACTGTCAGATGAGCTGACGGAGAAATCAATAATTATTTTTGAGAGGGAGAAAGACAGGTACAGGATGCTTGAAACTTTAAAGCAATACGGAAAGGAAAAACTTAACGAAGCCGGGGAGGCAGAAGATATATCAAACAGGCATTTGATTTATTTTATGGAGGTTTCGGAAACTGCTGAGCCGGAACTTAAAAAATCCGGATTATACACATGGCTGGAAAAACTGGATGCCGAACATGGTAATCTTAAATCTGCTATTGAATGGTCAATCAGAGGGGGTGACAGGGAAAAAGGCGCCAGGCTTGCCGGAGCATTAGGAAATTTCTGGGAAATCCGGGGGCACTATTGTACAGGCATATTACTGAAAAGAATCATAGATAAGGCTGAGGATATCAATCCGTCTTCACTTGGAAAGGCTTTTTACTGGATTGGAATGCTTACTTCAAATCAGGGTAATTTTGATCAGGCCGAGAAATACCTGGAAAAGAGTCTTGAGATAAGGCGCAGGCTCGGAGAGAAGCGCAACGTTGCAACCACTTTGAGTACACTTGGTATGATTTCACATTATATGGGAGACAGCAGGCAATCTCTGAAATTTTATGATGAGAGCCTTGCAATGTTCAAAGATCTGAAAGATAAGCGTGGTATCGCTAACTCACTGAATAACATTGGAAATATAGAATTCTTCCTGTGGAATTTTGATAAAGCCGAGAGGTATTATAAGGAATATCTTGAACTGAGCAGGAAGCTGGATGATAAGATCGGCATTTCAACCTCACTTTATAACCTTGGTAATTTAGAAAATAGCAGAGGCAATCATGAGAATGCGGAGAAACTTTTTCAGGAGAGTCTTGAAATATCCCGTGTGGTGGGAGAGAAACGCGGAGTTGTCTCTACACTCGGAAGTTTAGGGATGTCAGCATACGAACAAAGGAAATATGAAACCGCTCAAAAGCTACTTGAAGAGAGCCTTATATTATCACAGGAGCTTGGAGAAAAACGAGCTATTGTTTATTCACTAAGCGGTTTGGGAAACATCGCATTCAAACAAGGAAATTTTGAGCAGGCGTTCAAGTATCTGAATGACAGTCTGGCGATGTCACAGGAGATGGGCTATCAAATAGGTATTGCCGATGACTTAAGTAACATCGGTAATTTAGAGCTGCATCTGAACAATAAGGCGCGGGCAAAGAATCTTTTGAAAGAGAGTCTCTCATTAAGGCTGGAAATAGAAGATAAACTTGGAATAGCATATTCCATTATCGGTCTCATTCATATCCTATATGACAATAATAAATTTGAATGCACGGCATTGCTCACCGGAGCAATTGATATCTCACTTAAAAGAATGGGAACTATGTTACCAATTGATTACAAAGAACAACTGGAAAAAATCAATAATGAACTTCGTGAAAAGTTAAGTCCGGAAGAATATTTAAAAAATTATGATGAAGGTAAATCAATTACTCTCGAACGTGCGGCGGAGATAGCGCTTTCAAATGTTTAAATTGTAGATGTCAAATTTCAAACGTAAGACGCCAGACGTTTTTGATGTTAGATATCAAACGAATATGTATTTTATATTTTTAATTAGTGTCCGTTTTTGATCAAGACCGACAGTGTAAGAATAATTCAGTGGTACCGGACATATGATTATGGTTTCGGAGCTAATGACAGGGGACATTCGGTATGGAAGACCTCAGACGGCGGATTTGCCAATGCAGGACAGCTCAGATCGTTAATCTATATTTATGAAACCAAAATACAATCCAGTAAAAGAATTTAATATTATCACAAATTCGATTACAAGAAAATTTATGCTTGAGAGATGTAAACTATACAGGGTAAGACACAGAGCGAAAGAGGATTCTTTGGTAACTCTATGTGAAAGATACTTGCATAAACTTAATAAGATGAAACCATGGGAGATACCTGAAGATGAAAATGGAAATGCGGGATGGATAAGTCCTAAGAGGATGCTCGAAGATGAAGCAATTAAGCTTAAACTTTCACAAATATTAAATCATCCCGATCAGAGGAAACATGAAGAAAGCTTAATGAATTTATTGAAAAGTTTTATTAAGCAGGCTGAAGAATATGACTTTATTGAAGAATTAGTAAAAAAGCATAAAAAGAAATAATTCAACAAACATAAGCTAAACAATTTTAAATAAGGAAAAACACAATGGCAAAAATATTAATCGGTTTAATACCAACAAAGGGTAAAACGAAAGAACAGATTCTGAAGGAAATTCAGAAAAAGAATTTAATAGAGAAAGCAAATCAAATTTTAAAATTGAGCAAAAAGAAAAAAGTAAAAAAAGTATAGGCATTTGCCACGAAAATAAATTAGGATTTTTAATTCCAACGATGAGTAAAAATGAAAAAAATTTGATTGGATTCCGGTTTAGAGCGTCGGGAATGAGTGGATTGGTGAGTAGGCATGCACAGACTCAGCGAACATAATCTGAAAACAAAATTTTTATAATTCCAAAACAGGCTCTTTCACAATTTCAAATTTCTCTTCTTCCACAACTGTTGCTTCCTTACTTGACAGATATGAATAAATTGCAGGGACTAAAAACAGAGTCAGGAATCCTGAAAATATTAATCCGCCCACAACCGCTATTCCAAGAGAAACTCTGCTCCCTGCCCCGAATCCGAGAGCTATCGGGAGTATACCCAATATTGTTGCTAAACTTGTCATCATGATTGGTCTGAATCTTTGTTTTGCTGATTCCTTTACAGCTTCAAATCTGTCTAAACCGTGCTCCTTCTTCTGATTTGCAAATTCAACAATCAAAATTGCATTCTTTGTTACAAGTCCGACTAACATTATTATTCCTATCTGACTGAAAATATTCAGAGTCATGTCGAAATACCATAATGATAATAAAGCTCCTGCTAAAGCAAGAGGGACTGTAAGTATGATAATCAGCGGGTCAACGAAACTCTCGAACTGCGCAGCCAAAACAAGATAGATGATTATTATAGCAAATATGAAAACAAACATTAAGCTGGATGAACTTTCTTCAAAATCCTTTGATTGTCCTGAAAAAGCTGTTGTAAAACTTTCATCGAGTACTCTGTCTGCAATTTCCAGCATGGCGGCATTTCCGTCTCCCAGAGTATATCCCGGTTTCAGACCTGCTGTAACTGTCGCTGACACATTCCGGTTGTATCTGAATCTTGATGTCGGAACCGCCTGTTCATCAAGCTTCACAAGACTTTCAAGCTGTATTAATTCTCCGTTTGAATTTTTTACAAATAAGGATTTTAAATCTGCAGGTTTATCTCTGTTCTCTCTGCTAAACTGACCGATGACCTGATACTGTTTACCGTCTCTTAAAAAATAGCCCATCCTCTGCCCCCCGAATGCTACCTGTAAAGTTCTTCCTATATCTTCTACCGATACATTCAATTCAGCTGCTTTCTCCCGGTCAATTGTAAGAGAAATTTCCGGTTTATTTATTTTCAGATTTGCATCAACAAACTGAAGTCTCGGGTCTTTATTTGCTTCTTCAAGAAATACGGGTAATGCTTCAACAAGCTTATCATAATTCTGAGCCAGCAAAACAAGCTGAACAGGCTGACCTCCGAAGCGACTTCCGATAGTAGGAGGTTGCGAGACAGATGATCTTACTCCAGTAAACTGATTTACTTCTCTGGACAATTTCCTGAAAACTTCTTCCTGTGTTTTAGTTCTGCTTTCAGGATCAGAAAGATAAATATTTACAACACCGCTGTTGACTGCACCGCCTCCGCCGCCGCCTGCAACTATTTCAACAGGAAAATACGCTTCAGGTATTGAATCTATAATATACTGTCCCATTTCCCTGATATATTTCTGTGTAAACTCAAATGAAGAACCTTCCGGAGCAGTTACCTGAATCCTTAAGTTGGATCTGTCTTCCAAAGGTGCCAGTTCTGATTTTAAAGTTGATCCTATCCAGTAAATTAATCCAAAGACTGCTATCATAATTACAAAACTTATCCATCTCACACTCATAAAAAAATCAAGAGACCTTACGTAAATTTTATTCAGCCAAATAAAAAACGGCTCCGTGATTTTATAGAAACGGCTGGGTTCGTGATGTTTTAACAGTCTTGAACTAAGCATCGGACTTAATGTCAGAGCAACAAATGCAGATATTAACACCGAACCTGCTATCACTACTGCAAATTCTCTGAACAATCTTCCCGTTAATCCCTGCAAAAACATTATTGGAAGGAAAACCGCAGCTAAAGTGATAGTCGTTGAAATTACCGCAAAAAAGATTTCCTTGGATCCTTTATATGCCGCTTGCATCGGTGACATACCGGATTCAATCTTTGAATAAATATTTTCCAAAACAACAATGGCATCGTCACATACCAGACCGATTGAAAGTATGATTCCGAACAATGTTAGAACATTAATTGAAAATCCTACAAGACTCATCAGGAAAAATGTTGCGATAATGGATACAGGAATTGCTATCACGGGTATGAATGTAGAGCGCCAGTCTCTTAAGAATAAATAAATTATCAGTACAACCAATCCGAATGCAATGAAAATTGTTTCTTCAACTTCGAATACAGTTTTTCTGACAAATGATGAAAAGTCAAATACAACTTCCGCTTTCATTCCGGGAGGTAATTCTTTCTTTATCTCTTCAAATCTTTTGTTAAATTCATCCGAGATCTGAAGAACGTTCGCTCCGGGCTGTGGTATAATCGCAATGTTGACTCCAAGTATTCCTTTTCCTTTCACTTCATTCCTTTCATTCTCCGCTCCGTACTCGGCAAACCCGACATCGCTTATTCTTACAATACTTCCGTCTTCCTGCTTTACAATTATTTTATTGAACTCTTCAGGTGTTGAAAGTTTTCCGAATGTCTTTATAGTTAATTCAGTCTTGTCGCCTTCAATTCTTCCTGACGGCAATTCGAGATTTTCTCTTTCCAGTACTCTCTGAATTTCAGAAGCAGTGAGCTTAAAAGAGTTCAGCCTGTCAGGGTCCAATCTGATTCTCATGGCATATTTTCTTTCACCAAAAAGTCTTGTAGCGCTGACCCCCTGAATTGTCTGAACTTTTTCAGCGATCACATTTGAAGCAAATGTATTAACGTCCAGAATGTTCATGTTATCACTGCTTACAAAAACTATTATAATAGGAACAGCATCAGCATCGGATTTCTCTACCACAGGCGGATCAATATCAGGCGGCAGCTGACGAAGAACTCTTGAAACACGGTCTCTCACATCATTCGCAGCAGCATCTATGTCTTTTTCCAGATCAAACTCAACCGTTATCTGGCTTTGCTGCTCACGGCTTGTACTTGACATAATTCTGATTCCGTCAATTCCGTTAATTGACTGTTCGAGAGGTTCCGTTACCTGCGCTTCAATTACATCTGAATTTGCACCCGGGTATGACGTATTAACTGTTATTATCGGAGGATCAATATTCGGATACTCTCTTACTTCCAAACTCAGAAATCCAACTATTCCAAATAATACCAATATTATTGACAGTACAATTGATAAAACCGGTCTTTTTATGCAAACTGACGATAAACTCATTTCTGGTATAAAGAATTTAGAATTAAAAATTAAGAATTAGGAATTAAAAATTAAGAATTAACTAATTCCTAATTCCTAAACTAGCATAGCCGTACCAAAATTGAAAATGTTATTTGTTCATATCTTATTTTATACTATCTAAAAAGCGATATTTTTTTTACCACTAAGTACACTAAGAACACAAAGATATTTTTTTTTTAAAATCATTTTTTCTTAGTATGCTTAGTGTACTTAGTGTGCTTAGTGGTAAAATATAATTTCAAAACTTAACTAATTTTATTTATTGAATAATATTCTTACCTTTTGAGTAGAATTTAAGTTGTAACAGTCTAATTGACGTTTACAATTTTCACTTTAGCTTCAGGTTTCAGTCTTAAGATATTTGTAGTGATTACCGTGTCACCCGGATTTAAACTGGAGGTAATCTGAACTTCTTTATCTGTTCTCAATCCCATGTCTACATCTTTCAATACTGCAAGTCCGTTTTGGTAAAGATAAACGCTTTGACCTTTGAGCTTAGGAACAATGGATTCCGTAGGTATCATAATTGCATCATCAATGTTATCAAGTCTAAGTTTTACTTTTACAAATGAACCCGGAAGCAGCCTTGTGCCTTTATTATTGGCAGATGCGCGAAGAACAATTGATCTTGTGCTTTCATTGAGATTAGGTTCATATGAAATAACTGTCCCTGAAAAATCATCTTCATAGCCTTCCACTTTGAAAGTAACTTCCTGTCCCTTATTAAATGAACTAATATATTTCTCCGGAATTGAAAAATCCACTTTTACCCTGTTGATATCCTGAATTGTGGTCAAAACGACAGAATTATTTACAAGACTCCCGATGCTGACATTTCTGAATCCTGTAATGCCGGAGAAAGGAGCGGTTATCTCTGTCTTTGAAAGTTCAACTTCAAGCACTTCAATGTCAGCTCTTATTTTTTCAATGTTGGCTTCTCTCACGTCATATTCATCAGGCGTAAGCAAACCCTTGTCCAGCAATAGCTTTTCCCTTTCTTGTTGCTTAATGTTCAGCTCTTCATCAAGATCGAGTCTTCTTAACCTTGCCAGTATATCCGAATCATCCAATTTAAATAAAACCTTACCTCTCGGTACAAAGGAACCTTCCTTAAAATATATCCCCGTAATTTTGCGTGTTAATTCACTCTTGATTTCGACCTCTTCATTTGCAACTATTGTCCCTACAGTAGCCACTTCGTTTTCCAGATTTACCGGCTTTATGACAAATACATCTACGGGGGTTATCTGTTGTGTACCGGGTCCTGAAGATGTTTGCTGTTTATTCTTTTCGGATAATATTTTGGGAACTATAAGCAGTGCTCCAATGACTATTAATATCAGAATAATCGAGATGTTTCGTACAGGTTTGTTCAAATTACTTAAGTGGTTTACTTGTAAGAAATATACTGTATATATTAATTTGAAAAAATGATTAATAATTCCTTAAACGGGTATTAAAAAAGTGTTAAAATTAAACGAATGGACAAATGTCAGCCTTATTTAGTTTAAATAAATTGCATGGAAAATTATTCACGTACGTCGAAATATTTTTGTCAGAATTGTATACAATTATTTGCTTTTTTTTTATAAAATATTTTATTATGTTTGTAATGCCGGCGCCCGCCGGCAAATGTTCTTTCATATTTGTTCTTCCTTTAATTAGCCCCGCAGTTTATCGCGGGGTTTTTTGTTTAAATCCACATATCTCTTTTGACTATAAACTGTCATATTTTAAAGCTCGAATTCTTTCTATCCTTCATCTCTCATAGGTATAGGGATTTTGAAGAAAACATCAGGCAGCTAATCTAATTGTTTCAGCCTCTCACCGGCTTCTTTGTTGTATGGATCTATCTCTAAAATTTTTTTAAGTGTTTTTTTGGCTTCACTTACATCCTGTGTCTTAACATACAAATCGGACAGTTCTAACATGTAACTAACATTATCAGGATCATTCTGCAAAGACCTTCTCAGTATGACAATATTATCTTCGTCGGTTCTCTCTTCCGGTGCTTTGTCATCTATTGAATGTATGTGGTCGGGAATGATGCTGTGTTCATTAATTCCATTGATGATGTAAGCAGAAAACAGTACTGCAATTAAAGCTACTATTATTTTTACTTTATTTCTCTTTAAGAAGTCTTCCATTTTTTTAATTTATTTTTGAAGAAATGTTTATGTCCTTTTTACAATAGAATACATTAGCAAATGGTTTCGGAAACTCAGTAATGCAATAGGAAACAATCTATCTGATGAAATTAAAGCTTTATCATTTACAGTCCTTAAAAATCTATTTTACAAAATTAACCGCATCCTGTCATTTTTACAATTTAAAATTAATATGAAAATAAATCATGATAAATCATGCCTAATGTCTTTATTTATTAAAAAAAGAAAACTATTTTTATTCATCAAAAAATGATCAACAAAAAAATAACAATAATTTTATTTTTCCTTTCTTATGTTCTGATCCTCGGGCATAGTATTTTCCCGCATGATCACCACGAAAAAGACGTATTTTCCCAGTGTCATGCCGCTGAAGATCAGTGTCATTCCGATGATTTCAAATTATCTGAAATATTTCAGGGTTATCATCATTCCGGTAAAAAAGATGTTTTTATTGTTAATCATTTTTCAAATTTAATATTTTCATGCAAAACAAAGTTTCAATCACTTCATTATGATATTGATCATCTAATAATAAATACTTCACCTCCGCTGCATTCTTATCTCCAAATTGACAACTCCGTTACAAATTTTTTTAAAATCACTTTTAGTAATTCCGGCTTAAGAGCTCCGCCCCTTTCATAAACAATTCTTATATTACCGGTCACCTTTAAAAAGAAGTCTATTATTTACTAAAAAATAATTCAGCTCTTTATTAAACAAATTAAAAGCACCGGCATTGTGAATATTTAAGACAATAGTCTTAGATACAACCAGAATTTAAATAATAATTTTTTAAATATGAAAAAAATAATATTCATTCTCGCAATTTCTATCAGTGTCTTATTTACAGGTTGCGGAAAAGATAATCATAATGAAAATGCGGGAAGCAATGATGAACCCGGACTTGAACCATTAGCTTATACTTTGTATACAGATACAACCGAGCTGTTTGTAGAGTTCAAGCCATTAGTAGCCCGAGACGAATCAAGATTCGCCGCACATTTCACTCATCTTGGTGAATCATTCAAGGCATACACTGAAGGCACTGTAACGCTGAGATTAAAGGTTGGCGGTAAAGAGCAAAGCATTATATCGAACTCACCTTCTTCACCCGGAATTTTCCGGCTTGCCTTAACTCCTGAAACAGCCGGCAAAGGTCAATTGATATTTGATATACAAACCGAAATGTTTCTTGATCAGATAATCATTGAAAATGTAACTGTTTACCCCAGTGAAGAGTCTGCTCTCTTTGAACAGAAAGAAGAATCGGGAGGTGACGACATATCTTTTCTAAAAGAACAGGCATGGAAAATAGATTTTGCAAATCAGGAGATCAGAAGGCAGCCCTTCAATGAAGTCATAAAAACGTCCGGGCAAATTACTTCCGCTCCGGGTGATGAATCAATGGTAGTTGCAAAGTCACAGGGAATTGTCAGTATCGGAAAAAGCAATGCAACAGTGGGAGCGCAGGTAGGTTCAGGAGAATTGTTGTTCAGTGTAAAGGGAAGTGATGTAATTGACGGGAACATAGATGTTCGATTTCAGGAGGTGAAGCTGATGTATGAAAAAGCTCTTGCTGATTATGAAAGAGGTAAGGAGCTTGTCAAAGATAAAATTATTTCCACCAAGGAATTTCTTGAAAGGGAAAAAGCTCTGCAGAGTGCTGAGATAATCTATGATAATATTTCACGGAATTATTCCGGTGACGGTGAAAATGTTTACAGTCCTATGAGCGGATATATAAAAGATATTCTTGTAAGCGAAGGACAATATGTTACTGCAGGACAGCCGTTAGGAAGCATAACGAAGAACAGAAGATTATTACTTACAGCAGAAGTCTCACAGCAGTATTTTTCCAAACTCGGAATGTTTACTTCAGCAAATTTCAGGACGGAGTATGATAACAAAGTTTACAATACTCTTGAATTAAACGGAAGACTGACTTCTTACGGCAGGACAACGGGAAATAACAATTATTATGTACCTGTAAATTTTGAAATAGATAACAGGGGAAGTCTGATCCCGGGCTCATTCGTACAGGTTTATCTGATCTCAAAGGAAATTAAAGATGCATTGATTGTGCCTGTAGCTTCTTTGATAGAAGAGCAGGGGCTGTTTTATGTTTATGTTCAGACAGCAGGAGAGAGCTTTCAAAAAAGAGAAGTGAAGACCGGAGCAGGTGACGGAATAAATGTAGAAATAATATCCGGGATATCGGAAGGTGAACGGGTTGTCACAAAAGGAGCATACAACATAAAGTTAGCTTCAATGTCCGGCACTATGCCGGAACATGGTCACACACATTAAAGATTAAAATAAATGTTAAATAAAATAATAAATTTTTCTTTACAAAACAGATTGCTTGTTGTCATAGCAAGTTCATTGCTTTTGGTCTTCGGAACCTATGTTGCTATAAATATGGAAGTTGATGTCTTTCCGGATCTTACAGCGCCAACTGTTGTAGTCATTACTGAAGCTCACGGAATGGCGCCGGATGAAGTTGAAAGGTTAGTAACATTTCAAATCGAAACTGCAGTTAACGGAGCATCCAATGTTAGAAGAGTCAGGTCATCATCTTCAGCAGGAATATCGATAGTCTGGGTAGAGTTTGACTGGGGAACGGAAATATATGTTGCCAGGCAGATCGTAGCTGAAAAAATCTCATCGGCAAGAGGAAAGCTTCCCGAAGGAACAGGCGATCCTACACTCGCGCCGCAGTCTTCCATTATGGGAGAAATAATGCTGATTAGTGTAACATCAACAGATACAAAACCGATCGAGCTTAGAACTATTGCGGACTGGTCAGTAAGACCAAAACTGCTTGCTACAGGAGGTGTATCGCAGGTTGTTGTGTTAGGCGGTGAGTATAAGCAATATCAGATTCTTGTCTCTCCCCAAAAGATGAGTTACTTTAAAGTAACTATAAATGAACTTTTGAAAGCTGCCGAAGAATCAAATCAAAACTCTTCCGGCGGTTTTATGAATGAATACGGTAATGAATACATAATTACCGGTGTAGGCAGAACGACTGACGTTTCTGAAATCGGAAAATCAGTCATAAAGACTACTGATAATTATCCCGTAAAGATTGAAGACGTTTCAGAAATCAGGATAGGCTCTTCGACAAAAATCGGAGACGGTTCGATGAACGGTAAACCTGCAATCATAATGACCGTCATGAAACAGCCGTCAACAAATACTCTGGAGCTTACAGATAAAATTGATGAAGTGATGCTTGAGCTAAAAAAATCACTGCCGGAGGATATTACCATAAATACAAAAATATTCCGTCAGGCAGACTTTATAGATGCATCCATCAGCAATATAAATAAGACTTTGATAGAAGGTTCGTTATTTGTGATTATAGTACTTTTTGTTTTTTTAATGAACTGGAGAGCTACATTCATATCTTTGATTGCAATTCCACTTTCACTTATTGTCGCCATTCTCACACTGAAGTGGCTTGGGTTAACTATCAATACAATGAGCCTCGGAGGTATGGCAATCGCGATTGGAGCGCTTGTAGATGATGCAATCATAGATGTTGAAAATGTTTTCAAAAGGCTGAAAGAAAATTCCAGGAAACCGCCGGGAGAGCAGGAAAATAAGTTAAGAGTAATATTTGATGCTTCGGTTGAAATAAGAACTTCGATCATTAATGCAACATTAATAATAATTGTCGCTTTCATTCCTTTATTTTTTCTTTCCGGAATGGAAGGAAGACTCCTCGCGCCACTAGGAATTTCATTTATAGTTTCATTATTTGCTTCACTTATTGTATCAATAACACTCACGCCTGTACTGTGCAACTACTTACTGACAGGCGACAGCATGCTCGAAAAACATTCTGATGAAAGCAAACTTGTAAAGTATCTTCAAGGACTGTATGCATCAACACTTAAAAAAGTTATGCGAATCAGGAAACTTGTTCTTTGTCTTTCGGCAGCACTATTTGTAATATCACTTATATTACTGGTTTCTCTGGGACGAAATTTCCTTCCGGAATTTAACGAAGGTTCTTTAGTCATAAGTGCTGTTAGCCTTCCGGGAATTTCACTTGAAGAAAGCAATAAGATCGGTTTGGATATTGAAAGAACATTGTTAACCATTCCCGAGATTTCAGTTACGACAAGGAGAACGGGCCGTGCAGAGCTGGACGAGCATGCGCAGGGTGTGAACGCTTCTGAGATTGACGCTCCGTTTATATTAAAAGACAGGAGCAGAAAGGATTTTATGGAGGAAGTAAGAGAAAAATTAGATGCAATCTCAGGTGTAAATATTACCATCGGGCAGCCGATCGGGCACAGGATAGATCATATGCTTTCCGGTACAAGATCAAACATTGCCGTTAAGATTTTCGGACAGGATCTGAACTCAATGTTTTCAATTTCCAACAAAGTCAAATCTGCAATTGAAGGCATTGAGGGAGTTGTTGATGTTTCGGTAGAGCAGCAGATTGAGATACCTCAGATAAAAATTAAAGCAAAGCGGGAGATACTTTCGAAATACGGAATTACAATAGGTGAATTTTCCGAAATGGTTGATGTAGGTTTTGCGGGTGAAAAAGTTTCGGAAGTTTTTGAGGGCTCACAGAGATTCGATATTATTTTAAGATTCGATGATAACAGCAGAGGGAGTATTGAAAATATAAAAAATGCAATGATTGATACACGCAGCGGTGATAAGATTCCGTTAAGCTATGTAGCGGACATTGTTTCTTCCTCCGGACCAAACACCATTAACCGTGAAAATCTTCAAAGAAAAACAGTTGTCTCTTTAAACGTCAGCGGTCGTGATCAGAAAAGCACGGTTGAAGAGATCCGCCGGAAAGTCGAAGCATCCATAAAATTGCCTGAAGGATACAGTATCGAATACGGAGGTCAGTTCGAAGCTGAAGCCGAAGCATCAAGCAGGTTATTGATATCATCATTTCTGTCTCTTCTGATTATTTTTATTTTATTATTTCAGGAGTTTAAAAGCATGAAGTTGTCGGCAATAATTCTCCTGAATCTTCCTCTGGCTTTGATTGGAGGAATACTCAGTATTTATTTCACTTCGGAAATAATCAGCATACCGTCAATAATCGGATTCATTACGTTATTCGGAATAGCAACACGTAACGGTATTCTGCTCATATCCAGATATTCCGCTCTTCAGAAAGAGGGAATGAATCTTTATGATACTATTATTAAAGGTTCGAGAGACCGGTTAAGTCCGATACTAATGACAGCTCTTACAGCAGGACTGGCTTTAATACCTCTTGCAATAGCCGGTGATCTTCCCGGAAATGAAATTCAGAGTCCGATGGCAAAAGTAATTCTTGGAGGACTGTTAAGCTCTACTCTTCTTAACTTACTTATAGTGCCTGTTGTGTATTATCTTTCAAACAAAAAGAATGAAAAATTTTAATCGAAAATAAATTTATGAAATCACAAAAAACAATCATCAGTGTGTTAATATTTGCTAATCTCATGATTTGTTTTGATGCATTTACACAAAGCAGTGTTGAATCCGTACTGATTGAAATCGCCGGAAATAATAAATCACTCATTGCAAACGCGCAGCTGCTTAAGTCTAAAAAGCTTGAATCCAAAGTCGGAATTTCTCTTTATAATCCATTCGTTGAGATCACAAATCTTTTCGGATCTTCGGATAATCAGGGAGATCAGACAGAGTTCAAGGTGATTCAGGCATTTGATTTTCCGACAGCATATTCAAAAAGAAATAAATTATCCGATCTGAAGATTCAGCAGACTAATTTTGAAAAAGATATTTTCCGCCAGAATGTTTTGCTCGAAGCAAAGCTGATATTAATGGAGCTCATTTATTCAAATAAATTAAAGCAGCAGTTGGAGGTACGTGGTTCTGTGACGGAAACGCTTGTAAATTTATATCAGATAAAATTAGACAAAGGCGAGGGAAACATTCTTGATGTAAATAAGGCAAAAATTAACCTTCTGAATAATAAAACAGATTTGCGTGTATTAGAAAATAAAATCACTGAACTAAATCAAAAGCTTACCGAACTTAACGGGGGGAAAATTATAGTATTCTCTGATACACTTTATCCGGTTAGCCCGGGGTTACCCGGATTTGAAAAGCTTGAAAGTACTATTGAAGAAAGTGACCCGTTTAGGAAATTATTACTTCAGGAAAAGCTCATTAATCAGGGTCAGGTTGAATTAAGCAAATCCCTAAGCCTTCCTAAATTTGAAATCGGTTATTATTATCTCGGTTTGTCCAATCAGAACTTTAACGGAGTTCATTTAGGGTTTTCAATTCCGTTATGGGAAAATAATTACAGGACTGATTTTTATAAATCAAAAACATTGTACTCCAATCTTGAAATAGAGTCACACAAAAACGAACACTACTACGAAATAAGACAGTTGTATGAAAAATATGAAACTCTTAAGGACGCATTGAATGAATACCGGTCTATACTGGAATCGGTAAAGAGTGAGGAGCTGCTGATAAATGCACTGAACATAGGTGAGATTTCCGCAGTGGAATATTTTCTTGAAGTTAATTATTACTACTCATCCTATGATAAATTTCTTGAACTGGAGAAAGATTATCACGTGGTGATTGCGGAATTGAATAAGTATTTGCTCTGAAAATAATAATTAAAAAAGACCCGTTATGTCATTTCAATAAGAACTCTCGGAATATTCGTTTGGATAGTGAATCAGCGGAAATAAAAAGTAATTGAAAGCATCAGGTAATTCTGTCAAATTGTATCAAATTATTCTTTAGCATACAATTTAAAATTTTTAAATGACACATTCATATAACGTATCAGGCATGACCTGCGAAAGCTGCTCTGAAAATGTAAAGGAAGCTATTCTGAAGCTGCCTGATGTAACATCTGCCGATGTAAATCTCAAAGACGGAAAAGCTGTAATTGAAATGAAAAAACATATTGGTATTTCCGAACTGCAGAATGCATTGTCACAGTCCGGGAAATATAAGATTTCCGAAGACAATTCAGACTATACTCATTCAATGATGACTGAGGAAAACCGGAGCTGGCTTGAAACTTATAAGCCTTTAGTCATTATTTTTATTTTCATAACAGGAATTTCAATCATTACTGCCATTGACACTTCATTCGACTGGCATAAACTCATGAATAATTTCATGGCTGGATTTTTTCTTGTATTCTCATTCTTTAAGTTACTTGATCTGAAAGGATTTGCAGAGAGTTATTCGACATATGATCTGCTCGCTAAGACAGTGAATGCTTACGGATACATTTACCCGTTCATTGAGCTTGCACTGGGCATTGCATATTTAATATCGTTCAATCCCTTCATTACAAATCTTGCAACAATAATCGTCATGGGATTCAGCAGTATCGGAGTTATACAAAGTGTGCTGGATAAAAAGAAAATCAAATGCGCCTGTCTCGGTTCAATATTTAATTTGCCGATGAGTACAATTACAATAATTGAAGACCTTCTGATGGTTGCAATGGCGGCAATGGGTCTGATATTATAGGCGTGAGAATATCTCAAACATTATAGTCTCCCCTGAAATGTTCATGCCTTTTAATGTAAAAATGAAAAGCCTCAACCTCGGCATAATGAACAATTCCAATTCCCAAATCTATTTATTTCTTAAATCCTGTGATCGCAATCACGGCAGGTCTTGGAATGTCATTACCGTGATTAGGCCAGCGGCTGGTGGGATTATCCTGAGTAAGTGAATTTTCTCCGGGATGCTGAACGGAGACAAACATCGTAGATTCATCAGGTGTAAAATTTCCTCCGCACATTTCACATTCAACAGGTCCTGCAGCGAACCTGAATGCTTTGCCTTTGTTTTCGCCTGCGGTCGGGATCATGAATAACGAGTTATTCTTGAAAGGAATAAATCTGCCTTTGTTAAGCTTTGAATTTGATACATCGCACATCACCCATAGATTTCCCTTACTGTCGAATACAAGATTATCGGGACACGAAAATCCCGAAGCCACTCCGCCTGTTGCAAATACTTCCCAATCAAATTCGAGACTCCCGGGATCATTGTCCTTTTCAATAATTCTTACAATGCTTCCGTCATAATCTTCTTTTTTAGAATTGTTGGTAAATGCAATGAAGACTGACTTATCTAAGGGATTGATTTCAATATCTTCCGGACGGTTGCACTCCGTACCACCAACCAGTTTGGAAGATCTGTCACAATTAATTAAAACATCTGCCTGTGATAAAAATGATGATTTCAGTTCTTCTCTTTTATCGTAATCGACCAGCTGCCATTTGTTATTTTCGAAATCCGCAACGTAAAGATCACCTTCATCTAAAATATCCATGTTCCTTTCACGGTTCGTTTCGTCATAACTATTTCTGCTGATGAATTTATACACACATTCATTTATTTTATCATCACCCATGTATGCCACAACTTTTTTATTTTCGGAAATTCCAATGGCAACATTCTCATGCCTGAATCTTCCGAGTGAAGTTCTTTTCTTCGGAACGGAATTCTTATCGAAAGGATCAACTTCTACTACCCACCCGTAATGCTCGATGACAGCATCCTTGTCGGTATCATTCCATCTGTATTCCCACACATTATCCGATACAAAATAATCCTGAAAATTTTCCTCACCGCTGAGATACGTTCCCCATGGAGTAAATCCACCGCTGCAGTTGGCTAGAGTCCCCGTTGCATATTCGGTGAATTTCAGTTCGGACGTATTAGCAGCTTTGCCGCATATCTTTATAGGTGTATTGGCATCAATCATTCTGTTATAATTTTCATCTTCGACAAACTTCCATTCACTGTTATTCCGCTTTACCCTGAATATTGAAATCCCTACACTTCTCTTTTCAGCATCAACTTCTTCCTTTGTCTTTATCCTTCCTTTCTTAAAATCTTCATCGGTATAATTATTTATAAACAGCGGTGATGGAAATTCATGATTTACAATAAGCAATCCGTCATCCGAATTATTTCCTCCCGACAATAAATCAATCGGCAGGTAACCGACAAAGTCATTGTTGAATCCGAAGAATTCCGTTTCACTTATCTTATCTCCCCACATTCTGATGATTTTATAATCAAATCCTTCGGGTAAAATAAACATGTCTTTATCGGAGGCGTCTATTGGTTTAAAAATTATATCGTTCGCCGGATTATTGTTTTTACTAAAAAACTTCAGTTCAAAAAATTCTTTCGGCAGTATTGTTCCTATCGTTAGAAATGCAGATGCTTTACCGGTTTGCTTCAGTAAATGTCTGCGAGTGATTTTTTGATGTATGAGGGTTTCAAGATTCATTAGGTACTAAGTATTAAGTATTAAATACATTTTTTTAATGTGTTACTTATGCTACTGTAAAAAATAAGCAATAAGAATTTAAAATTCCTGCTGGAGATATTATCATATTATAAATAAAAAAGCCGGAAAGAATCTAAAAAACCTTCTCCCCGGCAATTGTCAGTTGTAATCTAATTAGTAATTAGAAGCTTCTGAAAAACCCAAGTTGTCATCCCCGCATGCTTTTA